>DATCJJ010000147.1:0-2492 GCA_036562845.1 Gaiellaceae bacterium | reverse complement strand
AACGAGTACACGGTCTACCTCGCACCGGCCGACCGCGAGCAGTTCACGAGCTACGAGGAGTCGCTCCGCACGGAGCTGCAGGACTACATCGCAGAGAACGCGCGCCGTGAGCGCTACGAGCTGCTCTCGCCGCCGGAGGTGAAGTTCGAGACCGACGACGACCTCGAGATGGGCGAGTTCGGGATCGCGACCCGCATGGTGCAGGGCCCCGTCCCGCAACCGGGCGCGCCGGAGCCGACGGCGGCCCCGCCGGGCGCGACGATGGTCTACCGCAAGCCGGCCGAGACGGAGGCCGTCTCGGCCGAGGAGCTCGGGCTCGCACGCGAGATCGTCAGCCTCACCGTGGACGACACGAAGCACGAGCTCGACGGAGGACGTGCGGTGATCGGCCGCTCGAAGGACTGCGACATCCAGCTCGCCGACCCGAACGTCTCGCGCAAGCACGCCGAGGTGCGGCAAGAGGGCGCCGCGTACTGGGTCGTCGACCTCGACTCGACGAACGGGATGGAGGTGAACGGGCGCCGCCAGAAACGGGCGAAGCTGCGGCAGGGCGATCGGATCACCCTCGGCTCGACCGAGCTCGTCTTCAGGCGGGAAACCGAGCCGGCGGCCTGATGTTCTATTCAGTCGCCGTCGAGGAGGCGCTGCTGGTGCTGAAGCTCGCCTTCCTCGTCCTGCTCTACCTCTTCATCTGGAGGATCGTCCGCTCGGCCGCGCGCGACGTGCGCATGCCGCAGGAGAGCTTCATCCTTGCGCCCTCGCAGGCAGCCGAGCTGGCAGCGCTGCGCGATTCCGGGCGGTTGGTGGTCGTGAGGAGCCCGGCGCTCTCCGAGGGCGAGGAGCTGACCTTGAACTCCTCGGCGCTGCGGCTTGGCCGCGGCTCCGACAACGACGTGAACCTCGCGCGGGACGAGTACGCGTCGTCCAAGCACGCGCGTGTCGAGCCGCGCCGCGACGGCGTCTGGGTCGAGGACATCGGCTCGACGAACGGCACCTATCTGAACGGGATTCGGCTCACGCATGCGAAGAGGCTGGCGCCCGGCGACGTCGTCCGCATCGGCGAGACCGAGCTGAGGTACGAGACATGAGCCGGTACGAAACGTGAGCCGCCTGGCCCAGGTCGCGAGCATCACCGACACCGGGCGGCGGCGGCGGCACAACGAGGACGCCTACGTCTGCGAGCCGCCGCTGTTCGCGGTCGCCGACGGGATGGGCGGCGCGCAGGCGGGTGAGCTCGCCTCCAACCTCGCCGCGGCGGCACTGCGCGACGAAGGCTCGCGCGGCGGCGGCGAGGACCGCGTCGACGAGCTGATCCAGGAGGCCAACCGCCGCGTCTACGAGCGGCAGACGCAGGACTCTTCGGCCACGGGGATGGGAACGACGATGACCGTCGCGCTCGTCGAGGACGGTCACGTCGCGATCGGCCATGTCGGGGACTCGCGCGCGTACCTGATCCGCGACCAGAGGCTCGAGCAGCTGACCGAGGACCACTCGCTGGTCGCGGAGCTCGTCCGCAGCGGCAAGCTGTCGCCGGAGGAGGCGGAGGCGCATCCGCAGCGATCGGTGATCACCCGCGCGCTCGGCACCGATCCCGACGTCGACGTCGACACGTTCTCCGTCGAGACGAAGCCGGGAGACCTCTTCCTGCTCTGCTCGGACGGCCTCACGGCGATGGTCGACGACGAGACGATCCTGCGCGAGGTGGAACGGAACCGCGGCGACCTGAGCGCAGCCGCGAAGGCGCTCGTTAAGGCCGCGAACAGGGGCGGCGGCGACGACAACATCACCGTCGTCTTCTTCGAGATCGGCGAGGGCGGAAAGACCGGCGACACCGCCCCCATGGTGACGCTGCCGCCTATCGAGGGCGACGACGAAGCGACCCTCGACGAGGGCGACGGCGTGCCCGCGATCCGGGTCGAGGAGCCGGAGCCGGCGCAGCGGCGGGAGCGGCACACCGGCCGCGGCGTGCTGTTCGCCCTGCTGGCGCTCATGCTCCTCGTCGGCATCTGCGGCTTCGCGGCCTGGGGCCTGTGGCGCTCGCACTTCGTCGGCGCCGAGCCCGACGGCCACGTCGCCGTCTACCAGGGCGTCCCGTGGAACATCGTCGGCAACGTCAAGCTCTACCGCGCGGTCTACGTGAGCCCGCTGCTGACGGCGCAGCTGAGCCAGGCCGAGCGGAAGAAGCTCTTCGACCACACGCTGCGCACCGACGACTCCGCACGCGCCGCCGTGCGCCGCTACGAAGAACAGATCGGGGTCAAATGACCACGCTACGCGTTTGGCTGGGCTGGAGACCTCGGGCTGGTCGTCATCGCGCTGTCCAACGAACCGCTCGCGAGGTTGACCGATGACTTATAGGAACCGCGAGCTCGCGAACCTCGTCGTCGTCGGCATCCTCACCGCGCTCGGCTTCGCGAGCGTCTACATCGCGCGCCAGGACATCGTGTCGACCGCGTCGCTGTCGTACGCCGGGTTCTTCTTCGCGCTCTACC
>DATCJJ010000111.1:0-5850 GCA_036562845.1 Gaiellaceae bacterium | reverse complement strand
GCCGGAGCACGGCGCAATCGACACGCTCGCCGGCGAGTACGCGTACTTCGGCGTCGGCATCGCACCGGCACCGTCGATCGCGGCCGCGAACTCGGCCCAGCTCGAGCGCGTCGCGGCGGCGCTCGCTCCGTACGACGCCGGACTCGAATACTCGAACTTCACGGAGGCCAACGGCCGCGCCCGGCGCTTCTTCGCCGACGAGACGCTCGCGCGGCTGCGGGCGGTGAAGGCAGACGTCGATCCCGAGGGCCTCTTCCAGGCGAACCACGAGTTGTAACGGACATGCGGCCTGCTCTTTGCCGACGCCAAAGGCGTCAAGCAGCAGGGCAACACGCTGTTCGGCAACGAGGTCAATCTCTGCAACGTCGGCCGCGGCGCCGGCAACCCCAGCGCCGGCAGGCCGCCCGCCCGGGCGGCCTGCCGCCTTGATCTACCCTTGCGGCGTGGCTCGCTGGGCCCTTCTCGCGGCCGTGGCGCTCGCCGCGGTCGCAGCCGTCTCGCTCGCCTTCGTCCTGCGCGGCACGAACGCGCCGGCGGCCCAGACGCAGATGCCGGCCTCGTCGACCGCGGCTGCGACGTGGGCGGCGGGGAAGCAGCGCGCGCCGGAGTTCGAGCTCCGCGACGAGCACGGCACGCCGATCTCGCTCACGTCGCTCCGCGGGCGAATGGTGCTGGTGACGTTCATCGACCCGCTCTGCCGCGACTTCTGCCCGATCGAGGCGCAGCGGCTCAGCGATGCCGTCCGCGGCGCGACCGGCGAGAAGCCGACGATCGTCGCCGTGAGCGTGAACACCGCCGGCAACCGGGCTGACATCCTCCGCGTCGACGAGCGGAAGTGGAACGTCGTGCCGCAATGGCGGTGGGCCGTCGGGAGCGAGGCCGCGCTCACGCGCGTCTGGCACGCGTACCACATTGCGGTGATCGCGACGACGAAGACGGTCGCCGGCGTGCGAGTCCGGAACGTCGCGCACACCGAGGCCTCGTACCTGATCGACGGGAAGGGCTACGAGCGCGCGCTCTTCCTCTGGCCCTACACGTCGGACGCGGTGACGAAGGCGCTACGCGCGACGACGTCGTAGGAAGGCCCGCACGAGCAAGCCCGCGGCCACGAGCGCGACCGACCCGAGGATGATGACCAGCCGGTCGCGCGAGGCCGTCGACTTCGGCGGCTGCGCCGGAGCGACGTCGACGCCCGACGCGGCGGCGAGCTGGGTGACCGCGTCGTGTGCGGCGGTGAGGAGCCCAGGGCCGCCGCGCGCGATCCGAATCTTCGAAAGCGTCGCGTATTCCTTGGAGACGTCGTGGCCGCTCCAGAAGAAGCCGAAGCCGTTCGGCATGACGATCAGGAGGCGCTGCTTGTAGACGAAGAGGAGCTCCTGGCCGAGGAAGCGCGCGTACGTCTGCGGCTTCTGCCAGAGCGACGGGACTGCGCCGAGGTCGTACGCGCTGCTGATGATCGCGACGCGGATCGCGTACCCGCCACGGTTCGCGCCCGCGATCGTCCGATGCAGGTCGCTTTGCGCGGGCACGGGCGCCTTGATGTCGAACGGGATGAACGCCTGTTGCGTGTACAGGTAGTCGCTCGCCGGATCGCCGTCGGCGGACGCGAGCGGCACGGCCGTGCAGGCCGCGACGAGCGTCGCGATGACCACGAGCCGCCTCATCCGCCCGCCCTGTCGAGCAGCACGACGCTCGCCGGCGCACCGCGCTTCGGCGTTACCGTCAGCGTCAGGCCCCACCGGCCGACCATCACGAGAGTCGGCTCGGAACGCTCGTACACGCCGGGACGCACCTCCGCCAGCCGGTACTCGAGCGACTGCATCTCCATGTCGAGCATGTCGAAGCGAAGCGTGACGTCGGCGCCGCGCACCGGCAGGCCGTTCCGCGTCACCTCCGCAGAGAAGTCGTTCGGCACCGCCGCGCGGTTCGGCGAGATGCGCACGCGGAAGCTGTAGCCGTTCCGGTCGAGGGTGAGAGACACCGGCCCCGGGCCGGCGTGCGCGCTCGGCGCCGCGACCCCGGCGATCGCCTTCGGCGGCGGCGGCAGGCTCGAGAGGATCGCCGCGGCGGCGACGGCGGCCGCGACGAGCAGCGTCTCGCCCGCGACGAGCCGCCGGAGGAGGACCGCGGCGCTCGGCGGCGGCTCCGGGCGGAGGAGGGCGGGCCTCGTGCGCAGGAGGTTGAGCGCGGCGAGGCAGCCCGCCGCGAGGAGGAGGCCGGCCTTGACGAGGATCCAGTCGCCGTACGTCGTCGACCACAGCGCCGAGAGCGTCGGCAGATGGACGACGGACGCGGTCACCCCGCTGCCGAGCAGCAATGCGACGGAGACGAACGCGACGTTCGAGAACCGCGGCACGCAGATGACGAGCGCCGCGGTTCGCCGCACGGCCGGCACGCTCCGCCAGAGGACGAGCAGGCCGATCAGCCCGCCGACCCAGAGCGCCCCCGAGCCGACGTGGAGCCAGTCGAGGATCACCGAGAGCGCACGCGGATCCGTCTGGGCCGCATGACCGGCCACTCCCGGCAGCAGCACGAGCGCGGCCGCGGCGAGCGTTGCGCCCGCGAGCGACAGGAGCTCGGCGATGGAGCGCACCCGGTTGGCGCCGCGATCGAGCCAGATCGCGATACCGCCGGCGATCGCAAACAGGGCGAGGAGCAGCTCGAAGCGCAGCCAGGCGCGTCCGAAGGCGGATTGCTCCATCAGCGGTACGAGCGTGCCGACGTCCCACGCCGAACGGAGCGAGAACTGCGCCGTCGCCTGGAGCACGTAGAGCGGCGCCGCCACGAGGGCGACGACGATCGCGGCCCAGAACGCGACCGCGAGCGCCCGCGGCCGCTCGGTGAGGAGCGGCCGTGCGATCGCGACGCGGAGCGCCAGCAGCCCGACTGCCGCCATGGCCGAGATGAAGACCAGCCAGCGAAGCGCGATCAACGGTGTCGTCACCGCGGTCTCGGAGAGCGACGGGATCACGAATGCGGGCGCCGGCCCCGGATTCGGGCCCACCGCGAACGTGAACGCGCCTCGGACCGGATGCCCGTCCTCCGAGATGACGCGCCAGAACACGAGGTACCAGCCCTGCCGAAGGCGCGGTGCGAACGGGACGTCGAGCTCGTCCGGGTCGGCCGCCGAGCGGGTCGGCGGGCCGGCCGTCTGCTGCTTCCCCGCGGCGTCGGTGACCGAGACGATTGCGAAGCGCGGCTCCACCGCCTCCGAGTACGTCAATGCAACCTGCTTCGGCGCCGTGTTCACCGTGACGCTGGCGGACGGCGAGGTCTTCAGCAACGCCGCGTGCGCCCACGCCGAGGCCGGCAGCACGAGCGCTGCGAGCGTGACGATGAGCAGCGCCCGCCTCACCGTACCGTCAGGGTGAAGGGGGCGGTCAGCACGTGCCCGTCGACCTTGCACTGCAGGAACAGCCGCCACGTTCCCGCGACCGGCACGAGCACGCCGACGTCGAGCTTCCCCGGCGTCGCCGAGCTGCCGGTCACCTTCGCCGAGCCGAGGACGCTCGTGCAGCCGGCGGCGCCGGGGGAGCAGACGTGCGTGTGGAAGTAGTCGAGCGTGCCGCGGCGGAAGAAGATCGCGTGGGCAAGCGCGCCGAACCACGGCGTGAACTGCGCCGGCCGGCCGTTGTGCGTGACGGTGAACGTGAGGAACGCCGGCTGGATCGCGCGCAGGTGCGGCGTCCCGTGCAGCGTGAACGTGTAGCCGTCCACGGAGTCGGTCGTCTCGAGCGGCGGCAGCGTTGCCGGCGTGTACGCGCCGGGGATCCGCAGCGTCGAGAAGAGCTGGAAGTTCGGCTGCGGATTCGGGTTGACGGGGTAGACGTCGACGACGATGCGGTACGGGCCCGGCGGCAGCGTCGACAGGTCGGCGGTGAACGTGCCGGTCGACCGGACCGGTGGATGCACGTGGAGGATCGCCTCGAGGTCGCGCCGCACGACGATCACGTGCACCCCGGTGTGCGGGCCGGCACCTTGCTTGAACCGGGTGAGTGGCGAGCCGTCCGGCTGCATGATCTTCAGCGAGAGCAGCTCCCCGTGGGTCTTCGCGACGAGCGAGTAGGTGCGCGCGGCCGGGATGCTGACGGTGGGCGAGCCGCCGCCGCCGCAGCCCGCCAGGGCGAGCACGGCGACAATGGGGACGAGATGCCGATACCGACGCCGATCGGCGTAGGCCCGCGCTACCACCCGCCGGCCGTGCACGCGCGCTGCGACCGCGCGCCGACGCAGCGCATGCATCTCGAGCTGTTCGCGAACGGCCGCGTCATCCTGATCCCGGCGACGATCGGGTGCTGGACGCGCGACCCGACGGGTGTCGTGAACTTCCGGCCGCCGTCGACGCTCGGGACGTTCTTCCGCGCCTGGCGGCAGCGGCTTGCGCCGACGCGGCTGCTGTCGTTCGGCGGCGTCGTCCGCGTGTATCGCAACGGACGGCGTGTCCGCGGCGATCCACGTGCCGTGCCGCTGCGCGACGGCGACGAGGTCGTCCTGGAGATCGGGCCGTACATCCCGCCGCACCGCTCGTATCTCTTCCCGCGCTCTCACTGAGGCCCCGGTGTCGACTGGAGGAGCAGCGCGACGACGATGACGGCGGTGACGCCGGCGGCGAGCGCGACGAAGGCCGCGAGCAGACGGACGGTCATGCCAGTGCCCGACCGCTTCGTGCGAGTACCGCGATCGCGCCGAGCACGACGGCGACGGCCGCGAGGACGAGCGCCACCCACGTCAGCGTGGATGTCCCGCCGCCGAACGAGGAGACCGCCTTGACGACCGGCGCCGGCGAGTCGGACGACTCAGGCCCCGACCACTCGACGACACTGCCGTCGGAGTACGTCTGCTTGACGTCGAACGTGTAGTCGCCGCCGCCGGCCGTGCTGCCGAGGAACGAGAACGAAGCGTCCTCCTCCGTCGGCACGGAGCCGCCGCTCCACGTCACCTTCGTGATCTGCGCCTCCTCGCCGCTGCCGGTCTGCTGCACCGAGCGCTTCCACCCCGGTGCCGGGAGGAAGGAGTCGATCGAGAACCCCTTCGGCGGCGTCAGCTCGACCGCGGTCGTCGACGCGTTCTCCTTCTCGGTCGGCACCGCGAGGGTGAAGACCTGCCCTTCGTTCGCCAGTGCAACGGGTGGGCTGACGTGTGCGTGCGCGAACGCGGAAACGGTGAACGTCAGTGCCGTCAGCCCGGCGATCGCGCCGAGCCCGAGTGCTCGCTTCATGTCTCTCTCCTTTGTCTCGCTCGAACCGTCGGATCAGCTGCCGACGGCGAGCGGCGGCGCGCGAGGCGCTGCACGACGCGATCGCGACCTGCCCTCGAGCCGGTCGCAGTCGTTCCAGAAGAAGACGATCGTGGGGATGGAAGGCTTCGGTGCGAGCAGCCGGCCTACCTTCGCCGCGACGCGCAGCAGCAACCGCGTGACGACGAACGCGAGCAGCGCGAACGGCAGCTGGAATGCGAGCCCGGGCAGGAACGTCGGCGCCGCGAAGGCGTGCCACGCGATGTGACCCGTGTGCAGCGACAGCTCGAGGAGCTCCTGCAACGCGAACGCGAGCGGCGGCAGCGCGGCGAAGGCGCCCGCGCCGAGCTCGCGCACCGTGCCGCCTCGCACGACGTCCGCGACGGCGGCCGTCAGCCCGACGAGCGCGACCGCGCCGGCGAGCGCGAGCACGAGCGGCAGCCACGCCGCATAGGCATGCCCGGTCGCCGCGAGCACGGACCCGCGCAGGCTCGCCTCCGGGAAGACGAGGCGATATGCGAGCGCGTGCGCCGCCTCGACGCCGACGAGCATCGACGGAAGGGCAACGAGCCAGGCGAGTGCGCGTCTCACGCGCCGAAAACGTTACTTGTCGA
>DATCJJ010000091.1:0-16891 GCA_036562845.1 Gaiellaceae bacterium | reverse complement strand
GCGCCGGACTGCGAGCAGGGCGCCTTCCACGACTACTGGATCGCGCTGCGGGGCGCCGACGAATCGACGGTGCCGATGCACGCGGTCTCGTCGCCGCGCCGCCTCTGTGCGGAGCCTGACTACCGCAGCTACGCGATCCAGTGCTGGTATCGATACTGGATCGAGCGGGTGCCGGGGCCGTATGTCCAGACAGCGGCCGACGTCCTGCGGCTCTGCCGCGGCCTCTCCGGCGACATGCGCGTCGGCTGCATCGCCGGGGCCGCAAAGGACGTGAACGAGTCGCCCGTCGTGCAGGCGCGCCTCTGCACGCGCATGACCGCGGCGGACGGGCTCGCGTGCCTGCGTGGGGTGGGTAACCAGGCCTACGAAGGGCAGCCGCGGCGGGAGCACGCGCTCTTCGCTCTCTGCTCCCGCATGGCCGCCGGCGCGCGCGCCGGCTGTGCCGCGTGGCTGGGCCGGACGTTCAACGTCCTCGAGAACGGGCGGTTCCGCTGTTCGGGGCCATTCCGTGCCGCCTGCCGGGCCGGCGCGCGCCAGTGGCGCGAGCCGCTCGTCACGTTCGCCTAGGCAAGTCTGCGGATCCGTTCACAGGTCTGGAAACGCGGCTGGAGGCGACCTACGATTTGCCGTAGGCCTGCGGCCGAGGGCAAGCAAGGAGCAGCGTGGTCGCGCAGCAGGAAACCGTGAGGGCAGTCAACGCCACGATCCGCGAGTTCGCGGACGACCCGCGCATCCCGGAAGACGCCGAATGGGAGTTCTTCTGCGAGTGCGGCTGCTTCACCCTCGTCCCGATGTCGATCTCCGAGTTCGACCAGGACGACGGCGTGTGGGCGGCGGGGCACCGGGCGCCCGCGATCACCGGCTCCGACTGACGAGCCCTTGACAGGGGAACGTGTGTTCGGGTAGAACATACGTTCCCGTGATCGCCTGCCTCTCCATCCCCGGCTTCGAGTTGAAGGCAGCTCTGCGCCTTCGGCCGGCTGCGACGACGCGGCCGGCGGCGCTCGCGCCGGAGCCGGTCGGCGAGCCGCTGGTCGGCCCCGTGAACGCGACGGCCGAGGTCGCCGGCGTCCGGCCGGGGATGCGGCTCGGAGAGGCGCTCGCCACCTGCCCGGGGCTCGTGCTCGTCGAGCCGGACCCCGCTGCGGCCGAGCAGGCATGGGAGGAGATCGTGCGCGCGCTCGAGGACGCCGGCTATGCAGTCGAATCGGCCGGCGTGGGCATCGCGTACTTCGAGACGCGCGGCGTCGAGCGACTCTACGGCGGGCTCGACGCGGCGCTGCAGCGTGCGCTCGGCGCGGTGGGGAGCGGATGGGACCCGCGGATCGGGGCCGCCGGCCGCCGGTTCGCGGCGCTCGCCGCCGCGTCCGTCGCGCGGCCGGGCCAGGTGCTCGTCGTGCGCGACGAGGAGGTCGGGAACTTCCTCTCGCCGCTGCCGTTGACGCTGCTGCCGCTCGAGCGGCGGCGGTACGAGGAGTTGGAAGCACTCGGAGTGCGGAAGCTTGGACAGCTTGCCGGGCTCCCGGGCGGCGCAGTGGCCGAACGACTGGGGCCGGACGGCCGGCGCGCCTGGAGCCTGGCGAGAGGCGGTGCGAACACGCGCGTCCGCGGACGCCGCCCGCCCGCCGAGCTCGTCGAGTCGCTCGAGTTCCCGGAGGCGGTCGGGAACGAGCTGACGCTGCGGCGCGCCCTCGGCGCGCTCGTCGAGACGGCGCTTGCGCGGCCCGAGCGGCGCGACCGCTTTGTCCGCAAGGTCGCGTTGGCGGCGCGCCTCGTCGGGGGCGGCTCGTGGCGGCGCGCACTGACGCTGCGCGAGCCGACCGCCGAGGCCGACCGCATCCGCATCGCGCTCGCGCCGAAGCTCGCCGAGCTGCCGGCGCCCGTCGTCGAGCTGCGGCTCGAGCTCGTCGAGCTGACCGAGGCTGCCGGCCGCCAGCTCGAGCTGCTCGCCGCCGGCGCCGAGGACCGCACGCGTCTGCGCGAAGGGCTGCGCCAGGTGCGCGCGAGCACCGGCTCCGGTTCCGTCTGCACCGTCGTGGAGGTCGCGCCGTGGTCGCGCATCCCGGAAACGCGCGCGCTGTTCGTACCGCGGGACGACTGAACGAGCCGCGCCCGGCGCGCGTCGAGGCGAACTTCGACGGCACGCCGTGGCAGGTGAACCATCAGCCGGTGGCGGTCGTCCGAGAGGAGTGGCGCGTCCTCGACCGCTGGTGGACGGAGGAGCCCGTGATCCGGCGCTATTTCGAGGTCGTGCTCGAGAGCGGTGAGAACACCGTCGTCTTCCACGACGGCGCCGGCGGCGGCTGGTTCACACAGCGCGGCGCATAGCTATACGCCGTACTGGTCGAACGGGATCCGCTCGCCCGCGTTGAGCGCCCGGAGGTACTCGACGAAGCCGGTGTTCGGCGCGTGCACGTTGAGATAGCGGACGCGCGGCGCAGCCGAGCGAAACGTGTGCGGGACGCCGGGCGGCACGACGACCGACGTGCCGGCCTCGACGAGACGTCGTCCGTCTTCGAGGTCGAACTCGAGCACTCCTTCCAGCACGTAGAAGCAGTCCGCGTGCCGCAGGTGGACATGCAGCTCCGGCCCTTCGAACTCGCCGTCCGCCGCGTTCTCGACGAGCGCGAGCTCGGGGAGATCGACACGGATGAGCGCCAGGCGATGCGGCTTCGAGAGCCGGTCGCCGTCGCCGGGTGCCACGACGACCGGACGGACGTCGGCACGGCCCTGCTCGACGCCGTACGTGTCGGCACGGTCGCGCGCCCAGCCGCCGGGAACGTGGAGGTTGAGGTACGACGCCTCGCCTTCCGGGATGCGAAAGCCGTGCACCAGCCGCGGCGGCGCGGCGAGCGTCGACCCCGCCGGGAGCCGGACGGTTCCATCGCCGGCACGGAACTCCATCGTCCCCTCGAGCACGTGGAAGACGTCGGCGTGCTCGGCGTGGGCGTGCGGCTTCGCATCTCCGCCGGACGAGCGGAGCCAGTCGATCTGCGGAATCGACACGCTCCCATCGGTGACGACCGCCTCGCCGGCGGGCAAGGCCGTGCGCAGCTCGCGCGCTGCAGACTCGGGATCCGAGGCGTCGCGGATCGCCCGAACGACCGCGACGCCGTTCGCTCCCGCCTCGACGACGTCGGCGACGTTCGAGCGGTCGATGCCGCCGATCGCGAACCACGGCACCCGCGCCGCGTACCGCGCCGCGCGCACGAGGTCGAGCCCGGCCGCGTCGTTGCCCGGCTTGGTCGGCGTCGCGAAGATCGTCCCGACACCGGCGTAGTCCGCGGCGCCGGTGTTCTCGAGCTGGTCGCGTCCGTGCGTCGACACACCGACGATCCGGTCGGGACCCACGATGCGCCGAGCCTCTGCGACGGGCGCGTCACCCTGACCGACGTGCACCCCGTCGGCGCCACAGGCCTCGACGAGGTCCGGGCGGTCGTTGAGGACGAAGAGCGCGCCGTGCCGGTCGCACGCGTTCCGGAATCGCTCCGCGACGCGCGCGAGCTCGTCGTCCGGGAGCTCCTTGTCGCGCAGCTGCACGACGTCCACACCGCCCCGGAGCGCCGCGTCGAGCCGGTCCTCGGACACGGTGTCGGTGACGAAGTAGAGGCGTGAGCGCGCAAGCCGCGCGCGGCGGGCGAGTCCATCCATCGCGCGGACGCTAGCCTGGGCCGCATGTTCGATGCGGTGTTCGTCGGCGGCGGCGTGATCGGCCTGGCCTCCGCGTGGCGCGCACAAGAAGCTGGGCTGAGCGTGTGCGTCCTCGAGCGCGATCGCGTCGGCAGCGGCGCCTCGCGCGTCGCGGCCGGGATCCTGGCGCCCGACAGCGAAGCGGAGCCGGGATCCGAGCCGTTCGTCCACTTCGCGCGCCGCTCGCTCGCGCTCTACCCGCGGCTGGTCGAGGAGCTCGGCGTCGACGTCGGCTTCTGGCCGTCAGGCATGCTCGTCGTGGCCGTCGACCCCGACGAGGTCGAGCAGATCATTCATGCGTTCCGCAGGCTCGAGTGGCTGACCGCGTCTGCGTGCCGCACGCTGGAGCCGGGGCTCGCGCCGGCGATCTGCGGCGGTCTCTTCAGCGAGCAGGAGGCGTCCGTCGATCCGCGCCGGCTCGTCGACGCGCTCGCCGCGCGCGTCGAGGTGCGCGAGGGAGTCGAGGTCGTCTCGGTCGCGCGCGACGCAGTGACGACGAGCACGGGGGAGACGATCGCCGCGGGCCGCGTGGTCGTTTGCGCGGGCGCATGGTCGGGACTCGCCGGCGTGCCCGTACGGCCGGTGAAGGGTCAGGTCGTCCGGCTGCGCGGCGAGCTGCCCGTGCAGCGGATGATCCGGACGGAGCACGTCTACGTCGTCCCGCGCCAGAATGGCGAGGTCGTCGTCGGTGCGACCGTGGAGGAGCGAGGCTTCGACACGACCGTCACCGCCGGTGCCGTGCACGAGCTGCTGCGCGAGGGGTACCGCGTCCTGCCGGAGCTCGCCGAGCTCGAGCTCGTCGACGCGAGCGCCGGTCTCAGGCCCGGCTCCCCGGACAACGGTCCGCTCATCGGCGAATGGGAGGACGGTGTGCTCGTCGCGACCGGGCACTACCGCAACGGGATCCTGCTCGCGCCGGCCACAGCCGAGACGATCGCAGCGATCCTCACCGGCGCCGAGCCGCCCGCCGAGTCGCTCCCGTTCACGCCGGACCGATTCGCACGCGTATGACCGTCGTCGTCAACGGCGAGCGACGCGAGCTGGAGAACGAGGCCACCGTTGCGGACGTCGTGCATTCGCTGGTCGAGGCCGAGCGCGGCGTCGCCGTCGCGCTCGACGGGGAAGTCGTGCCGCGGAGCGCGTGGGCGACGACACGGCTGCGCGACGGACATCGCGTCGAAGTCCTGCGGGCGGTGCAGGGCGGGTGAACCTCGGCGACCGCGCGTGGCAGTCGCGGCTGATCATGGGGACCGGCGGGTTCCGCTCGCTCGACCACCTCGAAGCGGCACTCGCGGCGAGCCAGACGGAGATCGTCACGGTCGCGCTGCGGCGCATCGACGCGAATCGCGGCGCGCCGTCGCCGCTCGACGTCATCGACCGCCTCGGGCTGTTCGTCCTCCCGAACACCGCCGGCTGCTACACGGCGCGTGAGGCGGTGCGGACGGCGCACCTGGCACGCGAGGCGTTCGACACCGACTGGATCAAGCTCGAGGTGATCGGCGACGACCGGACGCTCTATCCCGACCCGGTCGAGCTGCTCGGCGCGGCCGAGCGGCTCGTCGCGGACGGGTTCACCGTGCTGCCGTACACGAACGACGACCCGATTCTCGCCCGGCGGCTCGAGGCGGTCGGCTGTGCGGCCGTGATGCCGCTCGGCTCGCCGATCGGCGCCGGCCGCGGCATCGACAACGCGCATCACATCGCGCTGATCGTCGAGCAGGCGGACGTGCCGGTCATCCTCGACGCGGGCATCGGCACTGCCTCCGACGCGGCGCAGGCGATGGAGCTCGGCTGCGACGCCGTGCTCTGCGCGAGTGCGATCGCGCGCGCGGACGACCCCGCGCGGATGGCGACGGCGATTCGCCTCGCCGTCGAGGCGGGCTTCGAGGCTCGCGCCGCGGGACGCATTCCGCGTCGCCTGCACGCGCACGCCTCCACGCCCGCTGCCGGCCGGCCCGACCTCTAGATCGCTCGCCGAAGGCTGCCGCCTAGCCCTGGCGCAGCCGCTCCCCGAAGCCCGTGTTCGGGCCGTGGACGTTCAGGAGCCGGACCTCGGTCAGCGTGCGGAAGCCGTGCACCGTGCCGACCGGGGCCGCGAACCACGTGCCCGGACCAGCTGGGATCCGCTCGTCGCCGAGCGTGAACTCGACGTCGCCGTCGAGGACGTAGAAGGAGTCGACATGGTCGTCGTGGCTGTGCGGCTCGACGACGAAGTCGGGGCCGAAGCGGAGCTCGAAGGCTTCGAGCTCGGGCTCCTCCGCGAGGACGCGGTGGTGGCGATCGCCGCGCGGGAGGCGCTCGCCTTCGTCGGGACGGATCAGCATGAGGGCAGCCTATATGCGAACATACGTTCGTGTCCAGCTACATCGAGCTTCACGCCCACAGCGCCTATTCGTTCCTCGACGGCGCGTCGCAGCCGGAGGAGCTCGCCGCCCGGGCGGCCGAGCTCGGCTACCCGGCCTTCGCGCTGACCGACCACGACGGCGTCTGCGGCTCGCTCGAGTTCGCGTCCGCGGCAAAGCACTTCGGCGTTCGCGCGATCACCGGCGCGGAGGTGACCCTCACCGGCGGCGCGCACGTGACGCTCCTCGTCGAGGACTCGCGTGGCTACGGGAACCTCTGCCGACTGCTCACGGCGGCGCACGCCCACACGCGCGACAACACGACGCGCGACCCGCTCCCGCCGGCGCTCGAGCCGCGGCTGCTCGTCGAGCACAACGCCGGGCTCGTCTGCCTCTCCGGCTGTGCGCGCGACGGCGTCGGCGTCCACTATCCGAACCTCGCCGCGGAGCTCGCTCGCGCGTTCGGCCGCGATCGCTTCTACGTCGAGCTGCAGCGACCGTACGAGCGCGGCGATGCGCGGCGGAACGCGAGGCTCCGCGATCTCGCCGACGCGCTGAAGGTGCAGACCGTCGCGACCGGCGACGTCCACGCGCACGACCAGCGGCGCGCTGCACTGCAGGACGTGCTCGTCGCCGTGCGCTGCCGCACGTCGCTCGACGGCTGCGAGCGCGAGCGGCGCGGCAACCACGAGTCCGTCCTCGCGTCGCCGCAGGCGATGGCCGACCGATTCCCGGAAGATCGCGACGCCGTCGCGCGCACGGTCGAGCTCGCAGAACGGCTCCAGTTCGACCTGACGCAGGAGCTCGGCTACCGCTATCCCGACTTCTCGGACGGGGAGGAGTCGGCGAGCGCGCAGCTGCGGCGTGTCTGCGAGCGCACCTTCGCCGAGCGATACGGCGCAGGCACGGCGCAGCATCGTGCGCGTCTCGCGGAAGAGCTCGCGCTCATCGACGAGCTCGGGCTCGCCGGCTTCTTCCTCCTGCACTGGGAGGTGCTCGAGCTCGCGCGCGAATGCGCCTACGAGGTGCGCGGGCCGGGATCGATGCGCCACGTCCTGCCGCCGGGGCGCGGGCGCGGCTCGTCCGTCGGCTCGCTCGTCTGCTACCTGACCGGGCTCTCGCACGTCGATCCGGTTGCGAACAATCTCTCGCTCGGCCGCTTCCTCAACCGCGAGCTCGTGTCGGTCCCCGACATCGACCTCGACTTCCCGCGTGACATCCGCGAGAAGCTGATCGTCCGCGTCACCGAACGCTACGGGCACGAGCACGCCGCGCTCGTCGCGAGCTTCGCGACGTACCGTTCGCGCGGCGCGATCCGCGACGTCGGCAAGGCGCTCGGCCTGCCGTTCGCCGAGCTCGAGCGGCTCGCGCGCGTCTCGGACGGCTGGAACGCGCAGCGTGTCGGCGAGGAGCTGCTCATGCTCCCCGACGCGGAGGCGAAGCTCGGCTCCGCGCGCTGGCGCGCCTTCGCCGAGCTGTGCACCGAGATCGCCGGGCTGCCGCGCCACATCTCGCAGCACCCGGGCGGCATGGTCATCTCGTCGCGGCCGCTGATCGAGCTCGTCCCGGTCCAGCCGTGCGCGATGGAAGGACGGCAGATGGTGCAGTGGGACAAGGACTCGTGCGCGGACGCCGGCTTCCTGAAGATCGACCTGCTCGGGCTCGGCATGCTGTCGGCGGTCGAGGAGTGCGTCGAGCTGATCGCGGCGCACCGGGGCGAGCAGATCGACCTTTCCCGCATACGGCTCGATGACCAGGCGGTCTTCGCGGAGATCCAGGACGCCGACACGATCGGCTGCTTCCAGATCGAGAGCCGCGCGCAGATGCAGACGATCCTGCGGACGCGGCCCGAGAACCTCGACGACATCACGATTCAGGTCGCGCTCGTCCGGCCCGGACCGATCCAGGGGAAGGCGGTGCACCCGTACATCGAGCATCGGCAGAAGGTGCGCGAGGACCCGACGTTCGAGCCGCCCGTCGACCACCCGCTGCTGCGCGAGCCGCTGCGGGAGACGCTCGGCGTCGTCGTCTTCCAGGACCAGGTGCTCGACGTCGCGACCCATCTCGCAGGCTTCACCGTCGGCGAGGCGGAGGGGTTGCGGCGCGCGATGAGCCGCAAGCGGTCGCACGCCGCGCTCGAGGCGTACCGTACGCGGTTCGTCGACGGCGCCCTCGCGAACGGCGTCGACGAGGTGACGGCGCACCTCGTCTACGACAAACTCGTCGGCTTCTCCGGGTTCGGCTTTCCGAAGTCGCACAGCGCCGCGTTCGGGCTGCTCGCGTACCAGTCGGCGTGGCTGCGCCATCACTATCGCGCCGAGTTTCTCGCGTCGCTGCTCAACGCGCAGCCGATGGGCTTCTACCCGCCGGCGACGCTCGTGCGCGACGCGCAGCGGCACGGCGTCGAGACGCGGCCGCCGCACGTGAACAAGAGCGCCGTCGGCTGCATCCTCGAGGACGACGCGGTGCGCGTCGGCTTGAAGTACGTGCAGGGCTTAGGGGAGGACGACGCGAAAGCGGTCGTCGCGGCGCAGCCGTTCGCGTCGGTCCGTGATCTCGCGCAACGGACACCGCTTTCGCACGACGAGCTGCGTGCGCTCGTCGAGTCGGGCGCGTGCGACTGCTTCGGCGTGCGGCGCCGCGAGCTGCTCTGGCAGCTCGGGCTCGTGCCGCGGCCGACGACGGTGCCCGGCTGGAGGGCTGGAAGCGTCGTCGGCAAAGCCGACGCCCGGCCAGAAGATCGCGCGCCTGCGGCGCGCAGGGGCGGCGAGGCAAAGCAGCTCGCGCTGCCGCTCGAGCCGACGGTCGGCACGCCCGACCTGCCGGCGCCGACGGTGTGGGAGCAGATGCTCGCCGACTACCGCACGACGTCGATCTCGGTCGGCGTCCATCCGCTCGAGCTGCTGCGGCCGCATCTGCCGACGGGCACGCTCTCGACGGCCGAGTTGCTGGAGCGACGCAACGGTGCGAACGTCGCCGTCGCCGGCATGGTCGTCGCGCGGCAGCGTCCGTCGACGGCGAACGGCGTCGTCTTCATGCTGCTCGAGGACGAGCACACGCAGGTCAACCTGATCGTGCCGCCGCAGGTGTACGACCGCTTTCGCGCGATCATCCGCGGCGAGCCGCTGATCCTTGCGAAGGGCCGCTACGAGCACGCTGACCGGAACCGGAACGTGCTCGTGCGCGAGCTCGTCTCGCTCGGCCCGCTCGCGCGCGCGCTGACCGACGGTGCCGACGTGCACGGTTCGCTGCCGAGCGCGCATCATTTCGGCCATCGCTGACTTCCTCGCCCGCGCCCGCAGCCGCCTCGACCGCGAGACGCTCGGCCGCATTGCCCAATCCGCAGCCGCCGCCGGGATCGCCTGGGAGGTCGCGCTCCAGATCCCGAACCACGGGCGGCCGTTCTTCGCGCCGATCGCTGCCGTGATCGGGCTCGCCGCCGACCGCGGCCGGCGGGGCCGCCAGGCGATCGACATGATCGTCGGGGTCGGACTCGGGATCCTGATCGGCGCGGCGATCGTCGCCGCCGCCGGCGTCGGGGCGTGGCAGCTCGTCGTTGCGACGGCGGCCGCGCTCGTCATCCCGACCGCGCTCGGTGCCCGGTCGGTCGTCCGGACGCAGGCGGCCGCGTCGGCGATCCTCATCGTCGCGCTCCACGTCCCCGGGACGAATGTGGCGTGGCAGCGCCTGGTCGACGCGCTGATCGGCGGCGGGATCGCGATCGCGCTTGCGCGGTTCCTCTTCCTGGTCGACCCGCTCGATCTGGTCCGTCGTGAGGCCGTCGCGCTGCGCCGGCAGCTCGCCGACCTCCTCGAGGCGCTTGCACAGGCGCTGGAGCGGCGAGACCGCACTGACGCGGAGCGCGTGCTCGCGCGGCTCGATGCGATCGACGACCGGCGGCTCGAGGATGCGCTCGCGGTCGCTCGCGACGTCGTTCGCTCCGCGCCCCGGCGCCGCCCGCTGCGGCGCCGGCTCGCCGCGCTCGGAGAGTCGTGGCACGAGCTCGATCGTTCTGTCGCGGATGCCCGCGCGATCGGGGCCGGTTCGTTACGGCTGCTGGATGCCGCGCCGCCCGAGGCAGCGGTTGCGGTGCGGGCCGCGGCAGCTGCCGTCCGGGCGACCGAGCCCGCGGAGGCGCGTGAGCTCGCCGAACGCGCGCGTCGCGCCGCGCGCACACTCCGCGATCGCGACGGCTCGCTCGGCGCAAATGTGCTTGCCCACGGCGTTGCCGCCGTGGCCGAGCACGCGCAGCGGGCCGCCGACGCCCGCGACGAGGACCGACGCCTCCGTGAGCAGATGGAGAGAAGACACCCACGTATCCCCCTGCGACGCCGCAACGTTCACGAGACGCCAACATGAGTGCAGCCCAGGCAGCAGAACGTGGATTCCTCGGCGAAGCCGTCCGGAACCGGAAGCTTCTCGGGGTTGCGCTGATCGCGGCGATCGGCGGGTTCCTCTTCGGCTACGACACCGGCGTCATCGGCGGTGCGATGCTGTTCATGCAGAAGGATCTCGGCGTCAAGTCGCACGGGCAGCAGCAGCTCGTCGTGGCGATTCTTCTCCTTGGCGCGATCGTCGGCGCGGTGATCGCCGGCTGGAGCGCGGACAAGTTCAGCCGCCGCCGCACGAAGATCGTCTCGGGCATCGTCTACGTGATCGGCGGGCTGGCCTGCGCATTCTCGACTACGTACTGGCAGATCCTCGCTTCGCGCTTCTGGCTCGGCCTCGCCGTCGGGTGTGCGTCGTTCGTCTCGCCGATGTACATCGCCGAGCTCGTCCCGCCCCGTATTCGCGGCGGCGTCGTCAGCTTCAATCAGCTGATGATCACGCTCGGGATCCTTGCGGCGTACATCGTCGACTGGGGTTTCGCGGGGTTCTCGAACAACTGGCGTTGGATGTTCGCGCTCGCCGTCGTCCCCGGAGCGGCGTTGGCGATCGGGATGTACTTCATGCCGTTCTCGCCGCGCTGGCTGATCGACAACGGACGAGAGGACGAGGCGCGCGAGGTGCTCGAGAACTACCGCTTCGAAGACGACGACGTCGAGGGGGAGATCGAAGAGGTCAAGGACGTCGCGAAGGAGGAGTCCAGCCTGCGCGAGCTGCTCGGCAAGGGCGTTCGCCGGATGATGATCGTCGGCATCGCGCTCGCGGTCTTCCAGCAGATCGTCGGCATCAACACCGTCATCTACTACGCGCCGACGATCCTCAAGTTCGCCGGTCAGCAGAACACGGGCGCGCTCACGCAGAGCGTCTACATCGGCTGCACGAACGTCTTCTTCACGATCGTCGCGATCCTGTTGCTCGACAAGCTCGGCCGCCGGTTCTTCCTGATCGCCGGCACCGCGACGCTCACGGCTGCGCTCGTCGGTCTCGGCATCTTCTTCCAGTCGACGTCGCTGCAGCACAGCGCCGGCTGGCTGTCGCTGGTCTGCCTGCTCGTCTACATCATGGGCTTCGCGGTCGGTCTCGGCCCAGTCTTCTGGTTGATGATCTCGGAGATCTTCCCGCTGCAGATGCGCGGTCCCGCGATGGCCGTCTGCACGATGTTCAACTGGGGCTTCAACTTCCTGATCTCGTACACGTTCCTCACGCTGACGGACGTGCTGACGAAGCAGGGCGCGTTCTGGCTCTACGCGTTCTTCGGAGTCTGCGCGGTGGTCTTCTTCATCACGGTCGTGCCGGAGACGAAGGACCGCTCGCTCGAGGAGATTCAGTCCGACCTCGGCTCCGATGCAGATCAGCAGCTCACGCGTGACCGCTCCCAGGGGCGGGAACACGCACGCGCGTGAAGCGCAAAGACGGCTACGCCCCAATCGAGTCCTACGCAGCGATCGGTGACGGCACGACGACCGCGCTGATCGCGCTCGACGGCGCGGTCGACTTCATGTCGCTCCCGGAGATGCACTCTCCGACGGTGTTCGCGGCCCTGCTCGACGCGGAGCAGGGCGGCTCTTTCGTCCTGCGGCCGACGGGCCGTTTCGACGCCGAGCGGCGATACGTCGCTCGCACGAACGTGCTCGAGACGACGTACACGACACGCGACGGCGTCGTTCGCGTCACCGACGCGCTCAACATGCGGGGCGGCGGCCAGCTGCCGTGGCGGGAGCTTGCGCGCCGCGTGGAGGGGCTGAGCGGCAGCGTCGAGCTCGAGTGGGCCGTCGACGTCCGGCCGGACTGGGGCCGGGCGGACGTTCGCCTCCGCCGCATCGGCGACGCGTGCGTGTTCGAAGGCGGCGGCCTCGAGGTCGGCGTGCATGCGTGGGGTGTGGGCGAGCCCGGTGTCTCCGGCCGTTTCACCGTCCGCGACGGCGAGCGCGCGTTGCTCGCCCTGGCGGCGACGCACAACCAACCGATCCCGATCCCGCGCCGCGAAGACGTCGAGAGCAGGCTCGACGACACGATCGAGGTCTGGCGCGGCTGGCTCGCCAGATGGACCTACGACGGGCCGTGGGAGGAGCAGCTCGCGCGCAGCGCACTCGCACTGAAGCTCATGTCCCTCGAACCGCGTGGCGCGCTCGTCGCCGCGCCGACGACATCGCTGCCCGAGCGCATCGGCGGCGGCAAGAACTACGACTACCGCTACATGTGGGTGCGCGACTCGGCGTTCACGATCGACGCGCTCATGCGGCTCGGGCTGCCCGAGACGGTCCACGAGTCGTTCTGCTGCCTGTTGCGGGCCGTCCAGACGACGGCTCCCGACCTGCGGCCGTTCTACGCACTCGACGGCACGCCGGCCGAGCGCTGCGAGGAGCTCGAGCTGAGCGGCTACCGCGGTTCGCGTCCCGTCCGTTACGGCAACGCCGCCGCGAGCCAGCTGCAGCTCGGCTCGTGGGGCGACCTCCTCGAGACGACAGGGCTCTACCTCGAGCACGGCAACGCGCTCGACGACAACACCGCCGCATTGCTCGAGCGGTGCCTCGACCGTCTCGCCGTCATCTGGCAGGACGACGACTCGGGCATCTGGGAGCTCGACGAGTGCCACAGCTACACGGCGTCGAACATCTCGTCGTGGATGGCATTCGACCGCGGCATCGAGCTGGTCGGCGACGGGCGGCTACCCGCCGATCACGTGGACACCTGGCGCGAGGAACGCGAGCGGGTTCGCGCGTACATCGAGGAGCAGTGCTGGTCCGACGAGCTCGGCGCCTACGTCGAGTACGCCGGGGCGAGGACGCTCGACGCCGCCGTCGTCCGCGCCGCGCGCATGCGCTGGGACCGCGTCTCTCCCGAGCGGCTCCGCCGGACGGTCGACCGGATTCGCGAGCAGCTCGACGCGGGCGGCGGCCTTCTGTGGCGCCGGACCGGCAACATCGGCCGCGAAGGCGCGTTCGTCGCCTGTTCGTTCTGGCTCGTCGAGGCGCTCGCGCGCCGCGGCGACGTCGACGAGGCTGCCTCGCTCTTCGAGCAGCTCCTGGCCTACGAGAACGACGTCGGGTTGCTCGCCGAGGAGATCGACCCGTCGACGGGTGCGTTCCTCGGCAACTTCCCGCAGGCGCTGAGCCACCTCGGACTGATCAACGCCGGCTCCGCCATCCATCGCGCCCGTGACGCCGATGCGTCGTCGCGGGCAAGTGCGGCAGCACGTTGAACGCCGTGTTCACGAGCGCCAGGTGCGTGAACGCCTGCGGGAAGTTCCCGAGCTGACGCCCGGCCGCGGGGTCGTACTCCTCCGCGAGCAGGCCGAGGTCGTTGCGCAGCGCGAGCAGACGGTCGAACAACTCGTGCGCGTCGTCGTGCCGACCGAGCAGCTCGTAGCAGTCCGCCAGCCAGAACGAGCACGGCAGGAATACGCCCTCGCCGGTCGGGAGCCCGTCGTGCGCCTTGTAGCGAAGGACGAAGCCCTCCCAGAGGAGCTCGCGCTCGATCGCCTCGACCGTGCCGCGGACGCGCGGGTCGTCGGCGGGGAGGAAGCCCACGAGCGGAATGAGCAGGAGCGCGGCGTCCAGCTCCTTCGATCCGTACGACTGCGTGAAGGAGTTGAGCTCGGGGTCGAACCCGTTCGCACACACGTCGTCGTGGATGCGCTGTCGGATCTCGCGCCAGCGCTCGACGGGGCCGGTGTGATCCTGCTCCTCCACCGTGCGCACCGCCCGGTCGAAGCCGACCCATGCCATCACCTTCGAGTGGACGAAGTGATGGCGGCCGCCGCGCGTCTCCCAGATCCCCTCGTCCGGCTCCTGCCAGCACCGTTCGAGTGCATCCAGGAGCTTTCGCTGCAGGTTCCACGAGAAGCCGTGGAACTGCAGGCCGTGCGCGCGTGCCTGGTACATGGCGTCCATCACCTCGCCGTACACGTCGATCTGGAGCTGCTCGCTCGCGGCGTTCCCGACGCGGACTGGGCGCGAGGACTCGTAGCCGACGAGCCACGGCACCTCGTATTCCGTGAGGCGCCGGTCTCCCATGACGCTGTACATGATCTGGAGGTCGTCCGGGTCGCCGGCCACCGCACGGAGCAGCCAATGCATCCACGCCTCGGCTTCGGCGACGTGCTCCGCCTGGAAGAGCGCGAGCAGCGTGAGCGTCGCGTCGCGGAGCCAGCAGTAGCGGTAGTCCCAGTTGCGCACGCCGCCGATCGCCTCCGGCAGCGACGTCGTCGGCGCCGCGACGATGCCGCCGGTGGGGCCGTACGTCAAGGTCTTCAACACCATCAGCGACCGATGCAAGATGTCGCGGTGCTCGCCGGTGACCGGCACAGTGCACTGCGCGTTCCAGTCGCGCCAGAACGTCTCCGTCTCGGCCAGCGCGACCTCGGGGTCGACGGGCCTCGGCGGCGGCTCGTGCGACGGTCTCCACGTGAGGACGAAGGGAACGCGCTCGCCCTCGTCGACCGAGAACTCGGAGAACGTACGCATGTCCTCGCCGAACGTCCGCGCCGGGGTGCGGAGGTAGAGAGCGTCAGGCCCGGCGATGGCCACGCGGTTGTCGTCGACGCGCCGGACCCAAGGCACGATGCTCCCGTAGTCGAAGCGGATGATCAGCTCCGACCGGAGCTCGACGCTGCCGCGAAGCCCTTCGACGATGCGGACGACGTCCGGCGCCTGGCCGCGCGGCGGCATGAAGTCGAGGACGCGGACGGCGCCCTCGTCGTTCTCCCACGTCGTCTCGAGCACCATCGTGTCGTGCAGATAGCGGCGTGACGTCGTGCCGCCCGCAGTCGGCGCGATCAGCCAGCGGCCGTTCTCGGGAGTCCCGAGCAGCGCGGCGAAGCACGCACCGGAATCGAAGCGCGGGAAGCAGAGCCAATCGATCGAGCCGCCCCGCTCGACGAGCGCAGCAGTCTGCAGGTCGCCGATCAGCGCATAGTCCTCGATCCGCGGAGTCATCGAAGGTCGATCTCCAGCCCGAACATCGACCACCGCTTCTTCACGGCGCGGTTGAACTCGCGCTCGTACTCCTCGGCGGCGTCCTCGTCGAGCGTCTGCCTGAAGCGGTCGCGCATGTCGGCGAGCGCCTCCGTGCCCGTCTCGACGGCGTCGATGTAGTCGCCGTACAGCTCTTCCGCGTCGTCGCGGTCCGCGCGGTCGTACAGCGCCTTGCGGTCGCGGATCTCGGCGAAGATGTCGTGGCGCCGGTCTTCGACGAAGACGTCGAGCTGCCGCTCGATCACGTCGGCGAAGCGCCGCTTGCGGAAGATCACGCGCGCGTCACCTCGAAGAGCATATGCCGGTGGCGCGGATGATCCACCTCGCGGACGGCGCGCAGGCCCAGCCGGCTTGCAGTCCGGAGCGAGCGCTCGTTCCGGGTGTCGACCATCGCCACGATGCGGTCGTGGTCGGTGTGTGTGAAGCAGGCCTCGATGCAGGCCTGCGTGCCTTCCGTCGCGTAGCCGCGGCCCCACGCGTCCCGTCCGAGCGCCCAGCCGATCTCCGGGCAGCCCTCGTCGTCGTTGAACGCGAAGCCGACCTCGCCGACGATCGGACCGTCCTTCTCGCACAGGGCCCAGAACGAGAGACCCAGCTCGTCGTACCGCGCGCGGTACTCGGCGAGCATCTCGGCGACCGTCTGCTGGCGGAGCGTGATGTAGCGCATCACCTCGCGGTCGCCGAACATCGTCTCGAGGTAGGGGAGATCGTCGTCCGACCATGGTCGGATGACGAGCCGCTCGGTCTCGATCGGCAGCGGGATCACGCGATCTCTTCGTAGAGATCGAGATGCGCGCGCGCGGCGGCGTCCCACGTCAGCTCGTCGCGGGCGCGCTGCGCGCCCGCACGAGCGGGCTCCGGATCGGCGAGGACTTCCCCGATCGCGGCGGCGAGCCCGGCGACGTCGTTCGGCGCCACGATGCGGCCGGCCTCGAACCGCCTGATCGGCTCGGCGATGCCGCCGACGTCGTACGCGATTGCCGGGACGCCGGCGCCGAGCGCGCGCAGGAGCGCACCGCTCTGGTCGAGCTCGGGTCGGTACGGGAACACGGCGACCGTCGCCTCGCCGAGCGCGCGGTCGATCTCTGCTTCCGGCAGATAGCCCAGCCGCCACTCGACATGGTCGGCGCGGTACGCGTCGACGGGCTCGAGCGGGTCGCCGGCGACGAGCAACCGAGCCCCGGCGCGGCGCGTCGCCTCGACCGCGTCCGCGATGCCCTTGTAGGGACGAATCACGCCGAGCGCGAGGACCGTGTGCCCGTCGTCGGTGCGGGGTGGGTCGCTGCGGAACACGGGATGCGGAATGACGCGGGCGTCGACGCCGAGCGGCGCGAGGGTCTCGCGGCCGCGCTCGCTGTGCACGACGACGCGGTCGAAGCGGGCGAGCAGACGGCGCCAGAGCTCGAGCTTCGACGCCGTGCGGCGCGGCAGCAGGTCGTGCGCGGTGAACACGGACGGCACGGTCGGTCTGAGGAGCCGCAGGTCGAGCTCGGGTAC
>DATCJJ010000047.1:0-19302 GCA_036562845.1 Gaiellaceae bacterium | reverse complement strand
GAGACGCTCGAGGTGTACGCGCCGCTCGCGCACCGCCTCGGCATCCACACCCTCAAGTGGGAGCTCGAAGATCTCTCGTTCCAGACGCTGCACCCGCGCAAGTTCGAGGAGATCAAGACGATGGTGGCCGAGCGCCGGGCCGACCGTGAGGGTCACGTCGCGGAAGCCGCCGACGTGCTCGCGCGCGAGCTCGACAAGGTGGACATCCCCGCGGAGATCTCCGGGCGCACGAAGCACTTCTTCTCGATCTACGACAAGATGGTGAAGAAGGGTCGCGAGTTCAACGAGATCTACGACTTGACCGCGATGCGCGTGATCGTCGAGCGCAGCGCGGAGGAGGGGACGCGCGACTGCTACGGCGCACTCGGTCTCATCCACTCGTTGTGGAAGCCGATGCCCGGCCGCTTCAAGGACTACATCGCGATGCCGAAGTTCAACGGCTACCGCTCGCTGCACACGACCGTGATCGGGCCCGAGGGACGGCCGCTCGAGATCCAGGTGCGAACGCGCGCGATGCACGAGACGGCCGAGCTCGGCGTCGCCGCGCACTGGGCGTACACGCGCGGGGGAAAGCGGGCGTCGTCGGCGGATGTCGAGTGGAACGCGTGGGTCAAGCAGCTGATGGACGTCCACGAGGAGGAGGCCGACGCGCGCGAGTTCGTCAAGTCGTTCCGCACCGACCTCTTCGACGAGGAGGTGTTCGTCTTCACGCCGAAGGGCGAGGTCAAGACGCTGCCCGCCGGCGCGACACCGATCGACTTCGCGTACGCGGTCCACACCGACGTCGGACACCGGACGGTCGGCGCGAAGGTCAACGGCCGGATCGTCCCGCTCCACTACAAGCTGAAGAGCGGCGACCGGGTCGAGGTGCTCACGTCGAAGAGCGGCCGCGGGCCGTCGCGCGACTGGCTCTCCCTCGTCGCGTCGTCGCGTGCCCGGAACAAGATCCGCCAGTTCTTCTCGCGCGAGCAGAAGGAGGACTACGAGGCGAAGGGCCGCGAGCTGCTCGAAAACGCGCTCAAGGCGCAGAACCTGCCGTACCGGAAGCTGGCGGGCTCGGCCGTGCTCGCGGGCGTGATCCGTGAGTCGGGCTACAAGAAGGCCGAGGAGTTCTACCTGGCTCTCGGGGCCGGGAAGCTCACGGCCGGGTCGATCGTCAACAAGGTCCTCCACAAGCTCAAGGTCGACCAAGTCGCCGAAGAGGAGCCCGTCCTTCCGCGCAAGAAGCCGAAGGCGCGCGACGCGCTCGCGAGCGCCACGTACGGCATCAACGTGATCGGCGTCGAAGACGTGCTCGTGCGGCTCGCGAAGTGCTGCACGCCGGTGCCCGGCGACGAGATCGTCGGCTACATCTCGCTCGGCAAGGGGATCACGATCCACCGCGGCGACTGCCCGAACGTCCGCGCTCTGATGCGGAATCCGGAGCGGTTCACGCCGGTCGAGTGGGACGGCGGCACCTCGCAGAGCTTCCGGGTCCACATCGCCGTTGACTCGTGGGATCGCCCGCGGCTGCTCGAGGATGTCGCGCGGACGTTCGCCGAGCACGGTGCGAACATCGTCTCGTACGGCGGCACCGTCGAGGATCAGATGGCGCGCAACTGGTACGTCGCCGAGGTCGGCGACATCAAGGGCCTCCGCTCGCTTCTCAACACCCTCCGGAATGTCGACGGCGTGTTCGACGCGTATCGCGTCACGCCGAGCTAGTCCGCAACGGACACAGCCATCACTTCAGCGTGTGAAGTGATGGCTACAGACACCTATGGCGATGGCTACAGCCGCCTTCGCCTCACTCTGCCGCGGAGGTTCTGCAGAGGCGCGGGGTACCCCGATCGGGGGATGACCGCATGGTTGAGCGGAGCAGTTCCCTGAATCGAGGGATGTTCCACTGGCCGAGGCAATCCCCCTGGAACGAGGGATCGACAACGTCGTGGTCCTGACTACAACGTGGTGCAGGGGAGAGAGGGCATACGGGCTGCGGCGCCCGGGCGGCGAGGACGACCGGGCGCGCGGCACCTGATCAGGGATCCCAGTCTTCGCCACCGGTGTCCCAACCGACGAGGCACTGCGCGGCGACAAGCTCGGCGACGCGCTCGAGGAACCTGCGGTCTTCCTCGGGCGCGGCGTCGATAGCGAGCTCCGCGATCCGATCGCCCTGCCAGGCCACCGGGAGGTGGCGCCGCTGCGCCGGATCCGGCACGCCCGCATGCGGGCCGAGGACGAGCTCGTCCGCTTCGACGAAGAAGATGCCCGCCCACGCGTAGCGCGCGGCGAGAGCTCCGACGACGTCGCGCAGGATCTCGTCCGCATCGCCGCCGGCGCCGACCCGTGCCTCGATCTCGGCTTCAGGCGTCGACATCGTCCCGCTCGAACTCCCGCACGACGGCGCGATAGTCGTCCGGCACTGCGACCGAACGCCGCTCCGCGGGATCGATGTAGACGAGCGTCTGATGGGCGGTGACCATCAGCGTCTCGTCGGGCAGTCGATACGCGGCGAACTCGAAGGTCACGCTCGTCCGCCCGATGCGTGAGACCCGCGCGAAGATCTCGAGCTCGTCGTCGAACCGGGCGGGCGCGAAGTACTCGACGTCGTTCGCGCGCATGACGTAGTCGCCCCGACGCTCGCGATGCAGCTGTCCGAGCGCCCGCAGGTACTCGACGCGCGCGAGATCGAAGTACGGGTTGTAGCGCCCGTAGTAGACGACTCCCTGCGCATCGGTGTCCGAGAACCCGACACGTGTGCGAGCGCTGAACTTGAAGGGAGCCGGCATCGGCGATGATCCTACGCAGCATGTTCGACCGCGTGACCGTGCGTGTCTCCGACCTCGAGGCCGGCCGGCGGTTCTACGGGACATTGCTCGGCGAGGACTGGGGCAACTTCGAGATCGCCCCCGCGAGCGCGCCGACGCGTCACCTCCACGTCGCGTTCATCGCGTCGTCGCGCGACGACGTGGACGCGTTCTGGCGGCGCGGCGTCGACGCAGGCTACGAGAGCGACGGGGAGCCCGGGCTGCGGCCGCAGTACGACGCGGACTACTACGGCGGGTTCCTGCTCGACCCCGACGGGAACAGCGTCGAGTCCGTCTACCACGGGCGCGTCCGCTCCGGGGAGGGGATCATCGACCACCTGTGGATCGGCGTCCGCGACCTCGCGGCCTCGCGCCGGTTCTGGGAGACGGTCGCCACCCAGCTCGGGCTGCGGTTCACGAGCGAGCTCCCGGAGCGGTTCCACCTCGCGGCGCGCGGCCGCTCCTTTGCGAACGTGGCCGACGGCCGCCCGCCGAGCGAGAACGTCCACGTCGCCTTCCCCGTCGCGCCCGGCGAGCCCGGCTTCACGGCCGTCGATCCCGACGGCAACACGATCGAGGCCGTCACCCGCCCGGCATGACGAGGGGCCCGTCTCCGGGCCCCTCGGCTCCCCGTCAGGTGCGGAGCTGAGCTCTTTTCAGATGAGCAGGCGGTGGTGGTGCAGCCCGAGCTTCACGACCGTCGGCGCACTGTGGGTGCTGCGGTGCCCGGTGCGGGCGGAGGCGATTGCGGTGACGACGAGGGTCACGAGGATGGCGGCGAAGAGGACGGCGAGGAAGCGCTTCATCGTGTGCTCCTTGGTCGACGGGAAGAACATGCCCGCAGTCTGCGCCCGCGCCTTGGCCGTGTCGTTCGCGGCCGTGACACTGGAAGTGTCACGGCCGTCACAGAGGCGGAACGCGCCGGAGGGCCCGCTGTCCCCTGAGCGGGCCCTCCGGCGAGGCGAGTGTCCGTATCCCCGTTCCGCGTCTCGTCCGCAGCAGCAACATTGGAAAAGCGACCGTTGCGACATACGCTCTCCGCGTGGAGTGGCCGATCTTCGCCGGCCTCCCCTCCGTCGACGTCGAGGAGGTGCTGGCCGCAGCGCGCCGCCGCACGTTCGCGAAGGGCGAGGTCGTCTTTCACGACGGCGATCCCGGCGACTCGCTGCATCTCGTCGTCAGGGGCCGCTTCGCCGTCCGCGTCATGACGCCCGTCGGCGACATCGCGACGCTCGTGATCCGCGGCCCCGGCGAGAGCTTCGGCGAGATGGCGCTCGTCGAGCCGGAGGCCCACCGGTCCGCGACCGTGCAGGCGCTCGAGCCGGCGGAGACGCTCGCGCTCGCGTACTCGCGGCTCGGCAACCTCCGCCCCGCGGTCGACAGGATGCTCGTCGTCCTCCTCGCCGACCAGCTGCGCCGGCACAACCGGCTCCTCCTCGACGCGTTCTACGTTCCGGCCGAGCGCCGCGTGCTCCGGCGGCTGCTCGAGCTCGGCGAGACGATCGAGCTGACGCAGGAGGAGCTCGCGCAGCTCGCCGGCACGAGCCGTGCGACCGTCAACCGCGTGCTGCGGGAGGAGGAGAAGCGCGGCGCGCTCCGGCTCGACCGCGGCCGCGTGACCGTGATCGACGTCGAGGCGCTCAGACGGCGCGCCCGTACCGCCGCATGACCTCTTCGAAGCGGTCGTGCGGCAGCGCGTGGACGACGCGGCCGTCGCGGCCGCTCGTCGTCGTGGCATGGAGGAGCGCGTTGAGGATCGCGGCCTCCGTCGCCTCGATCGTCGCGTAGAAGAGGTCGTCGAGCTCCTCGTTCGCCCGGTGCGCGCCCGACGGCTCGGCCGTCGAGAAGCAGAAGACGATGTCGCCGCTCGAGTCCTCGCCCGCGCCGCCCGTCCGGCCGATCCCGAGCACCGCGCGCTGCGCCAGCCGGTCGCACTGGTGCGGGAGCAGCGGTGCATCCGTCGCCACCACGACGATGATCGAGCCCGCGCCCTCCGGAACGCCCGGCAGCGGCACGACGTCGGGGCCGAGCTCGCGTCCGACGGGCACGCCGTCGATCGTCAGGCGCGGCCGGCGGCCGTGGTTCGCCTGCACGAGCACACCGACGACGAACTCGCCCGCCGGGCGCGACGCGATCCCGATGCCGCCCTTGAACCCGTGGCAGATCATCCCGGTCCCGCCGCCGACGCAGCCCTGCGCGACCTCGCCTTCGCGCGCGTCCTCGAGCGCCGCGAAGAGATGCTCGCGGGTCACGTGCATGCCGGCGATGTCGTTGAGGAAGCCGTCGTACGTCTCGGCGACGACCGGCAGCGCCCAGAGCTCCGGGTCGACCGCGGCGACGACCGCGTCGCGCACGACGCCGACCGAGAACGTGTTCGTCAGCGCGATCGGCGTCGTCAGGAGCCCCGATTCGCGCACCCACAGCAACCCGGTCATCTCGCCGTTCCCGTTCAACACGCGGAAGCCGGCATGGAGCGGCAGACGCGACGGCATGACCACGGTCACGCCGGTCCGCACGTCGGGATCGCGCGAGACGGTGCAGTGACCGACTCGGACGCCCGGGATCACGAGCGGATCAGGTCGAGCACCTCGTCGCGCTTCCGCTCCATCACGCCCTCCGACAGCGCCTCGAGATTCAGGCGCAGCAGCGGCTCGGTGTTCGAGGGGCGGACGTTGAAGTGCCAGTCGTCGAAGTCGACGGAGATGCCGTCGAGGTGCGAGACCCGGCCACCCTCGGCCGCATAGCGCTCCTTCAGTTCCTGGAGCTTCAGCGCGACGTCGGCCACCGGCGTGTTGATCTCGCCGGTGATGAAGTACTTGGCATGGAACGGCGCGAGGATCTCGGAGAGCTTCCGCCCCTTGCGCGACAGGATTTCGAGCATGACGAGGAACGGGACGACGCCCGTGTCCGCCTGCGAGAACTCGCGGAAGTAGTAGTGGCCGCTCACCTCGCCGCCGAACGCGGCGTCGTCCTTGCGCATGCGCGCCTTGATGAACGCGTGGCCGACGCGGTTCACGAGCGGCTCGCCGCCGGCGGCGCGGATCGTCTCCGGCACCGCCCACGACGCGCGCACGTCGTAGATGATCTTCGCGCCGGGCTCCTTCGCGAGCACGTTCTCGGCGAGCAGCGCCGTCGCGAAGTCGCCGGGGACGAACTCGCCCGCGTCGTCGACGAAGAAGCAGCGGTCGGCGTCGCCGTCGAACGCGACCCCGAGGCCTGCGCCGTCCTCGAGCGTCGTGCGGACGATGAACTCCCGGTTCTCGGGCAGGAGCGGATTGGGCTCGTGATTCGGGAAGGAGCCGTCGGGGTCGAAGTAGCAGGTGACGACGTCGAGCATCGGCAGGCGCTCGAGCACCGGCGGCAGCATCGCGCCCGCCATTCCGTTCGCCGCGTCGATCACGACCTTGAGCGGCCGCAGCGCGGAGACGTCGATGAAGGAGAGCACCCGGTCGACGTACGCGGGCCAGATGTCGTGCTCGGAGACGCGTCCCTCGCCGCCGCCCTTCACGTCGGTCACCGCGAGTGCCTTGTCGCGGACGTCCAACAGCCCGGACTCGCCGCCGACCGGCAGGGCGCCTCGGCGGACGATCTTCATCCCCGTGTACTCCTTCGGATTGTGCGACGCGGTCACCATGATCCCGCCGTCGAGGCCGAGTGACCCGACCGCGAAATACAGCATCTCGGTGCCGATCAGGCCGACGTCGAGCACCTCGGCGCCCTCGTCGGTGCAGCCGCGGATCACCGCCGCCGCCATCTGCGGGGACGAGAGCCGCATGTCGCGGCCGACCGCCATCCGCTTCGGCTCGAACTGCTGCACATAGGCGCGGCCGATGGCATAGGCGCCCTCTTCGTCGAGATCCTCCGGATAGACCCCGCGGACGTCATATGCCTTGAACACCTTCGGATCGAGCATCGCGGGCGATCCTAGCTCCGACCGGCCCGCGTACCATTGAGGTGTGGAGCGCAAGCTCGCAACGGTGCTGTTCGTGGACCTCGTCGCGTCGACGGAGCAGGTGGCGGGGGCCGACCCCGAGGTCGTCCGGCGGCGGATCTCCCGCTACTTCGACCAAGTCTCGCAGTGCATCGTCACGCACGGCGGGACGGTCGAGAAGTTCGCCGGCGACGCGATCATGGCCGCCTTCGGCGTCCCGCTCGCGCACGAGGACGACGCCGAGCGCGCCGTGCGCGCCGCGACGGCGACGCTCGAGCGCGTCCGCGATCTCGACCTCGAGGCCCGAATCGGGATCGAGTCGGGCGAGGTCGTGACCGAGGACGGCGACTCGACATTCGCGACCGGGGAGGCGGTCAACCTCGCGGCGCGGCTCCAGCAGCACGCCGCGGCGAACGAGATCCTCGTCGGCCCCGGCGCGGTCCGCCTCCTGCGCGACGTCGTCGAGCTCGAGGCGCTCCATCCGATCGAGCTCCGTGGCTGGGCCGACCCGATCCTCGCGAGCCGCGTCCTCTGCATTGCCGGGCCCGGCACGCCGGTGCGCGGGCTCACCGCGCCGTTCGTCGGCCGGGACGTCGAGCTCGAGCTCTTCGAGAACACCTACGCGCGCACCGTCCGCGACCGGCGCGCGACGCTCCTTACCGTCTACGGCGACCCCGGCGTCGGCAAGAGCCGGCTCGTCCGCGAGTTCCTCGAAGGCGTCGAGGGAGCGACGATCCTCACCGGCCGTTGCCTCCCGTACGGCGAGGGCGTGACGTACTGGCCGCTCGCGGAGATGGTGAAGCAGTCGGCGGGGATCACCGACGACGACCCGTCCGAGACGGCGCAGAAGAAGCTGCGCGACTACTGCGAGGACGACGCCGTCGCCGACCTGCTCGCACTCGCCGTCGGCGTGCTCGAGGCGGTCGAGGGCGAGCGAGCACAACAGGAGATCGCCTGGGCGGCGCGCGGCTGGGCGCAGCGCCTCGCCGAGGCGCAGCCGCTCGTGCTCGTGTTCGAGGACGTCCACTGGGCGGAGGAGCCGCTGCTCGAGCTGATCGAGCATCTCGCCTCGACGATCCGGGAGGCGCCGCTGTTCATCGTCTGCGTCGCGCGTCCTGACCTGCTCGACGTCCGTCCGACCTGGGGCGGCGGACGCGTGCGCTCGACGACGCTCGAGCTCGAGGCGCTGCGGCCGGAGGAGAGCGAGGAGCTCGTCACCGCGCTGGCGACGGAGCTCGAGCTCGAGGTCGACGTCGAACGTGTCCTCGCGAAGAGCGAGGGAAATCCGCTGTTCGTCGAAGAGACGGTTCGCATGCTCGCCGAGCAGCGCGGCGACCGGATCCCGGACACCGTGCAGGCCCTGATCGGCGCGCGCATCGACCGGCTGCCCGCCGCGCAGCGGCTGTCGCTGCAGCGCGCGTCCGTGATCGGCCGCGTGTTCATGCGCGGTGCGCTGGCGTGGCTGTCGCCGGAGGTCGAGGACGTGGACGGTTGCCTCGAGGAGCTGCTGCAGCGCGACCTGATCGTCCGCGAGCCGCGCGCGACGATGCACGGCGAGAGCGCGTACAAGTTCAAGCACGTGCTGATCCGAGAGGTCGCGTACGGCGGGCTCTCGAAGACGGCCCGCGCCGACCTGCATCGCTCGTACGCCGACTGGCTCGTGAAGAACGCCGGCGGCGAGCTCGTGGAGATTCGCGCCTTTCACCTCGACCAGGCGACGCGGCTCCTCGCAGAGCTCGACGGCGCTGCACCGCTCGAGCTCCGGCATGAAGCGGCCGCGGCGCTGACAAAGGCCGGCCGCCGGGCGCTCTCGCGCGAGTCGTTCCGCAGCGCGCGCAAGCTGCTCCTGCGCGCGGTCGAGCTCGAGCCGTCGCTCGAACGGCGCTTCTACGCCGCCCGCGCCGCGTGGCGGATGAACGACTTCCCGGCGGTGCTCGTCGAGATGCGCGAAGTGACGGTCCACGCGCAGGAGGAGGGCGAGCGCGAGTTCCAGGGCCGGGCCCTCACGGCGCTGGCCGAGGCGACGCTCCATCACCATGCCGACGCGCTCGGAGCCCGCCGGCTCGTCAACGAGGCGCTCGAGGTGCTCGTCGCGGAGGCGCCGGAGGTGCGGTTCGAGCCGCTGCGCGTCGCGTACGAGATCGCCGGCTGGGTCGGCGACGGCAAGGCGTTCGAGGCGGCCGCGCAGGAGGCGCTCGAAGCGGCGCGCGCCGCCGGCCGTCAGGACCTCGAGGCGCTCGTCATCCATGCGCTCGTCAACGCGTACGTCCTGAAGCTCGAGCTCGCGAAGGCCGGCGTGCTCGTCCTGCGCGCGTTCGAGCTCGCCGACGGCAGCGGCACCGCGTTCAGCCGCGCGACTGCGCTCTCGACCCGCGGCTGGCTCCACCTGGTGAGCGAGCGGCCGGTCGAGGCGGAGGCCGACTACGCAGAGGCGCGCGCGCTGTTTGCCGAGCTCGGCAACCTCTCGCGCGAGAGCATCATGACGATGATGATGGGGCGTGCGGCGTTCGCGCAGGGCGACGCCGAGCGCGCGGAGAAGCTCCTGCGCGAGGCCGAGCGTGCGATCAAGGGCCTCGGCGACCGCGGGTACCTCTGCGAGGCGCAGCGCTCGCTCTCGATGATTCTCGTCCAGCGCGGCTCGATCGACGAGGCCGAGCGCTACGCGCTGCTCGCCCGCGAGACGGTCGGCCCGGAGGATCGTGTCTCGCTGTCGACGACGACGCTCGCGCTCGCCAACGTCCGTGCGGCGCAGGGCCGCGACGACGAGGCGGCACGGTTGTTCATCGACGCCGTCGAGGGCTTCCACCTGTACGACCTGCGCGCCCTCGAGCACTGGGCGCTGCGCTATCTCGCCGAGTTCCTCCGCTCCCGCGGCCGCGACGACGAGGCCGAGCTCTACCTCGAGCGCCGCGCTGCGCTCGCGCCGGACAGCACGGCGCCGATCCTCTGAGTCGACTCCTCGTCGGGTGATTCGCTGATCACGGTCGCCGGCCGGTCGAACCGCGCGAGCGCGTCGCGCAGGCCGTCCGCGCGAAGGGTTCCCTCGCCGTACGGCAGATGCTTCGTTTCGTTCCGGTTCGCGTAGGCGATGTCGCTGAAGTGGATGTGGAACCGTTCGCCGTCGCGCATCGCGTCGTCGGCCGCCTCGAGCGCGGTCGCGAACATCTCGACCTCGGTGTACGCACCGTCGCTCGTCGCGTGCATGTGCGCGAAGTCGAGGACGGGGCGGATGAAATCGACCCGCGACGCGATCGTCAGCACGTCGTCGAGCGTCCCGAGCTCGCGCACGCGTCCCATCACCTCGATCCCGAACGGCACGAGCCGGTCCTTCTTCGCGAGGCGGTCGCGTAGGTCGCCGAGCTGGTCGACGACGTCGGCGATCGCAAGCTCGCGTTCGCGGCCGAGCAGGAATCCCGGATGGAACACGATCACTTCCGCGCCGGCCGCCTTCGCGAGACCCGCGGTGTGGTCGAGCATCCCGAGCGCCATCTTGAACTTCTTGCCGCGGTCGACGTGCCCCATGAACGCGGCGAGCGGCGCGTGGACGGAGAGGACGATGTCATGCGTACGCAGCGCCTCCGCGAGCTGCGGCGCCGCGTCGTAGTCGAGCCAGAAGCCGCCCGCGAAGCCGATCTCGACCGCGCGGTAGCCCTGCGACGCGAGCTCCTCCGCCGCCTCGTCGAACGAGCCGACGGGCAGGCCGGACGGGCCGAAGCGGATCTCACCCACGGCTGCAGACTATGTCGTCCGACCCCGTTTCTACCCTCGATGCATGTCCAAGAAGCCCTCCCGCATCGATCTCCTCGAGCTCGACATCGACCTCCGGTTGGCCGACCTGTGGCGCGAGGCCGGGGACATCTCCGAGTGGAACCTCGAGGTGGTCGCAGCGTTCATGCGCGCCGCCTACGGGAAGGGCTACTGCGACGCCCTGACCGAGGAGGCGCCGGGCTCGCTCTGCCAGGATCACGGATACCGGGTGCCCGGACGCCGCGCACCGATCGAGCGCTAGCCTTTGAGGCGCCGTGAGGCGCTCGCCTGCCCGTCTCGTCATCGCGCTCTCCGTCGCGGCCGCGCTCGCCGTGTTCATCCTCTATACCTCGATCGCGGGCGCCGGGACGCCGCAGATCGTGCCGTCGCAGGTCCACCGCTACGCCGGCCAGAGCGTCACGCTCGTCGGCCAGGTCGTCACGACGCGCGGCGACGCACACTCGGACAGCGGCATGCGCTTCGTCCTCAGCGACCCGAACAAGCGCACCGGGCGCGTCAGCGTCGTCTACCACGGCTCGGTGCCCGACCTGTACAAGGTCGGGCGAATCGTCGTCGTCTCCGGGACGCTCCGGAGCGGGACGTTCGACGGCACGGATCTGTCGACGAAGTGCCCGTCGAAGTACTCGCCCGCGAAGTCGACCAAGACGTAGCGTGGCCGCGCTCGGGCGCGCGGCGCTCCTCCTGAGCTTCGGGCTCGTCCTCTACGCCGTCGTCGCCGGCTCGTATGCGGCGTGGCGCCGGCGGCGGCGGCTCGCGCTCTCGGCGCAGAACGCGCTCCTCGCCGCGTTCGGGACGACCGTCGTCGCGGCTGCGGTCCTCCTCACCGCGCTTGCACGCCGCGACTTCTCGTTCGTCTACGTCTCGCAGCACATCAGCCGCAAGCTGCCGCTCGGCTACGCGCTGTCGGCGTTCTGGAGCGGGCAGGAGGGATCGCTGCTGCTCTGGCTGCTCATCCTCAGCGGGTACGCCGCACTCGCCGTCTGGCTGAACCGCCGCGCGCGCGACCTCGTCGTCTGGGTCGTGCCCGTGCTCGGCGGGATCGCCGTCTTCTTCTCGTTCATGCTCTGCTTCGTCTCGAGCCCGTTCGACACGCAGCCGCCGCCCGCCGACGGCGCGGGGATGGTGCCGAGCCTGCAGAACCCGTACATGCTCGCGCACCCGCCGATGCTCTACCTCGGCTACGTCGGGCTCGCCGTGCCGTTCGCGTTCGCGATGGGCGCACTGCTGTCGAAGCAGACGGACGAGCGGTGGATCGTCGTCACGCGCCGCTGGACGCTCGCTGCCTGGACCTTCCTCGGCGTCGGCCAGCTGCTCGGCGCGCACTGGGCGTACGTGGAGATCGGCTGGGGCGGCTACTACGCGTGGGATCCCGTCGAGAACGCTGCGCTCATGCCGTGGCTCGCGGCCACCGCGTTCCTGCACTCGGTGATGATCCAGGAGAAACGCGGGATGCTGAAGGTGTGGAACATGGTGCTCGTCGCGCTCGCGTTCTGCCTCTCGATCTTCGGCACGTTCCTCACGCGCAGCGGTGTCATCAATTCGATCCACTCGTTCTCGCAGAGCCCGCTCGGCGGTTGGTTCCTCGGCTTCATCGTCGTCACGACGGTCTTCTCGGTCGCGCTCATCTGGCTCCGGCTGCCGCTGCTGCGCGCGCGAACCCGGTTGGAGTCGCTCCTCTCGCGCGAGGCGACGTTCCTCTACAACAACCTGCTGCTCGTCGCGCTCTGCCTGACGATTCTCTGGGGGGTCGTCTATCCGCTGCTCACGCAGGCGGTGCGCGGCGAGACGCGGTCGGTGTCGAAGCCGTACTACGACTTCTTCCTCCACTCGTTCGGCCTGCCGCTCCTGCTGTTGATGGGCATCGGGCCGCTCGTCGCCTGGCGCAGGGCCTCGGCACGTTCGCTCGGCCGGATGTTCCTGATTCCGCTCGCGACCGCGGTCGTGTGCGGCGTCGTCCTGCTCGCGCTCGGCTTCGGCTCGTCGCCGCCCGGCCTTCTCGCCTACACCTTCTCCGCGTTCGTCGGTGCGTCGATCGTCCTCGAGTTCGTGCGCGGCCGGCGGGCGACCGGGTCTTTCGTGCGGCTCGTCGGGCGCAACCGGCGGCGCTACGGCGGCTATCTCGTGCACGTCGCCGTGCTGCTGTTCGCGATCGGCGTCGCCGGCTCGAGCGCGTACCAGTCGATCCGCGAGCAGACGCTGCGGCCGGGGCAGAGCCTGGCGGTCGCGGGCTATACGCTCACCTACCGCGAGCTCGAACGCGTGCAGGGCGCGAACTACACCGGGTTCCGCGCCGTCGTCGACGTCAATCGCGGCGGGACGCGAGTCGCGACGGTGACGCCGGGGGGGAACAACTATCCGATCGAAGGTCCCTCGAACGAGGCCTCGCTGTACCACGACCCGCGCACGCTCGGCGACGTCTTCACGATCGCCCAGCTCGTGCGAGGGAACGTGATCGACCTGAAGGTGCTGACGAAGCCGCTCGTCAACCTCATCTGGGCTGCCGGGTTCCTCTTCGTGTTCGGCGCCCTCGTCGCGCTCTGGCCGGATGCCGTCGAGCAACGGCGTCTCACGGAGCGCTACGCAGCCGCTGCGGCGTGACCGCAGCTCTCGTGCTCGGGGCGCTGCTCGCGCTCCTCGTCGTCGCGTTCGTCGCGCGCCCGTTCCTCCGCGAGCCGGCGCCGCGCAGCGACCGGCTCGACGAGCTCGGCGAAGCGGAGCGCCGGCAGCTGGAGCTCGTCGAGGAGCGCGACCGTGCACTCGCCGCCCTGAAGGAGCTCGAGTTCGACCATCGCACGGGGAAGGTCACGGATGCGGACTACCGTGAACAACTGGGCCCGATGCGACGCCGCGCCGCAGAAGCGTTAAAAGCGCTCGACACCCGGGCAGAAGAGCCGGATGAGCGCATCGCCCGTCAGTGAGCACTGCCCGCAGTGCGGCGTCGAGACGCCGTTCTCGGCCCGGTTTTGTCCAGCGTGCGGAGAGCTGCTCGGCGAGGAGCAGGAGCCAGGCCCCGTCACGATGCAGGTCGCGGAGCCGCGCTGGTTCGGCGTGACCCCGCCGCAGCTCCTGCTCGGTGTCGCCGGTGCCGTGCTGGTGCTCTCGATCGTCCTCTTCGCCGTCGGCCACTGGCCGTACGGGCTGATCATGCTCGGGCTCGCGGCGCTCCTGCTTGCGGCGTTCGTCGAGGCGGCGCGCCGCCGTCCCGATGCGCATCCGACGGTGCGCGCGGGCGCCGCCGTCCGTGAGCGGACGCATTCCAAGCTGGAGGAGCTGCGGGCGCGCTCGACGGCGACGGCCGAGGCACGCCGGATCCAGAGCGGGCTTCTGCTCGTGGAGGACGAACGCCGGCAGGCGTTGACCGAGCTCGGAGCAGCCGCCCATGCGCGCGACAGCACGGCCGAGGCGGCCGCACGCGCCAAGCTGACGGAGCTCGACGAGCGGGAGGCGTCGCTGAGCGCCGAGCTCGAAGAGCGGCTCTGGGCGGCGGGGGAGAGGATTCGCAAGGCGAAGCTTCCGGTACAGGACACGATGATGGTGCTCCCGACCGAGCCTGCGCCGCCGCCGAACGAGGCCGATCCGCCGCAGCCGGCGGTCGTTCCCGAGCCGTATCCGCCGCCGGACGAAGGCGATCCGCCGGAGCCGGCGGTGGTGCCCGAGCCGAGCCCGGACAAGCCGCGCGAGGACTGACCGCCGCAGAAGCGAAAATGGCGGAGGATGGCCCGTCGCCTCCTGCTTCTGCTCGCGCTTCTCACGGCCGTCGCCGCAGCGCCGGCGCTCGCGGGCGACAACTACGGCGACCAGAAGGCCGCCGTCGACGCGAAGCTCGCGCACCTCAACTCGAAGATCGACGCGCAGCACGCGCAGGCGCAGCGTCTCTCGTCGGAGATCTCGTCGTTGACGACGCAGATCCACACGCTCGAGCTCCGAGTCGGCGACGTCTCGTCGAAGCTCTCGCTCCTGCAGCACGACCTGTCGCTCCATCAGCAGCGCCTGCAGAAGCTGAACGCGCTCTTCCACCTGCAGACGATCCGCTTCCACACGCTGAAGCACGAGTATCGCGTCGCCATCCAGCGTCTGGATCTGCGCCTCGTCAACATCTACAAGCAGAACGAGCCGACAGCGGTCGACATCGTGCTGGCGGCGCGCAGCTTCGACGACGTCCTCAGCCAGCTCGACTATCTCGGTGCCGTCGCGAAGCAGGACAAGAGTGTCGCGTCGGCCGTCGCCGCGGCGAAGCACCAGGTGCGGCTCGCGCGCCTGCGCACACACAAGGCGCAGCAGGGCGTCGCGCAGGAGACGCGCGTGATCAGCGCGCGCACGCAGCAACAGGCACTGCTTCGCGCGCAGCTCGTGTCGAGCCAGAACCAGCTCGCGGGCGCGCGTTCGGGGAAGTCGCAGGCGCTCGCGGCGACGAAGAAGCAGATCCAGGACGAGGTCGCGGAGTCGCAGGCGCTCCAGGCTGCGAGCGCGCAGCTCGCAGCGAAGATCGCACAGGCCGAGCGCGAGGCGCAGGGCGCGGCGTCCTCGGGGTCGTCGAGCTCATCCGAGCCGGTGCCGAGCTCCGGCTTCATCTGGCCGGTCTCCGGCCCGATCACGAGCCCGTTCGGCATGCGCTGGGGCACCCTCCACCCGGGGATCGACATCGGCGTCCCGAGCGGGACGCCCGTCCATGCCGCCGCGAGCGGCACCGTCATCTGGTGCGGCTGGATGTCCGGCTACGGGAACCTCGTGATGATCGACCACCACAACGGCCTCGTGACCCTCTACGGGCACAACACGAGCGTCGCGGTCAGCTGCAACGAGAACGTCTCCCAGGGCCAGGTCGTCTCCTACAGCGGCTGTACGGGCTTCTGCACCGGCCCGCACGTCCACTTCGAGGTCCGCGTGCACGGCGCTCCGGTCGACCCGCTCGGGTACCTCCCGTAACCGCAGACGGCGGCCGGCCGTTTACGACTTGAAAATTGGAAAGCGCGAGCTTTCCGCGAAGTCGTCTCCCGACGACGCCGGCCGCCTCCCCCCGGGGCGGCCGGTTGCTTTTTCGACGGCTTTCATAGGCTTTCTTCAGATTCGTGTGGTTGGGTCACGCCGTGGGCCTGACACGGGGGGATCTGCTCGTGCGCGGAGCTGCGGCCGCGCTCGGCCTGAGGCGCGGCGGCTCGGCTCTCGGCGCTTCGCGGACGCCGCGGTTCCGGTCGCGTCCCGACCTCGACCCGCCGCGCGTGCACGTGATCAGGGCGCCCGACATGACGGCGCCCGGCGCCGTCTTCGTCGCGAACGCGAACGGCGAGCGGCAGCCGGGCCCGATGATCCTCGACGACGACGGGGAGCTCATCTGGTTCACGCCCCGGCCGGCACTGACGGTGATGAACTTCAACGCGCACACGCTGAACGGGCAGCCGGTGCTCGGCTGGTGGGAGGGCACGCTGACGGGGAGCCACGGCGACGGCCAGTTCGTCCTCCTCGACCCGAACTACCGGCAGACCGGCCGCGTCGTCGCCGGCAACGGGCTGACCACCGACTTCCACGAGTTCTCGCTCACGCCGCGCGGCACCGCGCTGCTGATCGCGTACGTCGACGACGGGAAGCTCCTCGACTCTGCCGTGCAGGAGGTCGACGTCGCGACCGGCGAGGTCCTGCTCGACTGGCGCGCGAGCGACCACATCGCCGTCGGAGACAGCTATGTCTCGCCGACGACCGGTTCCTTCGACTTCGCACACCTCAACGCCGCGGCCGTCGACGACGACGGCCACCTTCTCATCTCGTCGCGGCACACCTGGACGGTGTACAAGGTCGACCGCACGACGGGCGGCGTCGTGTGGCGGCTCGGCGGCACGCACAGCGACTTCGCGCTCGCCGACGGCGCATCGTTCGCGTGGCAGCACCACGCGCGCCGGCATCAGGACGGCACGCTCACGGTGTTCGACAACGGAGCCGGCGTCGCGCAGACGGAGCCGTACTCGCGCGGCCTCCAGCTCGCCCTCGACGAGTCTGCCGGCACAGCGACGCTCTTGCGCGAATTCACCCATCCCGACCGGCTCAGTGCGTCGGCGATGGGAAGCATGGAGCCTCTCGACGACGACGGAAGCTTCGTCGGCTGGGGATCCGTGCCGCGCTTCTCGGAGTTCCGGTCGGATGGGACGGTCCGCTTCGACGCCGGCTTTCCCGGCGGCGGCTTCACCTATCGCGCGTTCCGGCGCAGCTGGACGGGAGCGCCGCTCGAGCGGCCTGCGTTCGCCGTCGCCGGCGGGGCCGGCTACGCGAGCTGGAACGGCGCGACCGCGCTCACCCATTGGCGGCTCCGCATCGGCGCGACGAAGGACGTCATCACGGCGAGCCACGTCGTCCCCAGCCGCTCGTTCGAGACGAAGCTTCCGCTGCCGCGCGGGACGCGGTTCGCGGCCGTCGACGCGCTCGACCGCGAGGGTCACGTGCTCGGCCGCTCCGCGGTCGCGCGGGCCTAGACCTGCGAGAACAGCAGGAACACGTTGAGCGCGATGATCAACCCGGCGACGACCGACGCCGCGGCGGTCGTCAGCCGCGCATTCGTCAGGACGCCCATCAAACGCCGCCGGCTCGTGAACCACACGAGCGGCACGAGCGCGAACGGGATCCCGAAGCTCAGCGCCACCTGACTGAGGACGAGCGTGTGCGACGGGTCGGCGCCGATCGCGATCACGACGAACGCGGGGAGCATCGTCACGAGGCGCCGGACCGCGAGGGGGATGCGCCGCCGGATGAAGCCCTGCATCACGACCTGGCCGGCGAGCGTCCCGACGGCCGACGACGACAGCCCGGAGAAGAGCAGGGCGAGGGCGAACAGCTGGCTCGCGGCGTTCCCGAGCAGCGGCACGAGCGTGCTGTGCGCGTCCTCGAGCGAACCGACCCCGTGGTGGCCGGTGCGGAAGAAGGTCGACGCGGCCATCACGAGCATCGCCATGTTGATCAGCCCGGCGATCGCCATCGCGATCAGCACGTCGACGAGTGTCAGCCGGCGGAGGCGGCGCAGCTGCTCCTCGTTCTCGGTCGGGAGCCGGTGCTGGGTCAACGCGGAGTGCAGCCAGATCACGTGCGGCATCACGGTCGCACCGAGGATCCCGACCGCAAGCAGGACGGACTCTCGGCCCTGGAACTCCGGGATCACGGCGTGGCGTCCGACGGCGGCGTAGTCGGGGTGCGCCTTGAAGATCTCGATCACGTAACAGAGGCCGATCGCGACCACGATCACGCCGATCACCGCCTCGAGCGGGCGGAACCCGAAGCGCTGAAGCCCGAGGATGAGGAAGGCCGCGACGCCGGTGATGAACGCGGCCGGCAGCAGGCCGATCCCGAACAGAAGATGGAAGCCGAGCGCCGCACCGAGGAACTCCGCGAGGTCGGTCGCGATCGCGATCAGCTCGGCCTGCGCCCAGAGCCCGAGCGTCAACGGGCGGGGGAACTCGTCGCGGCAGATCTCGGCGAGGTTGCGCCCGGTCGCGATGCCGAGCTTCGCCGACAGCGACTGGATCAGCATCGCCATCAGGTTCGACGCGACGATGACCCATACGAGCGTGTAGCCGAACTTCGAGCCGCCGGCGATGTTCGTCGCGAAGTTGCCGGGATCGATGTACGCGACCGCGGCGATGAAGGCCGGTCCGATGACGGCCGCCAACCGCAAGCGACCGCTCGGGGGCATGAAAGTTAGGCTAACCTAAATCTCGCGGAGCACGTGCAGGTCGGGCAGGTTCCGCCACTGCTCGTGCAGGTCGAAGCCGTAGCCAACGAAGAGCTCGTCCGGCACGACGAAGCCCACGTACCGGACCGGCAGGTCGGCGACGAGCCGGCGGTACGGGCGGTCGAGCAGCGTCACCGCCGCGACCGAGCGCGGCTCGCGCAGCTCGAACGTCCGCACGAGGTAGTTGAGCGTCAGGCCGGTGTCGACGACGTCCTCGACGACGATCACGTCCCGGTCGCGGATGTCCGCGTCGAGATCCTTGAGCACGCGGATCTGCTCGTGGCCGCCCATCTGCGCGCTGCCGTAGCCGGCGAGCTCGACGAAGTCGAGCCCGTGGAGGATCGGCGTCGCGCGGGAGAGGTCCGAGATGAAGACGAGGCTCGCCTTGAGGGAGCCCACGAGCAGCGGTTCCCGCCCCTCGTAGTCGCGGGCGATCTCGTCGCCGAGCTCGCGCACGCGGGTGCCCAGCTCCTCGGCTGTGAGGTAGACCTCGCCGACTCTCGGATCTATGAGGCCAGATCCAGACGGAAGTGCTGTGCCAGCCGTTCCAGGTCTCGCTTGTAGAAGAGCTTGATCCGCACGTCGGGATAGCGCTCGCGCAGCTTGCGGAGCTTCCGGTTCTTGCGCGTGACGAGCGACTGCTTCATCACGGTCAGCTCGACGTAGAGATCCTGCTCGGGCAGGTAGAAGTCCGGCGTGAAGGCCTCGGTGACGCGGCCGTCCTCGTCCTCCTCGAGGACGAACGTGCGCGGCTCGTACAACCACGGCACGCCGTAGTAGTCGAGCACCTTCGCGCACTCGAGCTCGGCCAGGCTGGCGAACCGAGGCGCGGAGGTGCCGCGATATGCCTGGAAAACAGGGATATCGAGCCCCATCCACACGTCACGGTACCGGCGAGGTCGGACGGTGAAACGAAAATGTGACGAACCTGATAGAACCGCGCCTCATGGCGCGGATCAGCCTCATCCCGCAGAAGCGGGAGTTCTACGACCTGTACAACCGCGCGGCCGCGAACAACGTCGCGATCTCCGAGCGGCTCGTCCGCCTCCTCGAGGGGTTCCCGCAGGCGGCCGACGAGGGGATGCGGGACATCAAGGAGCTCGAGC
>DATCJJ010000046.1:0-11841 GCA_036562845.1 Gaiellaceae bacterium | reverse complement strand
CGCCGGCGTAGACGGGCTCGTAGCCCGCATCTCGCGAGAGACGCTCCGTCGGCTCGCGCGCGTCGTCCTCCGCGGCGAACAGGTTGGCAGGCCGCTCTGCCTGCGCGTCGATCTCGTCGTAGATGTTCGCGAAGTTGAGGTTGAACGCCTTCGCAGTCGGACCGCCGACGATCGACTTAACCTGGTGCGCGAGCGACTCGAACTCCGCCGGACGGTCGCGGACCGCGTTCGTCGCGTCGATCGTCACCTTGCCGTCGAGACCGTCGACCTGCGCCAGCGCCGCCGCGACCTCCCCACCCGGCACGGCGACGACGATCACGTCGGCGGCCGATGCGTCGCCGCCGTCGCGGCCGATCTCCTGTACCTCATGCCCGGCGGCGCGCCAGCGCAGCGCGAGGCCGCCGCCCACGTTGCCCCTGCCGATGACCGTGATGTTCATGGCGTTACGCTAGCCCCGTGGCCCGGGTCTACCCAACGATCCTCGAGCTCGTCGGCGCGACGCCGATCGTCCGGCTCGACAAGCTCGGCCCGCGCGGCGGCGCCGAAATCCTCGCCAAGCTCGAGTATCTGAACCCGGGCGGCTCCGTGAAGGACCGAATCGGCCCGCCGATGATCGAGGCGGCAGAGCGCGAGGGAAAGCTGAAGCCGGGCGGCACGATCGTCGAGCCCACCTCCGGCAACACCGGCGTCGGCCTCGCCATTGCCGCCGCGGTGAAGGGCTACCGCTGCATCTTCGTGATGCCGGACAAGATGTCGCAGGAGAAGATCTCACTGTTGCGCGCGTACGGCGCCGAGGTCGTGATCACGCCGACCGCTGTCGAGCACGACTCGCCCGAGTCGTACTACTCCGTGTCGTCGCGGCTCGCGGAGGAGATCCCGGGCGGCTTCAAGCCCGATCAGTACTCGAACATGAACAACCCGGAGGCGCACTACGAGCGCACCGGGCCGGAGATCTTCGAGCAGACGGACGGCGGACAGATCGACGCGCTGATCATCTCCGTCGGCACGGGCGGCACGATCAGCAGCGTCGGCCGGTACTTCAAGGAGCACGCACCGCAGGTGCTCATCGTCGGCGCCGACCCGATCGGGTCGGTGTACACGGCGGAGAACGAGTCGGACGTCCATCCGTACCTCGTCGAGGGAATCGGCAAGGACACGTGGCCGGAGACGATGGACCCGAAGGTCGTCGACGAGTGGATCCGCGTCGGCGATCGCGAGTCGTTCCTGTGGGCGCGGCGGCTCGCGCGCGAAGAGGGGATCCTCGCCGGCGGCTCGGCGGGCACGACCTTGTACGCGGCCCGCGTCGTCGCCGAGCGGCTCGGCCCGGGCAAGCGCGTGCTGATGATGATCCCGGACTCCGGGCGCAACTACCTGTCGAAGATCTACGACGACAACTGGATGCTCGAGCACGGCTTCGTCGAGCGGCGCGCGCCTGCGCCCTCCGTCGAAGAAGTGCTGCGCGCAAAGCACGGTGGCGACGTGCCGGCGCTGATCACGATCTCCGCCCACCAGAAGGTCGGCGAGGGGATCGACGTCATGCAGCGCTACGGCATCTCGCAGGTGCCGGTCGTGCGCGACGGCTCGTGCGACTCGCTCGCGGACGTCATCGGCTCGCTGCAGGACCGCGCGCTCCTCGAGCGCGTGTTCACGAATCCCGACGTGCTGCACGCGGATGTCGCGTCGGCGATGCAGCCGCCGCTCGCCGCGGTCGAAGCCGGAGTGACCGTCGACGACGTGTTCTCGACGCTGACCGGCGGCACGAACGCGGTCGTCGTCGCGCGCGACGGAAAGCCCGTCGGCGTGCTGACGCGCAGCGACCTGCTGGAGTTCCTCGCGCACCGCCGCTAGCGGTGCCCGTTGCGCTTCGCCTTCTCGCTCAGCTCGCGGGTCGCGATCAGCGTGCGCCGTGCGTTGTCGAGCAGCTCGGCGACTCGCTCGAGCCGCTCCTGCTCGGAGCGTGACTCGACGAGGACCTGCTTCTCGTCCGCGGCGAGCTCGACCTGCGCCGCGAGCTCGAACGACAGCTGCGGCGACTGTTCGTCGATTTCCGTCTCCGCACCCGCGAGCGTCGCGAGCGCGCGAAATGCTCCGGCCGCCGTGGCGCGCGCCTCGTCCTCGACCTCGCCGATCTCGTCGTCGAAGTCCTCGACCTCCGCCGTCATGAAGGAGCGCCCCTCCGTCATCCGCTCGACGACGAAGCGCGAGCCGCCGACGACGACGATGTTGAGGCGGCCGTCGTCGAACCGTTCGAGGATCGCAGCGACGCGGGCGCGGGTGCCGGTGTCCCTGACGCCGTCCTCGTCGGCGTAGACGAGGCCGAACTCGCGGTCTTCCTCCAGACACTCGCCGATCAGCTCGCGGTAGCGCGGCTCGAAGATGTGGAGCGGTACGCGCTCGGTGGGCAGCAGCACGATCCCGAGCGGGAAGAGGCCCAGCTCGTCCATCCGGATAAGGGTAGGGACAACCTTGGGGGTGCCCCACGAGGCGACGGTTTTTCCCTGGAGAGGACGATGGGCGGGCGCTGATGGAGCTGCCACTCCGGACCAGCGCCCTTGATGCCCATCGGACATGCAGGAGGTTACCGAAGTGATTGCTCCAGGACAGTCGCTCGTGAACGAGATCACGGGTGAGACGATCACGTTCATCGAGACCGCTGCAGAGACCGGCGGCGCATACACGCTGATCGAGGTGGTCCTCGCCCCCGGCGGCGGCGTGCCGATGGCGCACGTCCACCCGAACCAGTCGGAGACCTTCGAGGTCGTCGACGGCTGTCTGGCGATGAAGGCCGGGCGCGACCGGCTGCTCGCCCGGCCGGGCGACGTCGTCACGGTCGCACCGGGTCAGGTGCACAAGTTCTGGAACGACCGTGCATACCCGGTCACGTTCCGCTGCACCGTCTCCCCGGCGCTCGGCTTCGAGCGGTTCATCGACACGATGTTCGCGCTGGCCGCCGACGGCAAGCTCGGCAAGCGCGGGATGCCGAACCCCCTCCGGCTCGCCGCGATCGCGAACGCCGCATTCGAGGACAGCCGGGCCCCCTACGTCCCGGTCTGGATGCAGAAGGCGGGCCTCTCCGCGGGCGCGCTCCTTACGAAGGCGCTCGGCTACGGCCCGACGTACAACCGGCAGACGCCGCTCCCGGAGCTCCTTCCGGCGACTGCCTAGGCGCGCGAAGCGGTACACCCCTCCCGCGACGCGCAGACGGCCACGCCCTCACTACGATGAGGGCGTGGCCGTCGAGCATCTCGAGTCGCTGCTGCGCGACGCGTTTCCCGACGCAGAGGAGCTGCGCGTCGAGGACCGCACCGGCGGCGGCGACCACTTTCAGGTGACGGTCACGGCGCCCAGCCTGAGCGGGCTGTCGCTGCTCGACCAGCACCGGCGCGTGAACGACGCGCTCGCCGAGCCGCTGCGCGACGGCACGATCCACGAACTGCGAATCAAGACGAGAGGGACGACGTGAGCGAGCGTCAGGACAGGATCCAGGACGTGATCGAGAACGAGCCGGTGGCGCTCTTCATGAAGGGGACGCCGCAGTTCGTCATGTGCGGGAACTCCGACCGCGCGCTGCGCGCGCTCCGCGAGGCCGGCGCACCGGTGACGGCCGTGAACATCCTCCCCGACCCGGCGATCCGTCAGGAGCTGCAGGAGGTGTCGGGCTGGCCGACGATCCCGCAGGTCTTCGTCAGGGGCGAGCTCGTCGGCGGCGCCGACATCGCCCAGGAGCTCGCGGAGTCCGGCGAGCTCGAGGAGCTGCTGCGCGAGCGCCTCGGCGACGGCTACCGCGAAGCCGCGGAGGAGAAGGTCGTCGACGTCCTCGCCGAGCCCGCCCAGCGGTAGCCGATAGCCGGGAACGCCCCGGCGTCGACGAGCGACTGCTCGAGCGCCTCCGACGAGGGGCCGCCGAGCCAGCGGTGCATGTACGGGATGCGCTCGAACACGCGGTCGTCGTAGCGTGCGCGCAGCTCGCGGAGCAGCACGTCGTCGGGATGGAGATCGGGGTGCCGCTCGCGCCACTCGTCGAGCGTGGCCGGACCGATGGGATCGGCGCCGGCCGCGCGGAGGATCCGGTGCTGCTGCTCGTACCACTCCTGCGCCGCCGCGTCGATCCGGTTCCAGGCGAACTCGTCGACGACGAGCAGCGGCGCCAGCGACGCGAGGTAGTCGAGCGACTCGCCGAGCGGCTCGACGTGGTGGAGCATCCGGCCCGCGACCGCGGCGTCCCAGCTCCCCTTCATCTCCTGGAACTCGGCGCGGACGAATCGCTCGCCCTCGGGAGCCTGCGGGTCGACGCCGAGCACGTCGTAGCCGCGCGCCGCGAGCGGCTCGACGAGCCCGCCCTCCCAGCCGCAGCCGATCTCGATCACGCGCTGTGGAGGCGGCGGCAACTGCTCGAATACGAACGTGGCGAAGTCCGGCACGACGATCAGCCTTGCAGAACTCCGCGCCCGAGTCGTGCGGGCACAGGGATACGCGTCGCGGGCGCGCACCGGAACGGCGCCGGAGGTTCTCGCCGCGATCCGGCGCCTCGCGTGCGTCCAGCTCGACTCGATCTCGACGGTCGAGCGCAGCCACCGCATCGCGCTCGGCGCGCGCGTCGGCGCGTATCCCGAGCCCGCGATCGCGAAGCTGATGCGCGAGGGGAAGATCTTCGAGTACTGGGCGCACGAGGCGTGCCTCGTCCCGGTCGAGGACTTTCGCATGCACCGCTGGCGGATGGAGGTCCACGCGAACGCGCACCCGTGGCGCGGGAACGTCCTCGAGCGCGAGCCCGAGCTGACGCAGCACGTGCTCGATGAGATCTCCGCCAACGGCCCGCTCCCGTCGCGGCACTTCGAGGGCAAGGGCTCCGGCGGGATGTGGAACTGGAAGCCGGCGAAGATCGTGCTCGAGGCGCTCCACTCAGCCGGCCGGCTCGTCATCGCCGGCCGTGAGAACTTCCAGCGGCTCTACGACCTGCCCGAGCGAATCCTCCCGCCGGCGGCACTGCACGGGGATCCGCCGACGCGCGACGAGTTCGTGCGCTGGGCGACGCTGCGCGCGGTCGAGGCGCGCGGCGCGCTGAGCGAGAAGGCGGTCGCGGAGATGTGGCGGCTGCGCGGCGGCGTCGCCGGGATCCGGCCGCATGCCGACGCCTGGATCGCGCAGGGGAAGCTGCGTCGCGTCGACGTCGCCGACGGCGGCGCGCCCGTGCTCGTGCCGGCCGAGGAGCCGGATGGGCCGCTGCCGCCGGCGGTGCTCCTCTCCCCGTTCGACAACCTCCTCTGGGACCGCGACTACCTCGCGCGCGTGTTCGGCTTCCGCCACGTGATCGAGGTCTACAAACGCGGTCACGAGCGCGTGTACGGCTACTACGTCCTGCCGCTGCTGCGGCGCGACCGCATCGTCGGGCGCGTCGACCTCAAGCACGAGCGCGCAGAGAAGCTCCTCGTCGTGAAGGCGTTCCATCCCGAGCCCGGCGTCCGCGGCAACCTCACGGACTGCCTCGACGCAGCCCTCGCCCGGCTGGCGCGGGTGATCGGGGTCGAACGGGTGCTGCTACAAGCGGGGCCAGGCCCGGGCCAGGCCCCGTAACGGAACCCGCGCAGCTTCGTCACGCCGCATCCACAACGCCTGCAGCCTGCGGTGCGAAAGGCGTGACGAAGCCGAATCGGGGCCTGGCCCGGGCCAGGCCCCAGCTGTTACGAGCTCTGCGGCCACGGTCGGTCGACCTAGAATCGCCGCATGGAGTTCGAGACCCGCGCGATCCACGACGGCCAGGAGCCCGACCCGGCGACGGGGGCGATCACGACGCCGATCTACCAGACGTCGACGTATGTGCAGGACGCCGTCGGCGAGCACAAGGGCTACGACTACTCGCGCGTCGCGAACCCGACGCGCACGGCGCTGCAAGAGGCAATCGCCTCGCTGGAGGGCGCCGACCACGGAATCGCGTTCTCGTCCGGGCTCGGCGCGACGACGACGCTCATGCACCTCGTCGACCCCGGCCAGCGCGTCGTGCTCATCGCCGACGTCTACGGCGGCGTCTACCGGATGACCTCCCAGGTCTACGAGCCGAAGGGCTACCTGTTCGACTACGTCCCGGCCGAGGAGTTCCCGAACCTGCGCGCACATCTCGACGACAACACGCGCATCGTGTGGATCGAGTCGCCGTCCAATCCGCTGCTGAACGTCGTCGACATCCGCGCCGCGGCGGACGCCGCGCACGAGGCCGGAGCGCTCGTCGTCGTCGACAACACCTTCGCGACGCCGTACCTGCAGCAGCCGCTCTCGCTCGGCGCCGACGTCGTCGTCCACTCGGCGACGAAGTACCTCGGCGGCCACAGCGACGCCGTCCTCGGCGTCGCCGCGACGAACGACCCGACGATCGCAGAGCGCCTGTACTTCCTGCAGAAGTCACTCGGCGCCGTGCCCGGGCCGTTCGACTGCTGGCTCGTGCTGCGCGGGCTGAAGACGCTCGCAGTCCGCATGCGGCAGCACTGCGAGAACGCGATGGCCGTCGCGCTGTGGCTCGAGCGAAAGGGGAACGTCGAGCGCGTGTTCTACCCCGGCCTCCCGTCGCACCCCGGCCACGTGATCGCCGCTCGGCAGATGCGCGACTTCGGCGGCATGGTCTCGTTCCTCGCCGAGTCGGAGCAGCACGCGACCGAGCTCGTGGCCCGGACGAAGCTGTTCAAGCTCGCGGAGTCGCTCGGCGGGGTCGAGAGCCTGATCGAGGTGCCGGCGAAGATGACGCATGCGTCGACCGCGACCGCGCCGTTCGCGTCGCCGTCGAACCTCGTCCGCCTCTCCGTCGGGATCGAGAACGTGCAGGACCTGATCGGCGACCTGGAGCACGCGCTCGCGGCCGTCGCCGTGCGGTGAGCGACGGCGCGGTCGTCTTCGTCGAGATCCCGAGCGGCTCTCGCAACAAGTACGAGTACGACGAGGAGCTCGGCGGCATCGTCCTCGATCGCCGCCTCTTCACGGCGATGACGTATCCAGCCGACTACGGGTACGTCGAGGGGACGCTCGGAGAGGACGGCGACCCGCTCGACGCCCTCGTGCTCGTCTCCGACCCGACCTTCCCCGGCTGCCGCATCCGCGTCCGGCCGATCGGCGTCTTCCACATGTCGGACGAGAAGGGGCCGGACGAGAAGCTGCTCTGCGTGCCGCTCGGCGATCCGTCGTTCGAGCGCATCCGCGACATCCACGACGTCAACGCCGAGCTGCGCGACGAGATCGAGCACTTCTTCCAGCGCTACAAGGATCTCGAGCCGAGCAAGCGGACGGAGACGCGCGGCTGGGGCAACCGCGCCGAGGCGGACGAGATCCTCCAGAGCGCGCGGGCTCGCACATGACACGCTGGATCGCGCCGGTGGGCCCGCAGCTCGAGTTCCTCGTCAACTGGCTCGAGCCGGTGCTGACGCGGCCCGGGCTCACGCCGGTGCCGCTTGCCGAGCTCTGCATCGACGTCGGCGAGGCCGACGCGGTCGGCGAGTTCGAGCCGTTCGACGCGCTCGTCGGGCCGGTGCGCGCGGCGCCGGGAGGGATCGTCGCCGACGTCATTCCCGTCGAGGCCTTCGCCGCGGTGGTGCCCGGCGCGACGCCGGTCGTCGTATTCGCGCGCGGCCCGCAGCCGGACGAGATCGAGTTCGTCGCCTCGGAGGCGGTCGTCGTGACGGAGCTCGTCGCCGGATGAGGCTCGAGCCGATCGACCTCCTGCACCAGGGACGCGAGCGGACGATCGCGTCGTACGTCGTCGACACCGACGACGGGCCCGCGCTCTTCGACTGCGGCCCTGCAACGACGATCGACGCCCTCAAGGCCGGCCTCGACCGGCACGGCCTGCACCTGACGGACGTCCGGCACCTGCTGCTCAGCCACATCCATCTCGACCACGCAGGAGCGGCGGGCGTGCTCGTCCGCGAGCACCCGGGTCTGCAGGTGCACGTGTCCGGCATCGGCGCGCCGCACCTCGTCGATCCGTCGCGGCTCGAGCGCAGCGCTCGGCGCCTGTACGGCGACAGCTTCGACACGCTGTGGGGCGAGCTCGCCCCCGTCCCGGAGGCGAACGTGCACGTCGCCGGCGAGCGCGTGCTCGGACTCGAGTGCTTCCCGACGCCCGGCCACGCGTCGCACCACGTCTGCTACCTCGACCGGGACGGGACGCTCTACTCCGGCGACGCGGCGGGCGTGCGGATCGACCCGGGCCGCTTCGTGCTCCCGCCGACGCCGCCGCCCGAGTTCGACCTGGACGCCTGGCAGGCAACACTCGAGGAACTCGAAGCGCGCGCGCCCGAGCGGATGGCGCTCATCCATTGGGGCGTCTTCGACGACGTCCAGCGGCACCTGGCCGACCTGCGGCTCGAGCTGTACGAGTGGGCCGACTTCATCCGCGGCGGCGCCGGCCTGGACGAGTTCACCGAGTACGTGAAGCTCGAGCTTCGCGACGCGGGCGAGGACACGGGCCACTACGACCTTGCAATGCCGCTCTGGCAGTCGTATCAAGGTCTGAAGCGATGGGCGGAGCGCAGGCAACCCTAGACCGCAACTTCTGGCTGCTCTTCGCCGGGCGCGCGATCTCGTACGTCGGCACGTACCTCGCGCCGATCGCGGTCGCGTTCGCGATCCTCGGCCTGCACGGCAGCGCGACCGCCGTCGGCCTCTCGTTCGCGGCGTGGACACTCGCGCAGGTGTCGATGCTCGCGCTCGGCGGCGTGCTCGGCGACCGCTTCCCGCGCCGCGCCGTGATGATCGCGTCGGACGTCTCGAGCACGACGGTGCGCGTCGTCATGGGTGTGCTGCTGCTCACGGGCCACGCCCAGGTCTGGGAGCTGATCGCGCTCCAGGCCTTCGGCGGCGCATCGGTCGCGTTCTACAACCCGGCGTTCTACGGGCTCGTCCGGGAGCTCGTCCCGAGCGCCGACCTGCAGCGAGCGAACAGCCTGCTCGCGATCGCGCGCTTTGCGGCGTTCCCGCTCGGCGCCGCGACCGGCGGGACGATCGTCGCGCTCGTCGGCTCGGGGACCGCGCTCGTCTTCGACGGCGGCACCTACGCCGCGAGCGCGGTGCTGCTCGCGCTGATCCGCGTCGAGTCGGTCACCCGTGCGACGTCGAGCGTCCTGCACGAGCTGCGCGAAGGCTGGAGCGCTTTCGTGGAGCAGCAGTGGGTATGGGTGCTGACGCTCTGGATCTCGCTGTACTTCGTGATCACGTACGCACCGTTCTTCGTGCTCGGCCCGTACATCGCCGAGCACTCGATGCACGGCGCCGGGTCCTGGGCACCCGTTGTCACGGGTGAGGGAGTCGGCGCGCTGCTCGGCAGCCTGGCCGGGCTCAAGGTCCGCTTCCGGCGGCCCCTCCTCGCTGTCAGTTACATCTTCCTGCCGACCGCGCTGCAGAGCGTCCTGCTCGCCTTCCACGCGTCGGTCTTCGCGCTCGCGCCCGCCGCCGTCTTCGCGGGCTTCGGCTTCGCCTGCGGCGGCGTCGTCTGGGACACCGCCCTTCAGCGGTCGATTGCGCCGGAAAAGGTCGCGCGGGTGGCGGCGTACGGCTGGATGTCGGCGATGATCTTCTTGCCGGCCGGCTACGCACTCGCAGGCCCGATCGCGTCGGTCGTCGGGATGCGCGGGTATCTCCTGTTCGGCGCCGCGTGGCTGCTCGTCAGCACACTCTTCGTCTGCCGGCTCCACTCGGTGCGGGACTTCAGGTCTGCGGCGCCGTCGCCGCCGCCGGATCCGGCTCCGGTAGCCGTTCCGTCCTGACGAGCCAGAGCGGGCCGTCGGCGCAGTCGACCCGGGTCGCCCCCGCAACCTCGGTGAGCGACGATTCGAGGACGCGCACGGTCACGCCGTCGACCGCTGCGAGCAGGCCTCGCTCCGTTCCGACCGGCGGGGTGTAGAGCCACGCCCACGCGAGCAGGTGCAGCTCCCGCGCCGAGCGCGCCGGATCGAGCCAGACGTCGTCGGCGGTGAAGAACGACTCGTACGTTCCTCCCTCCTGCGGCGTGCCCCGCTCACCCGCCGCGACGCGCTCGAGCGCCTCGAGCAGGGTCTCGACGACGACCGGGCCCATCTGCGCGTAGAAAGCGTCCGGCTCCATCGGCTCGCCGAGCGGAAACCGGCGCTGCGCGACGATCGGGCCGGTGTCGAGCTCCGCGTCCATGAAGTGGAAGCTGACGCCGACGGCTTCGTCGCCGGCGCGGATCGCCCACGAGAGCGGAATCGGCCCGCGGTGCTCGGGTAGCAGCGACGGATGGCCGTTCAGCCAGCCGAGCGGCGGGACTGCGAGCGCAGCACGCGGGATCTTCCACGGGAAACCCATGCAGACGACGAGATCGGGACGCACCGCCTCGAGCAGCGGCGCGATCGACGAACGCTCCGCCGGGATGAGCACGTCGAGCTCACCCGGGACCTCGTGCAGCGACCCGTCGAGATAGACGCCGCCCAGGTCGCGGATCGTGAGCAGGCCGACCGGCTCGTGCCCCGCCTCGCGGATCGCGGCGTCGAAGCCGAGCGCGACCGGCAGGATCCGCGTCGCGATCACGACGCGCCAGGCCATCAGCCCTCGCGGATGATCCGCCCGCCGGACGACTGGTTGCGCGCCTTGACGACGATCTCGTCGACGTTGACGTGGAAGGGGCGCGTGAGCGCCCACATGACACAGTCGGCGATGTCATCCGCCGTCAGCGGGTCGATTCCCTTGTAGACCGCCGACGCCTTCTCCGTGTCGCCCTTGAAGCGGACGACCGAGAACTCCGTCTCGACGAGGCCGCCGTCGACCGTCGTGATGCGGATCGGCCGGCCGAGGAGATCCTCGCGGAGCGCGTACGTGAAGCCGCGAACGGCGAACTTCGACGTGACGTACGTCGCGCCGTTCTCGTACGCCTGCCGGCCTGCGACCGAGCCCATGTTGACGATGTGCCCGCCGTCGCGGATGTGCGGGAGGCAGAGGCGCGTGATCCGGACGAGCCCGTTGACGTTCGTGCCGAAGACGACCGACTCGTCATCCTCGCTCGACTCGTCGAACGGGTACCGGCCGAGCGCGAGGCCCGCGTTGTTGAAGAGGATGTCGACGCCGCCCAGCCGCTCCACCGCAGCGGCGACGAAGCGCTCGCAGCTCGCCGCATCCATGACGTCGAGCGGCAGCTTGATCTCAGTCTCCAGCCGCTCGACCCGGCGCGCGCCGCCGGCGACGCGGACCCCGGCCGCCGCGAGCTCGCGGGCCGTCGCCGCGCCGATGCCCGACGAGGCGCCGGTGACGATGGCGGTCTTGCCCGAGATGTCGTACTGCGCCACTAGCGCCGCAGCGTAACCGGCTGCTCGCGCTGGGCGACGTGGTCTACCTGCAGCGTCACGTGGTGGAGGTGGAAGCGCTCCTCGAGCACGTGCTGCAGCCGCCGCCGCGCTGCATGGCAGTCGGCACCCGGCGACACGAGGACGTGCGCCGCGAGGGCCGGGAAGCCGCTCGTCACCGTCCACACGTGAAGGTCGTGCACCCCGACGACGTCGCCGTCCTCCGCGAGCGACCGAGCGACGCTTGCGGGGTCGATCCCGGCGGGCGACGCCTCCATGAAGATGCGGCCCGACTCGCGGAGCAGCGACCACGCCGACCGCACCATCAGCGCAGCGACGAGGAGGCCGGCGATCGGGTCGAACCGATCCCAGCCCGTTGCGAGGACGAGCCCACCCGCGACCGCGGTGCCGACGAACGCGGCGAGGTCGGTTGCGACATGCAGGAACGCCCCGCGCACGTTGAGACTCCCACGGTCGGCGCGCGCGAGGACGAAGGTCGCAACGAGGTTCACGAGGATGCCGACGAGTGCGACGACGAGGACGATGCCGCCGCGCACGTCGGGCG
>DATCJJ010000040.1:0-22150 GCA_036562845.1 Gaiellaceae bacterium | reverse complement strand
CGATCGACCTCTTCTGCGATCTCGAGTCGCGCTGTCTCAACGCCGTGCCGCGCACGATGATCGAGTCGAAGGGTGGCGAGTCGATCAAGGGGATGACGATCGCCGACGACGAGCTGATCGAAGTCGGCCGGCACGTCTCGGAGACGGTCGGGCTCGTCGGCCCCGCGAACGTGCAGTGCTTCCGCGAGCCGGACGGCACGCACCGCGTCACCGACATCAACCCGCGATTCGGCGGCGCATTCCCCCTGCCGACCGCGGCGGGGAGCCGCTACCCGGAGCTCGCGCTCGCGCTCGCGGCGGGGGAGCGGCCCGAGCCGCGCCTGGGCGACTTTCGCGCCGGCCTGTACATGACCCGCTTTTTCGGCGAGCTGGTCCTGTCGGCCGGACCGGACGGTACGTTGGAACCGTTCGCGCAAGAGCTGCCACAGCACTCGTAGTCGTCGGGGTCCTCGCCGGCTGCGGCGGTCACCGCCACGTCGCCGCGCCGCCGTATCACCCGTACCACCCGTCCCCGGCTCCGCCGCTTCCGGCGACGCCGCACGGCGTCAGGCTGAAGCTGACGATCGTCGACGGCGACCGGAACACGCGCGTCCACGGCGCCCGCAGCGCCGTCTGGGGCCGGCTCGGGACGACCGCGCACGACGGCGTCGCCGAGATCCTCGTGCCCCGCCTCCGGCCGCTCACCGTGACGATCAAGGCGAACGGCTACACCACTCGGGTCGTCCGCGAGCGCTTCGGCCGGCGGCGCGCGACGATCCGGATCTACCAGCCGTCCGCGCAGTGGCCGATGTACGGCGCGACGCCGGAGCGGACCCAGGCGCAGTCGAACATCCGCTTGCGGCCGCCGTTCCGCACGGTGTGGACGCGCGGCATGGGCTCGCTGATCGAGTTCCCGGCCGTCGTCTCCGACGGCGTCGCGTACGTCGGCAACGCACGCGCGACCGTCCGCGCGGTGTCGATGCGGTTCGGGACGGTTCTGTGGCGGCGAGACACGCCGGGCGGGAAGATGGCGTCGTCGCCTGCTGTCGTCGGCCGCGAGCTCGTCTTCCACACGATGAACGGCTGGGTGATCGTCCTCGACCGCGCGACGGGCCGCGTCGGCTGGCGCTGGTACGTCGGCAGCCCAGTCGAGTCGTCTCCGGTCGTACGCGACGGCGTCGACTACTTCGGTGCGTGGAACGGCGACGTGTACGCGCTCGATCTGCGGACGCACCGGTTGCGCTGGCACCGCTCCGTCGGCGCGAAGATCACGTCGAGCGCCGCGCTCACCGGCGCGACCCTCTTCATCGGCGACTACGGCGGCCGCCTGTGGTCGCTCCGGGCGGCGAACGGCGCGACCCGCTGGGTCGGCGCCGTGAACGGACGGATCTACGGGACCCCCGCCGTGGCGCGCGGCCGCGTCTTCGTCCCGTCGTCGACCGGCGGCTCGCTGACCGCGTTCTCGACGGCCGGCCGCTATCTCTGGCGCGTCTCGACCGGGGCGTACGTCTACTCGTCGCCGGCGACGTGGGGCGGCCGCGTCTTCTTCGGCTCGTACAACGGCGTCTTCTACGGTGTCTCGGCCGCGAGCGGCCGGATCCTCTGGGAGGTCGGCGCCGGCGGCGCGATCTCCGGAGCGGCCGCCGTCGTGGACGGCGTCGCCTACGCCGGCAGCTTCGCCCACCAGGTCGTCGGCGTCGACGCGCTGACCGGGCGCGTCCTGCTCCGCTACGCCCACGGCTACTACGTCCCGGTCTCCGGCAACGGGATGCGGCTGCTCTTCCACGGCTATTCGCGGCTCTACGCGGTCGAGCCGCGGGTCGTCGCGCGCCGCTGAGTACCGTTCCGCGGCGATGCGGCGCCTGCTGAAAGCGCTGGCCGTGCTCGTGGTGCTGCTCGCGGGCGCGGCGACGGCGATCGTCATCCACCGGCTGCAGCAGGAGCACGACATCCGCGGCTCGTCGACGGTCGAGTACCACCCGCAGCCGGCGCCGAAGCCTCCGCCTCCGCGCGAGAAGATCGCCTGGCCGCAGTACGGGCTCGATGCGACGCGGTCGCGCGACGTCGATCTCCCGCTCCGGCCGCCGTTCCGCCGCGTGTGGACGTATCACGCCGGCAGCCTCGTCGAGTTCCCGCCGGCGATCGGCTACGGACGGCTCTTCTTCTCGACGAACAGCGGCAAGTTCGCCGCGATCAGCACGCGCACGGGGAAGCGCGCGTGGAAGCGCTACACGAACCGCTGCGTCGCCGCCTCGCCGGCGCTCGGCCCCCAGCAGCGGGGGACGGTCTACGCCGTGTTCCTCAACCGCCCGCCGTGCAACTCGGGGAAGTCGAAGGACGGCCGTGTCATGGCGTTCGCCGTCGGCACGGGGAGGCTCCGCTGGCAGCGGACGATCGGGCCCTCCGAGACGTCGCCGCTGCTGATCGAGGACACGCTCTACGTCGGCGACTGGAACGGCTGGCTCTGGGCGCTCCACGCGAAGAGCGGCCGTGTGCTCTGGAAGTTCCATGCGGGCGGCGCGATCAAGGGCGGCGCAGCCGCCTTCGGGAAGCGCATCTACTTCGGCGCCTACGACGGCCGTCTCTACTGCCTGAACATCAACACCGGCAAGCTGATCTGGCGGGCGAGAGGGCAGGGCCGCTTCTTCGGCAGCTCGAGGTTCTACGCGACGCCCGCCCTCGCGTACGGCCGCGTCTACATCGGCTCGACCGACGGGAAGATGTACTCGTTCGGGGCGACGACAGGCCGCCGCATCTGGTCGCACTCGACCGGCGGCTACGTGTACGCGTCGCCGGCGGTGTGGAACGGCCGCGTGTTCGTCGGCTCGTACAGCGGCCGCTTCACTGCGTTCGACGCACCGACCGGCGACGTGCTCTGGTCGTTCGAGGCGAACGGGAAGATCTCGGGCTCGGCGACGGTGATCGGCGACGTCGTCTACTTCGCGACGCTGAAGCAGCGGACGTACGCGCTGAACGTCCGGACGGGAAAGCTCCTGTGGTCCTACCCCGACGGCAAGTACACGCCGGCGGTCGCGGAGGGGAAGCGGTTCTTCCTGATCGGCTACGCGCGGATCTATGGGATGGTGGAGGCGCGATGAGGTACCTCGTCACCGGCGCAGCCGGCTTCATCGGCTCGCAGCTCGCCGGGGCGCTCGTCGCCGGCGGCCACGACGTCGTGGGCGTCGACTCCTTCACCGACTACTACGACGTCGAGGAGAAGGAACGGAACGCCGACGGCCTCGACGTGCGCCGACTCGATCTCGCGGACTACCAGCTCGACCTCGCCGGTGTCGACGGCGTCTTCCACGTCGCAGGGCAGCCGGGCGTCCGCAGCTTCGGCGAGGCGTTCCCGCTCTACGTCCGGCGCAACGTCCTCGCGACCCAGCAGGTCTTCGAAGCGTGCGCGGCCGCCGGGGTGCGGGTCGTCTTCTCGTCCTCGTCGTCGGTGTACGGCGACGCCGAGTCGTATCCGACACCGGAGGAGGCGGAGCCGCGGCCGCTCTCCCCGTACGGCATCACCAAGCTCGCGTGCGAGCACCTCGCGCATGCGTACGCGCAGTCGTTCTCCCTCGACGTCGTCGTCCTCCGCTACTTCACGGTGTACGGCCCGCGGCAGCGGCCCGACATGTTCTTCCGCCGCGTCTGCGAGCGCCTGCTGGACGGCGGCGCGTTCGAGATGTTCGGGAGCGGCGAGCAGTCGCGCAGCTTCACCTACGTCGGCGACGTCGTCGACGCGTCGTGCGCGGCGATGGACCGCGCGCCGTCGGGCACGACGTACAACGTCGGTGGCGGCGAGGAGGCGACGATGCTCGACGCGATCGCGCTGCTCGAGGAGATCTCGGGCCGCTCGCTCGTCGTCCGACGAACGGAGGTTGCGCGCGGCGACATGCTCCGGACGAGCGCCGACGTCTCGCGGATTCGCGAGCAGCTCGGGTGGCAGCCGCGGACGTCGTTGCGCGACGGCTTGCAGGCAGAGTGGTCCTGGTGCTCGGCTAGAGTCGCCGCGGGATGACGACCGGGTTCGATCCCGAGGCGGAGCAGGAAGTCGACTTCGGCCGCTATCGGCGGCTCCTGGCCGCGCGCTGGTGGCTGCCCGCCGCCGGCCTCGTCCTCGGCGCCGTCATCGGCTACCTCGTCGCGCTCGGCGGGAGCCAGGTGTTCAAGGCGACCGCGACGCTGTACCTCGGCCAGCCGTATTCGTCGAGCGGCAACGTGCAGCTGCAGGCCGCGCAGACGAATCCGAGCACCGTCCGGCAGATCGCGCATGCGGAGTCGGTCATCGCGCTCGTCGCCTCGCAGTGCAAGACGAAGCCCGGGCTCTTCCGCGGCGGCATCTCGACGCAGTCGGTGTCCGGGAACATCGCGAAGAACGGCCAGACGCCGCTCGTCACCCTGACGGTGCAGTCCGCGAAGCGAAAGGTCGCGGCGTGCGCGGCGAACGGGCTCGCACGTTCGGTCATCGACAAGCTCGGAGCGTTCGCGAACCAGAAGATCAAGAACTTCCGCTCGCAGATCGAGGTCTTCAACCGGGACATCACGGCGATCGACGCCGGCCTCAAGAACAGCAGCCTCGGCCTGACGGACAAGCTCGTCCTGCAGACGCGGCTGACGACCGACCAGCAGCAGAAGCTGACGATCACCCAGCTGCTGCAGCAGGCGTCGATCGTCGAGAAGCCGGCCGTCCTGACGGGCGCGCATGCGAGCCGCGTCACCGCGCGCAGCCGCCGCAACGCGGTCGTCGTCGCGGCGCTGATCGGGCTCGTGCTCGGCGCGATCGTGGCGCTGATGTGGGACGGCGTCGCCGCCGGCTGGAACCGCCGGCGCAACCATCTCCACCACTAGCGATGGTCGACGGGAAGACCGTCGCGGTCGTCGTGCCGGCCCACGACGAGGAGGAGCTGATCGGGACGACGCTGGCCGGGATCCCGCCGTTCGTCGACCGCGTCTACGTCGTGGACGACGGCTCGCGTGACGCGACGGCGGAGCGCGCGCGTGCGGGCGGCGACGCGCGCGTCGAGATCGTCTCGCACGAGGCGAACCGCGGTGTCGGCGCCGCCATCGTCACGGGCTACAAGCGCGCCCTCGCCGACGCCGTCGACGTCGTCTGTGTGATGGCCGCCGACAACCAGATGGATCCCGCCGACCTCGAGACGCTCGTCGAGCCCGTCGCGCGCGGCGAGGTCGACTACGCGAAGGCGAACCGCCTCTTCACGGGCCAGGCGTGGGAGCTGATCCCGCGCACGCGCTATCTGGGCAACGCGGTCCTGTCGCTCCTGACGAAGATCGCGTCCGGCTACTGGCACGTCGCCGACTCGCAGTCCGGCTACACGGCCGTGTCGCACCGGATGCTGGCGCTGCTCGACCTCGACCGCGTCTACACGGGCTACGGGTTCCCGAACGACCTGCTCGTCCACCTCAACGTCTGGAACGCGCGCGTGCGCGACTTCCCGTCGCGACCGGTCTACGGCGTCGGCGAGCGGTCGGGGATCCGCTACCGCAAGGTCGTGCCGCGGATCTCGTGGCTGCTCGTCAAGGGCTTCTTCTGGCGGCTGCGCGAGAAGTACGTCATTCGCGACTTCCACCCGCTCGTCTTCTTCTACGCCTTCGGCTTCCTCGCCACGTTCGCGGGGTTCGTGCTGGGCTGCATCGAGCTCGGCTACCGCCTCGCGGGGTACGAGGTGAGCGTCGGCACGGTCGTGCTGATCGCGCTGCTCCTGATCTCCGGCTCGCAGTTCACGCTGTTCGCGATGTGGTTCGACATGGAGTCCAACAAGGACCTGCGCTGAGGCTGACGCGCCGACGGCTCTTGCTGCTCGCGCTCGTGGCGCTCGCGGCGCTGCCGCCGATCAGCCTGGCGGGGCCGCAGGATCGAACGCGCTACGAGCTCACGCGCCACCTCGCGCTCCACGGCACGATCCGCCTCGAGCCGGATCTGTTCGACCGCGCCGTCTACGGGGAGCACACGTTTGCCGACAAGGCGCCGGGCCTGTCGGTCGCGGCGATCCCGGCGTTCGAGCTCGAACGCGCGGCGGGGATCGCGAAGACGCCGCGCGACTGGCACGCCGAGGCGGATGCCTCGCTCTGGCTGATGCGCGTGCTCAGCTCCGGCGTCTTCTTCCTCGTCGCCGTCGGCGTCGTCCTCTGGCTCGCGGGAGATGTCGCAGCCGCGGCCTTCGGCGTCGCGACGCTCGCCGCGCCGCTGGCGCCGACGTTCTTCGAGCACGACGCCGCAGGCGCACTCTCGATCGCAGCGTTTGCGCTGCTCGTCCGTTGTCGCGGGCCCGCGCCGCTCGCGGCCGCCGGCGTGCTCGCGGGCGCCGCGGTGTGCACGAGCTACCAAACGGCGTTGATCGTCGTGCTCCTGCTCGGCTACGCCGCGTGGCGTCACCGTCGCGCGGCGGCCTGGTTCGTGCTCGGGCTCGTGCCGCCGGCGATCGCGCTCGGCACGTACGACCAGATCGCGTTCGGCTCGCCGTTCCATCTCTCGTACCGGTACGTCGCGAACCGCTTCGCCGAACGGCAGCACGGGGGCTTTTTCGGCATCGGCGTCCCGACCGTCCACGGCATCGTCGACGTTCTCGTCGGGAGCCGCGGCCTGCTCGTCTGGTCGCCCGTCTGCCTCGCGGCCGCCGCCGGCCTCGTGCTCGCACGGCGGCGGCCGGAGCTGATCGTCGCCGCCCTCGTCGTCGTCGCGTTCGTGCTCGTCGACGCCGGCTACTTCCTGCCCTACGGCGGCGGCTCGCCGGGCCCGCGCTTCCTCGGGGCGTCGCTGCCGTTCCTCGCGCTCGGGATCCCGCCCGCGCTCGAGCGATTCCGCCTGCCGACCATCTCGCTCGTCGCGATCTCGGCCGTCACGATGACCGTGCAGGCGCTCAGCTGGGGCGTCCGCAGCGAGAGCTCGACGGCGTACCTCCCGAAGCGGACCGACGTGATGGCGACGATCTGGTCCGTGGCCGGCCTGAACCGCAACGCCGCTGCGGTCGTCGTTCTCGGGTGCGCGCTCGCCGCCGTCGCGGTCGCGGTCGTGCGGCGATGAGACGCGGCCTGCCCCTCGCCGGCGCGGCGCTCTTCCTCGTGTCGTCTGCACTGGCGCGCGGCGGGCTCTTCGGCGCCGGCGGCTACGGCGACGCCGACCTCTACGGCCACTACGCGCATCTGATGGCGGCCGGCCACTGGCCGTACCGCGACTTCTACGACGAGTACCCCGTCGGCGCCCAGCCGTTCTTCCTCGTCGTCCACTGGCTGCCGGGAACGTTCGTCGGCGCGCTGCGGTGGACATTGGCGCTCTGCGGCGCCGCCGCGGTCGCCGTCATGCTCGCATCGTTCCGCCGCTCGGTCGTCGCGGCGCTCGTGGCCGGCCTCTCGCCGCTCGTCATCGGCCCCGTGTTCCTGAACACGTACGACCTCTTCCCGGCGCTGCTCGTCGTCGTCGCCGTCGCCGCCTGGCTGCGCGGGCACGAGCGGACGACCTGGGTGTTCGTCGCTCTCGCGATCGCGGTCAAGGTGTACGCGGTGGCGCTCGTGCCGTTCGTGCTCCTCGACACGGCGCGCCGCAGGCGCGCGCTCGAGTGGATGGCCGGCATCCTCGTCCTGCTCCATCTGCCGTTCCTCGTCACAGGGCCCGGCGGCGTCCGCTTCAGCTACTGGCTGCAGCTGCGGCGCGGGCTGGAGTCGGAGAGCCTTGGCGGCGGGATCCTGCTCGTGCTGCACCGCCTCGGTCTCGTCGGCGTGACCCTGAAGGACGAGGCGCCCGGTTCCCGCGACCTCGTCGGAACGCTGCCCGACGTGGTCGCCGCCCTCTCGAGCGTCGTGGTCGTCGCTGCGGTCGCGTACGTCTGGCTGCTCTACCGGCGCCGCCGGCGCGAACGGGTCGCTGCTGCGGCGGCGGCCGTGACGGCGTTCGTCGCGTTCGGCAAGGTGCTCTCGCCGCAGTACCTGACGTGGCTCGCGCCGCTCGTGCCCGCGGTGTCGCTCGACGCGGCAGTGCTGCTTGCGGCGGCGCTCCTGCTCACGCGCCTCGAGTGGGAGGAGTTCGTCAAACGGCACGGCGGCACCGCGCACTGGGGCCAGGTCCTGTCGTGGTGGATCCTGGCGCGCGACCTCGTGCTCGTCAGCGTGTTCGCGGCAACCACACGTCGAATCCGCCGCTGACGACGCGCACGTAGTGCGCCCGGCGGAGCAGCGGCGCGATGCGCGGCTCGAGCGTGCCGCCGCGGACGAATACGTGCGCGAACCGCCGCTGCCGATTTGCCTCGAGGTAGTACGAGCCGCCGGTGCCGAGGTCGTCGAGCGGATCGCCGGGATAGAGCACGCCGTTGCGGGCCACCGGACGGTCGTAGTTCGCCTTGGCCCCGATCACGTGCAGCTTCGACTCGAACGTGATCCGCCACGACACCCAGTAGCTCCCGAACGCGTAGCGGACGTCGTGCGCGCGCAGCGTCTGCAGGACGGGGTCGAGATCGGCCGGCACCGGCCTGCCCTCGGTCCGGAAGGCCGCGACGTGGTGGCGCTGCAGCTCCTCGAGCCCGCCGACCGACAGGGCGAGCCCGACCGCGAGCAGCGCCGTGGCCCGCACCGGCGTCGTCGCGGCGTACGCGAGAAGAAGCGCGAAGAGCGGCAGCACGAGCGTCAGGTAGCGAGGCTCCGACTGCAGCCAGGTGTACGGCGAGATGAAGTAGAAGGCCGGGAAGAGGGCGACGATCAGGAGCACCGGCGCGAGCCGCGGCGGCCGTCGCCGGAGGAGCTGTGCGAACCCGAGCGCGGCGAGCGCGTAGAGCGCGATCGCCGCGACGGGCGTCCCGAGCCACTCGAACGACCACGGCAGCCGCAGCCCGAGCGCCTGCGGGAGGGTCGCGACGACGAGGTTGTGCAGGTGCGCCGACCACGGGCCCTCGTTGCGGCCCGGATGCAGCGAGTACCAGTCGTTGCGCACGTTCCCGAGCAGCCAGGGGATCGCGCCGACCACCGCCCCGGCGAGGACGAGCGGAGCGTGCCGCACGATCCGGCGCCGCCGCCAGATCAGCCACCCGAGCGCGGGCAGCGCGACGGTCGCGACCTGCGGGCTCGACCACAGGCCGCAGCCGAGTGCGAGCCCGAGCCACACGAGGTCGGTGCGGGTGACGCGCGCATCGAGGCGGAGCACGAGCAGCAGCACGAGCAGGCCGAGGACGAGCTCCGAGCCGTAGAAGCCGTGCGCCCGGGTCGACTTCCAGACGAAGTACGCCGGCCAGATCCAGAAGAGGGCGGCTGCGACGAGCGCGCGCCGCGGATCGAGGACTCGCAGCCCGATCCGCCACACGAGCACGGCCCCGACGAGCCACAACAGCAGCACGGGAACGCGAATCGCCCACGTCTCGAGTCCGGCCGCGGCGACGAGCGGCGCCGCGAGCAGCTCTTCCTGTGTCCCGCCGTACCCCTGTCCGGGGAAGAAGGCCGGGATCGTCCCGTGCAGGATCCCGTGCGTGATCAACCCGACGACCGCCTCGTCGGCGTCGACCGCGCCCTGCGGCATCAGCATCGCCCAGACCCGCAGCCCGATGCCGGCGAGCAGCGCCGCCGCGATCAGCGCGCGACGCATCGGCGCACCGTCTCCACGCCTGCGGCCCAGAGCACGAACAGGAACGGCAGGCTCGCGTAGAGGAACCGCGGGTGCATCGCCGTGTTCGCGTAGAAGCTGTAGAAGATCGGGTTGATCAGGAGGAACGCGAGCACGACCGTAAGCGGCCACGGTCGCCGCAATGCGAACGCGCCGAGCACCGCGAGCGGCGTCACGATCAGGAGCGTTCGCGGAAAGAACATCGACGAGTGCGTCCAGGTCGTCACGACGTGCGCCGGATCGAACGGATCGCGCGGCCACGACTGCGGGTTGTCGAACAGCTTCGGATACGACAGGGGCCAGTAGACGGCGACGAGCGGTGCGAGCGACAGCGCGCCGGCGAGGTACTGCGGCCACGGCTGGCGCCGCAGGAAGACGACCGCGAGGGCGGCGGATGCGAGGAGTGCGTTCGACAGCTTCGTCAGTGTCGCGAGGCTGAGCGCGCAGCCGGCGAGCGACGCCCGCAGCGGTGTCAGTCGAGGCGCGAGCAGGAGCGCCGCGCCCGTGGCGACGAGGAGCGTCGAGAGCGGCTCGCTGTACGCGTGCAGGCCCGCGTCGACCTCCCACTGCGCGTTCGTCCACGCGCGGTGTCCGGCGACCACGCCGACGAGCAAGGGCCAGAACGCCCAGCACGCGGCGGCGAGCACGCCGATCCAGCGCCGGCCGGTGGCGTTGCGGCCGAGGTACGAGACGGCGACGACGGTGAAGGCGACGAAGCACAGCTGGAGCACGAATGCGACGTCCCAGGCCGCCGCGTGCGTGAGCGCGTCGACCGCGCGCAGCGGCAGCTCGGCGACCGCCCAGACGAGCGGCCAGCCGAAGACGGCGGCGCCGCTCGGTTCCATCCAGTGCACGTCGAGGCAGACGAGCAGGCCGAGGACGCAGAGGAGCGCCGGGACGAGCCACGCGCGGAGCTCGGGACGCCGCCGCCAGAGCAGGACGCATGCGACGATCGTCGCGAGCCCGACGATCAGCACGAGGCCGAGCAGCGGCCGCGGCATCCGCGCCCAGCCGGCGATGAACTCCCGCGTCGCGGCGTAGAAGCCGGTCGCGTCCCCGCTCAGGCCGCCGCTGGCCCGTGCGCGGTCGAAGCGGGGGAGGCCCGGCAGGCTCGAGCCACGGTCGGCGTACGCGGCCACGGGGATCGCGACGCGGACGGCCGCCAGGAGCCCGAGCGGTCCCCACCAGCGCACGAAGCGACCCTAACGGCAGGACCTGCCGTAAATCCTGTGTTAAGGCGGGCGGGGCGATCCGGAACCGCCGCTAGCCTTGACCCTCGAATGCCGACCGCTCTCGTCACAGGCGGCGCCGGCTTCCTCGGGTCGCATCTCTGTGACCGCCTGATCGAGGACGGCCACCGCGTGATCTGCGTCGACAATCTGGAGACAGGGTCGCTCCAGAACGTCGAGCACCTCCGCGGCGACCGGTTCCTCTTCATCAACCACGACATCACCTCGCATATCTCGGTCGACGAGCCGATCGACGTCGTCTACCACCTCGCGAGCCCTGCGAGCCCGATCGACTATCTCCGTCTGCCGCTGCAGACGCTCAAGGTCGGCTCCCACGGCACGCACAACGCGCTCGGCCTCGCGAAATGGAAGCGTGCGCGCTTCCTGCTCGCGTCGACGAGCGAGGTGTACGGCGACCCGCTCATCCATCCACAGCCCGAGACCTACTGGGGGAACGTGAACCCGATCGGGCCGCGCGGCGTCTACGACGAGGCGAAGCGGTACGCCGAGGCACTGACGATGGCGTACCACCGCCAGCAGGGCGTCGACACGTGCATCGTCCGCATCTTCAACACGTACGGGCCGCGCATGCGTCCGCACGACGGCCGGGCGATCCCGACGTTCCTGCGGCAGGCGCTCGCGAACGAGCCGTTGACCGTCTTCGGCGACGGCTCGCAGACGCGCAGCTTCTGCTACGTCGACGACCTGATCAGCGGTCTGATCGCGCTCGCCGCGAGCGGCGAGCATCTCCCCGTCAACATCGGCAATCCTGCCGAGTACACCCTCCTCGAGCTCGCCCGGAAGGTGCTCGAGGCGACCGGCGCCACGAGCGAGATCGTGTTCGAGGCGCTGCCGGTCGACGACCCCAAGGTGCGCCAGCCGGACATCACGCGCGCACGTCAACTACTTGGATGGGAGCCGCAGGTGTCGCTGGAAGAAGGGCTGCGGCGTCTTTTGCAAGCGAGCCAACGGGAGTCTCTGAGTGTCTAAGCGCATCGTCCTCGTGGCGGCGGCTCTGCTGGCCGTCGCGGGCCTCGCCGTATCCGCGGCGACGGCCGCTTCGAAGAAACCGGCAAAAACGCAATCGAGCCACATCCTCGTCGGCATCAACGACGAGGCCGACACGCTGTACGGCGATCCCGTCAGCGCGTTCGCCACGCTCAAGGCGCTGAAGACCCAGGTCCTCCGCGTCAACCTCTACTGGGGCGGAACGAAGTGGGCAGTCGCGAACAGCGGGCGCCCGAAGGATCCGACCGATCCCGGCGATCCGGCGTACAACTGGGCGCTCTACGACCGCCTCGTCAAGTACGCGCAGACGAACAGCATCCAGCTCGTCTTCTCGATTCTGTTCACGCCCGGCTGGGCGAACGGCGGCAAGGCGCGCACGACGGCGCCGAAGGACTTCACGGATCTCGAGAACTTCGCCTACGCCGCCGCCGAGCGGTACAGCGGCCTGTGGATCCCGCCGTCCTGGCAGCTGCAGCCGCAGCTCGGGATCGTCGCCGGCGTCGCGCTGCCGAAGGTGAACATGTGGACGGCGTGGAACGAGCCGAACAACCCGATCTGGCTGACGCCGCAGTACACGAAGGTCAAGGGCAAGTGGCAGGTCACGAGCGCGCTCAACTACGCGAAGATCTGCAACGCGATCTACGACGGCGTGCACTCGCCGTACCTCGGCCCGCTGCCGGACGAGCACGTCGCGTGCGGCGTCACCGGGCCGAAGGGGAACGACGCGCCGGGCACGTCCCGCGCGTCGGTCGATCCGCTGACGTTCCTCGCGCAGGCGCACAAGTTCGGCATGAAGACCTTCGACGTGTACGCGCACCATCCGTACGCGGACAAGGGCAGCGAGGCGCCGAACTACGTGCCGACGGGGAAGCAGAAGCGGCGCGTCCAGCTCGGCAACATCAACCTGCTGCTCTCGCTCGTCTCGAAGTACTACGGGCCGAAGCACCTGTGGATCACGGAGTACGGCTACCAGACGAACCCGCCCGACAAGACGATCTTCGGTATCTCGTGGGCGAAGCAGGCGTCGTACATGTCGCAGGCCTTTGCGATCGCGCGCAAGAACTCGCGGATCGACATGTTCCTCTGGTTCATGGTGCGCGACGAGCCGAACATCTCCGGCTGGCAGTCCGGCCTCGAGACCTACGCGGGCAAGAAGAAGCCCTCGTGGAAGACGTTCGTTTCCCTGCCGCGCGGCTAACGCCGCGCGGCAGGTGAAGCCTGCAGCAGCTCGCGGTACAGCGCGTCGATGTCGTCGACGAGCCGGTCGACGGCGTAGCGCTCGAGCACGCGTCGGCGGCCCTCGCGGCCCATCGCGTCGCGCTTGTCCGGGTCGCCGGCGAGCTCGACGAGGCGCGCCGCGAGCGTGTCGGCGTCGCCGACGTCGACGAGGTAGCCGTCGACGCCCTCGCGGACGACGTCGGGGACGCCGCCGACTCGCGTTGCGACCGCAGGACGCTCCGCCGCGAGCGCCTCGATCACGCTGACGGGCGTCCCTTCGTTCGCGGACGGCAGCAGCAGCGCGTCGATCGCCTCGTAGTACGGCGCGACCTCGTCCTGATACCCCACGAACAGGCAGCGTCTGACGATCCCGAGTTCGTGCGCGCGACGCTCGAGCCGCTGCCTGTCGGGCCCGTCGCCGATCAGGCAGAGCCACGCGTCGACGCCGCGGTCGAGCACGCCCGCGAATGCGAGGAGGACGTCGTCCGTCCGCTTCACCGCCGTCATCCGGCCGACCCAGCCGACGACGAACGCCTCCGGCGAGATTCCCATCCGGCGCCGCGTCTCGCGGCGCGCAGCACCGGCGGCGCTTACGCGCTCGTCGAGCTGAATCCCGAGCCGGATCACCGCGAACTTCTCGCGCGGCGCGACGCCGAGCCGTACCAGGTCGTCGCGCACCTCCGGGCTGACCGCGATCAGCCTCGTCGTCACCGTCGCGAGCCACCGTTCGAGCGTCCGGAACGCGAGCGTTGCGAGGGGATTGAAGTAGCCGCGCAGCACGTGGCCGTGGAACGTGTGGACGACGATCGGCGGCCGCGCATCGCCTGCGAGGAGTGTGGCGACGCGTCCGACTGCGCCGGCCTTCGCCGTGTGCGTGTGCAGGATCTGCGGCCGCTCCGTCCGGATGAGCTTCGCCAGGTGCCGCACCGCGAGCAGGTCGTTCAGCGGCGAGACCTGGCGCGCGAGGTGCGGCAGCGTGACGATGCGCGCGCCGCGCCGCAGCGCGACGTGCGCCATCGACTCCTCGCCGTGGGCGAGCGAGCCGGCCACGAGCGTCGTGTCGTAGCCGCGCTCCGCGAGCCCCTCGGTCAGGTACGCGACATGCAGTGCGGGACCGCCGACGTTGAGCCGCGCGATCACGCGCAGGACCTTGATCCGGTCAGACACGAAGCGAGTCGATCGTCAGGCGCAGGCCGTCCTCGAGCCCGATGCTCGGCCGGTAGCCGAGGACGCGCTCCGCCGCCGCGACGTCGGCCCAGGAGTCGCGCACGTCGCCGGGCCGCGGCTCGGCGTGGCGCTTGTCGACCGGCTTGTCGAGGATGCGGCCGATCGTGTCGGCGAGGAGGTTGACGCTGCCCGGCGATCCGGCGGCGATGTTGAAGATCGCGCCGCTCGCGTCTGCTGCGCCGCCGGCGCGGATCGTCGCGTCGACGACGTTGCCGACGTACGTGAAGTCGCGCGACTGCTCGCCGTCGCCGAAGATCGTCACGGGACGCCCGTCGGCGATCGCCGTCACGAAGAGCGGGACGACGGCGGCGTACTGGGAGAACGGGCTCTGCCGCTCGCCGAAGACGTTGAAGTAGCGCAGCACGACCGTTTCGAAGTCGTGGTAGACGCGGCTGAAGCTCACGCAGTACCGCTCCGCTGCGAGCTTCGCAACGCCGTACGGCGAGATCGGATCGGGCGGCATCGCCTCGGTGCGCGGCAGCTCGCCCGAGTTGCCGTAGACGGAGGACGACGACGAGTAGACGACGCGGCGCACGCCCTCGTCACGTGCGGCGAGGAGCACGTTGAGCGTCCCGTCGACGTTGACCGCGTTCGAGGTCAGCGGATCCTGCACCGACCGCGGCACCGAGCCGAGCGCGCCGAGGTGGTAGACGATCTCGGCGCCGCGCGTCGCGGCGTGCACGCGTTCGTAGCTCCGCAGCTCGCCCTCGACGATCTCGATGTCGAGGCCCTCGAGGTTGCCGCGGTTCCCGGTGGAGAAGTTGTCGAGTACGCGCACGTCGTCGCCGCGCTCGAGCAGCGCGCGCACGAGGTTCGAGCCGATGAAGCCGGCGCCGCCGGTGACGAGCACCTTCATGCGACCGCCTCGACGTGGTAGTTCGCGTGCAGCGTTCCCGGCACCGTCGACCGGAGCACGGGGATCGCGTCGTCGAGCGTCTCGCCGACCGTGTTCAGCAGCGCGACGAGCGGTGCGCCGAGCGCACGCACGTGCAGGCGCTTGAGCAGGAGGTCGAGAACGTGGGCGTTCATCATCGCGAGCGTCGCGGCCGTGCCGGCGCCGGGCCGCACGGTAACCGACGTCCATTCGGCGTTTGTGAAGAAGAGCCGCTCGAGCCCCTGATGCGTCCAGCGCCAGAGGTCGTCGGGGTTCGGATGGAACGGATAGATGCCGTGCGTCGACAGCAGGACGCGCCCGCCCGGCCGCACGACGCGCCGCAGCTCGCGGATCGCGGCGCCGGGATCGGGCACGTGCTCGAGCACCTGGAGGCAGAGCACGAGGTCGAAGCTCGCATCCTCGACCGGGATCGCCTCGAGCGAGCCGTGCAGGTCGGCGCGAGGATTGCCGGGCACGTCGAAGCCGGTCGCCCCGGGGAAGAGCTCGGCGTACGGACGGTCGCCGCAGCCGACGTCGAGCACGCGAACACCGTGCGTCTCCTGCGCGTGCAGCCACGCGAAGAGCGGCTTCCGCACCGCGTACTGCACCGACGTGCGGCTCGGTTGCATACGGCTCACTCGCGCACCGCGGCCAATCCGAAGGCGAGCCACGTCAAGCCGTCGAGCGGGATCCCAGCGATGAACCCTTGCGCGCTCCAGAGCCACACGAGGAGCGCGATCCACCCGAGCGCCACGAGGGCGTGCGAGCGGATCGCGAGCCACGCGGCGGCGGCGAAGACGGCCGCCCACAGCAGGCAGCCGATGACTCCGAGATCGGCGAGCGCCTGCACCCAGACGTTCTGCACGCCGTAGCGGCGGTCGGACGCGGCCGCGGGGAAGGCGAGGGGCGCCTCGTTCGGGAACCGTGCGTGCGCCGCGCGGAGGTACCGGCCGAACGCGCCGGGCTCTGCCGACGCCTCCCAGCCGACGCCGAGCAGCGGATGGTCGCGCCAGATGCGGTAGCCGATCCAGACGAGCAGCGTGCGATGTGCGTACGTCTGCACCTTCGACTGCGGCTGCGTCGGCTGCTCCTTCGACGCGCCGAGGAACCGCGCGAAGGCGCTGAGGTCGTGGCCGCGGATCACGACCACTCCCGCAGCGGCGACGAGCGCCGCGACGGCGACGACCAGCGCGCGGCGCACGGCGAGCTCGCGCCGCACGACGGCCACCACGCCGACGAGGACGAGCGCCGTGGCGATGCCGAGCACCGACGCGACGGCACCGGCGACGACCGTGCCGAGGATGCCGGTCACGAGCGCGGCGACGCCGAGCGGGCGCGGCAGCCGGAGCCGCGGCAGCCCGATCGCGAGCAGCCCGAGCAGCAACACGGCCGCGGAGAGCGCTGCGAAGTCGGCCGACGACAGGAACGACGCCTGGCGGTGGCCGACCGTCCCCTTCGCGCCGACATCCGCGCCGAAGAACTCTGCGATCCCGACGCCGGTCGCGCAGCAGCTCCAGACGACGAGCGACCAGAACGCGACGAGCAGGTCGTCGCGCGTGCGGACGAGCAGCACGACCGCCGGCGCGAGTAGGGCGTACTCGAGGAACTTCAATGCGGTGACGAGGTGCGACGACGTCGCATAGCCGGGCGTCTCGTGACGGCCCCAGGCGACCGCGAAGAAGAGCCAGACGAAGAAGGCGGCGGCGACGAGCCACAACGCCTTCGCCGGCGCGAGAGCCTGGATGCCTCCGCGCGCCGCCGCCGCGAGCGCACCGACCACGACCGCGAGCACCGCGAAGTCGGTGAGGTACGCGTCGACGCTCGTGCCGCCGAGGTGAACCGAGATGCTCGGCTGGAACTCGGAATGGAGGAAGAGGAGTGGAATCGCTGCCGCGACGAGCAGCGCGCGCGGTGCGACCGGCAGACGGACGGCCACGGAGCGCCCACTGTACCGTTGCCGCCTGATGCGAGGCCTCTTCGTGCGCCGGTCTGCGACCGCCGTCGGAATCTACGTCTCGGTGGCGCTCGGCTTCCTCGCCACGATCGTCGCGACGCGCGAGCTCCACGTGAGCGGGTTCGGCGACTACGCGACGGTGCTCTTCGCCGTCGGCCTGCTGCAGGGCTTCTTCGACGTGACGGTCGAGGAGGCCGTCGTGAAGTACGGCTTCCGCTACGTCACGCGGGAGGACTGGCCGCGGCTCTCCCGCCTGCTGCGCTCGGCGGTCTCCCTCAAGCTCGTCGGTGGTGCGCTCGGTGCGGTCGGCCTGCTCGTCTTCGCTGCGGTCGGGCCCTCCCGGCTCGCTGAGCCGCTCGCGGTCGGCTCGCTGATCCCGCTCGTCCAGTCGCTCGACGGTCTGGCCGGCACCCTGCTCTTCCTCCGCAGCCGCTACGACATCCGCTCGTTCTTCCTCTCGTGGTCGATGCTGCTGCGCCTCGCCGGCGTCGCGGTCGGCGCGCACTTCGGCGTCACGCAGGCGATCCTCGGCATCCTCGTCGCCCAGACGATCGGCACGGCTTCGGTCGCGGTCGCGGGCATTGCGGCGTTCCGCCGGTTCCCGTCGGCGGCGCCGCAGCCGCTCGGCGACGACCGGGGCGACATCCGCTCGTTCATGGTGCAGTCGACCGTCGCCTCCGGCGTGACCTCTCTGCGGACCGGGCTCGGGCCGCTGCTGCTCGGCGCCGTGACGTCGACGGTGCAGGTCGGCCTGTTCCGCGTCGCGCAGGCGCCGCAGTCCGCATTCATCGCGGTCTCCGCTCCCGCGCGGATGGTGCTGCTGACCGAGCAGACGCGCGAGTGGGAGCGCGGCAACCAGCGCGCCGTGCTGCGGGGCATCCGCAACTACAGCCTGCTTGCGGCCGCGGCGTCCGTCGTGCTGGCTCCGCCGCTCTACGTGTTCATCCCGCAGCTCATCCGGCACATCAACGGGCCGGGCTACGTCGGAGCTGCGGGCGCGGCGCGGCTCTTCATCCTCGCCGCGGTCGTCCAGTTCGTCGTCGGCTGGACGAAGTCGCTCCCGGTGACGATCGGCCGCCCCGAGCTTCGGTTGCGCACGCAGACGCTCGAGTCTGTCGTCGCCCTGCCGTTGATCGCCGTCTTCGGCGCCATGTGGGGCGCGTCGGGCGCGGCCGCCGCGGTGCTCGTCTCGATCGTCGTGTTCGCAGCGGTCTGGATCGTGCTCGTCCTGCGCATCGAGCCGGTCGACGAGCCGAGCCCGTCGGCCTTCGACGAGGAGCTCGTCGCCGAGGGGGCCGAGGCGGGCGCGCTCAGCCCATGAAGGTCCTCGTCGTCTCGGGGATCTGGCCGCCGGACGTCGGCGGCCCCGCGAGCCACGGGCCCGACGTCGCCGCCTTTCTCACGGCCCGCGGCCACGACGTGCGGGCGATCGTCGCCGCCGACGGCCCGCCGGCGGCGCAGCCGTATCCGGTGGACTGGGTCTCGCGCCGGCTGCCGAAGGGGGTCGTGCACGGCGTCGCTGCGGCCGCGATCGCGCGGCGCGCAAGCCGGGCGGACGTCGTCTACACGACCGGCATGTTCGCGCGCACTGCGCTCGCGTGCACCGCGGTTCGCGCGCCCTTCGTCCTCAAGCTGACCGGCGATCCCGCGTTCGAGCGCGCGCGCTGGCGCGGCGCCGTCGGCGGCGGCGTCGAGGAGTTCCAGGGCGGCGGCACCGCGCCGCTGCTGCGACGGCTGCGCGACGTCACGGTTCGGGGCGCAGCACACGTGATCTGCCCGAGCGAGTTCCTGAAGGAGCTCGCAGTGGCCTGGGGCGCGCACGCGGTGACCGTCCTGCCGAATCCGGCGCCGGCCGTGCCGCAGCTCGACCGTCGCCCGCACGACGGCGTCGTCCTCGCGTTCGCGGGCCGCTTCGGCCCGCAGAAGGCACTCGACGTGCTGTTCGCCGCCGTCGCCCGAGTGCCGGAGGTGCGGCTGCGCGTGGCCGGAGCCGGCGTCCTCGACACGCAGCTGCCGCCGAACGGCGAGCTGCTCGGGGCGCTGCCGCGCGAGCAGGTGCTTCGCCTCTTCGCCGATTCCGATGCCTCCGTTCTCTCGTCCTCGTGGGAGAACTTCCCGCACACGGTGGTCGAGTCGCTCGCGGTGGGGACGCCGGTGATCGCGACGCGCGTCGGCGGCGTGTCGGAGGTCGTCGAGGACGGCGTCAACGGCCTCCTCGTGCCGCCCGGCGACGTCGACGCGCTGGCCGGTGCGATCCGGCGCTTCGCAGCGGAGCCGCAGCTGCGAGCGCGGCTGCGGGACGCAGCGGCGCCCTCCGTCGCGCGCTTCGCGCCCGACGTCGTGTACGGCGAGCTCGAGCGGATCCTTCAAGCGTGCGCACGCTGATCGTCACCGGCATCTGGCCGCCGGACGTCGGCGGGCCCGCGAGCCACGCGCCGGAAGCGGCGGCGGCGCTCCGCGCCCGCGGCCACGAGGTCGCCGTGCTGACGACCGCGTCGTCGCCGCCGGCGCCGGAGCCGTATCCCGTGCACTGGGTCTCGCGGCGTCTCCCTCCCGGCCTCCGGCACCTCGCCGTCGCCGCGCGCGTCGCTCGGTTGTCCGCGCGTGCGGACGTCGTCTATGCGACGAGCATGGTCGGCCGCAGCGCGTTCGCCTCGCGGGCGCCGCTCGTCGTCAAGGTGGCGGGCGACCCGGCGTTCGAGCGGGCCCGCCGCCGCGGTCTCTACGGCGGCCTCCTCGCGGACTTCCAGACGGCGGACGCCGGCGTGCCGGTGCGGCTGCTCCGGCTGTGGCGCACGCTGACGCTGCGCCGTGCCCGCCGCCTGCTGACGCCGAGCGTGTTCCTGCGCGACCTCGTCGTCAGCTGGGGGATCGACGCGTCGCGCGTGTCGGTCCTGCCGAACCCGGCGCCGCCGCTGCCGACGCTGCCGCCGCGGGACGAGGTGCGCCGCTCGCTCGGCGTCGACGGCCCGATGCTCGCCTTCGCCGGGCGCCTGACGCCGGCAAAGGCGCTCGAGCTCGCGTTCGTGGCCGTCGAGCTGGCCGACGGCGTGACGTTTCTCGTCGCCGGCGACGGCGAGCTGCGCGCCGAGCTCGAGCGGCGTGCGGGGCCGAGCGTCCGCTTCCTCGGGCCGCTCGAGCGCGGGCGCGTCCTCGAGCTGCTCGCCGCGGCCGACGCGGTTCTCCTCTCCTCCTCGTGGGAGAACTTCCCGCACGTCCTCGTCGAGGCGCTCGCGGCCGGGACGCCCGTGATCGCGACGCGCGTCGGCGGCGTGCCCGAGATCGTCGAGGACGGGGTCAACGGGCTGCTGGTCGAGCCGAACGACGCCGCCGCGCTCGCTGCGGCGATCCGTCGCTTCTTCGGCGACGACGAGCTGCGCGCGCTCTTGCGGTCGAACGCCGCATCGTCGGTCGAGCGCTTCTCGCCCGCCGCGGTCTTCGACGAGCTCGACCGTACGCTTCGCGCGTGAAGCGCCGGGTGCTCTTCGTCGGCCGGTCCCGCTACCGGCTCCCGCTCGCGCCGAGCGTGGCGCACAAGTTCGACGCGCTCCGCGCGGAGGTCGACGTGCGCGTGCTCGCGTCGGCGGCACCCGATTCCGCGCCGGGGGACGCCACCTTCGTGCTCGTCCGTCCGGTGCGCCCGCGGATCATCGACGGCGCCGCGTTCTGGCTGCTCCTCCCGGTGCGGATCGCCCGGCAGCTCCGAGACTTCCGGCCGGACGCCGTCGTCGCGCAGACCGCGCACGACGCCGCAGCTGCGCTGCTCGCCCGTCGGCTCGCGCGTGTTCCGGTGCGGATCGTCGCGGAGGTGCACGGCGACTGGCGGACGTCGACGCGGCTCTACGGGTCGTCCGCGCGGCGCCTGCTCAGCGGCGCCGCCGACGCCGTCGCGGCGTTTGCGTTGCGGCGCGCGGACGCCGTGCGCACCGTGTCGCCGTTCACCACCGGCCTCGTTCGCGACCTCGGCGTCGAGCCGGCCGCGGACTTCCCCGCCTACATGGACCTCGAGCCGTTCACGCGCCCGCCCGAGCCGCTGCCGGCGGCGCCGGTCGCGCTCTTTGTCGGCGTCCTCGAGGCGTACAAGAACGTCGACGGCCTCGCCGAGGCGTGGCGGACGGCGCGGACGGACGGAGCGCTCCGCATCGTCGGCAAGGGCTCGCGCGAAGACGTCGTTCGCGCGCTGGGCGTCCGCTGGGACCGCGAGCTGTCGAGCGACGGGGTCGCACGAGCGCTGGACGACGCCTGGGTGCTCGTCCTGCCGTCCCGCTCCGAGGGCATGGGGCGCGTGCTCGTCGAGGCGTTCTGCCGCGGCCGCGGCGTGATCGGCTCACGCGCCGGCTCGATTCCGAACCTCGTCGAGGACGGCGTCTCGGGCATCCTCGTCGACTCGAACGAGGAGCTCGCGCGCGCGCTCGAACGCGTGCTCGGCGATCGTGCGCTCGCCGAGCGGCTCGGCGCCGCTGCGCGGGAGGCGGCGGCGCCGTGGCTGCAGACGCCCGAGGAGTACGCGCGGCGTATCGCGGAGCTCGTTGCGTGAAGCTCGTCTTCGTCACGCAGGCCGCCGACCCGGCGCACCCCGTGCTCGCGGCGACGCTGCCGAAGATCCGCGCGCTCGCGGCGCGGTGCGAGGAGGTCGTCGTGCTCGCGGACCGCGTCGACGAGTCGGCGCTGCCGGAGAACTGTCGCGCACGAAGCTTCGCGGCGCCGTCGCAGGCGGCGCGCGGTGCGCGGTACGTCGCCGCGCTCGCGCCGGAGCTCGTCGACCGCCCGGTTGCCGTGCTCGCGCACATGGCGCCCGTGTACGCGCTGATCGCCGCGCCGGTCGCGAAGCCACTGCGCGTGCCGCTCCTCCTCTGGTTCACACAGCAGGCCGCAGGCACTGCGCTGCGCGCCGCCGAGCGCGTGGTCGACGTCGTGCTCAGCGTCGACCGGCGGAGCGTGCCGCTCGCGTCGCCGAAGGTGCGCGCGATCGGCCACGGCATCGACGTCGCGGCGCTGCCGTGCGTGCCGGAGCGGCGGCCGCCGCTCCGGCGGCTGCTCGGCCTCGGCCGGTACGCGCCCGTCAA
>DATCJJ010000062.1:0-32289 GCA_036562845.1 Gaiellaceae bacterium | reverse complement strand
CCGCCGTTGCGGTGTTTCCATGCCTCGAAGGGAGTCGCCGATCTGCCACAGCGTGGGTGCCCAGAGGCCGACGAAGAGAGCGCGTCGTTCGGCGTTGCCGCGTTCATCCTGGTCGACGGTCTTGGCGCGGATCCAGAGGCCGATGCACAAGCCGACGGACCCGAGCGAGAGGACGTGGAACTGCGAGCCGCGAAGACCGCTGCGGTGCAAAGCGTCGACGATCATGCTCGCCTTCTGCCCGTTCGTGCACGCGTTCAGTCGCGCGGTCGGCGGGGTATCGGCAAGCGTCGTGTCGAATCGCCTCTCTCCCGGACGACGGCTGTCGACCGCTGCGCTGTGGCCGGTGGGGATCGCGTTGACGTCTTGGAATTACATGTGGCGGACGACACCGATGCATCGCAGCGAAGAGAGGGGTAGCCGAGGCGATTTGCCGCCGGAGCTGCCCGATGCCGCGATGGACGACGACGTGCAACGAGTCGAGGACGGGGTCGGACCTCTGTTTCACCGCCTCTACCGGGCGACGATCCGCGACGCACGGCTCTCGCCCCAGGGCCTGATCCGCCGCCTCAGCATCGACCCGAACGTGGCGGCACCGACCGAGCTGGCCCGCTTCCTCAAGATCGGTGGAGCGGAGGGTCGGTTGGCAGTTGGCGACGAGTTCGTGGTCCGCATGCCCGGACCGTGGGATGGACCGGTGCGCGTGACGGCGACGACGCCGACGTCGTTTCGGTTCGCCACGCTTTCTGGTCATCTCGAGGCAGGGCAAATCGAGTTCCGCTCGACCCAGGGAGAGGGGCTACTTCAGTTCGAGATTGAGTCGTGGGCGCGTAGCGGTGATCGGCTCTCGAACCTGCTCTACCACCACCTGCGCATGGCCAAGGAGGTGCAACTGCACATGTGGACGTCGTTTTTGGAGCAGGTTGCGAAGGTGAGCGAGGGGCGTTTGACGGGCGGCATCGAGATCATCAGCCGAAAGGTGGAGGATCCCCTCGCGCTTCCCTGACCTCGATTTCCGTGGCGGCGACCCCGGCGGCCGGCTGGCCTCGCTGCGCGAGCGGCCGCTCAACTTCGATTCGGAAAGACTCGGCGAGGGACCGGGTTGGGAGTACGACGACTACCGCCAGCCACTCGCGAGCGAGCTGCCGGGCCCGCCGCAGCCGGGAGGCAGCTGGGAGGTGGCAGTCGCGCTGAGCCGCAGCTATGCCTTTGCCGATCGGGCCCTCGTCGAGGCGTGCTACGACCCTCGGGTTCCGCTGGAACAACGCGAGATGCTGCTGATCCTGCACGTCCTGGGCGCCCGCATCTATGCCGGTGTCCGCGTGGGCGGAGCCGGTGAGGACACGCGCCGCGTCGACGGCCGTGAGGCGCGCGTCTTCTTCTGGAACTACCGCACGCTCGAGGGACACGTCGAGGCCGGCCAACGAGACTTCGAGGTCTGGAAGTGGCTCGACAGCGGAGAGGTCGAGTTCCGGACGCACGCCGTATCACGACCCGCCTCCACGAATGCGATCGTCCGGCTTGGCTTCCGACTGCTCGGCCGGCACAAGCAGGTCGAGTTCGGACGCCTCGCCTGCAGCCGCATGGCCCTGCTCAGCGAGGCGAGCCTGCGGAATGGCACGACGACGGCCGAAAACCTCGACGGGCGCCTGCTCGCCATTTACCTGCGCGACCATCACGCGCTGCTCGTCGTCTTGCGCGAGCTCGCACAGCGCATGAGCATCTCTGATCGACCCGACGGGGTGCAGGCATTCGCCGACGAGGTCCGCCAAGCCGCGGGTGACGACCGCGCCTGCGTCGAGCAGTATCTCGACCGGCTCGACAGCGCACCTTCACGCGCACGCGACGCGGCCGTCTGGACGGCCGAGAAGCTGGGGCGACTGAAGCTCAACGGACGCCTGCTACGGCCGTCGCCGCTCTCGGCGGTCACCGAACTCGAAGGCTGCCGCCTCCTTCTCGAGAGCAACCGGGCGGTGTGGTCGGGCCTCGCACATCTCGGGCTCGGACCTGGGAACGCGGTCGAACGAGCAGACCGTTCAGAGCGACTCCTCGCCGGCGCGGAAAGCCTCCGGGTCGCCGCGCTCCACGCCGCCACGCGACAGCCCCTCGACCAGCAGCAGCCGTAGCGCTTCACGGGGATGGCCCCGGCGCCGAGCTCGCGAGCGGTCATGCACGGGCGGAAACAAAGCGCGCTTTCCTGCTGCGCCGCAGTGATGCATGATCACGCTCGAATCCCATGGAACTCTCGAGCGACCCCGGGAAGAGCAGGCAGTTCGGCCCGGCGAAGACGTCGGCACGGCGAGCGTCGCTGGCCGACCTGATCGAGACGCGCGATTGGTCGGAGTCGCCCGTCGGTTCGATGAGAGCTGGCCGCCGAGCCTGCGCACCGCGCTGAGCATCTGCCGCGAGTCGCGCTTCCCGATCCTGATCTGGTGGGGACCCGAGTTCGTGATGCTCTACAACGACGCGTATGCGCCGCTAATCCGGGAGCAAGCATCCGAACCCTCTCGGCCAGCGCGGCGACTGCTTCTCGTCGAGCGGCGCGGCTTCCCTGAAGAGTGCTATTTCACGTTCTCCTACAGCCCGATCAGGGATGAGTCGGGTGCGATCGCAGGCGTGTTCACGGCGGTCGCGGAGACGACCAGCCACGTGATCGAAGGCAGGCGGCTGCGGATCCTGCGCGAGCTGATGCCGTCAACGGGAGAGGCGCGCACCCCACTCGACGCTCTCAGGCCGGCCGGCAGAAGCTGCGGACCTGATCCGGGAACTCGCGCACGCTGATCGGCTTGGCCACGTAGCCGTCGAAGCCCACGCCGAGAAACCACTCGCGGTCGCCCTTCATCGCGAACGACGTCAGCGCGACGACGGGGATCGAGGCCGTCCGCGCATCCTGCTTCAACCTGCGCAGCGCCTCGGAGCCGTCCAGATCCGGAAGCCGGATGTCCATGAGGATGAGATCCGGCGATGCTTCCCCTGCAAGCTCGAGCGCCGCAGCAGCCGTGCCCGCCTCCAGCGTCCGCAGCCCCGCATGCCGGAGGACGTCGCGGGCGAGCCGGAGGTTCCGGTCGTTGTCGTCGACGATCAGGATGAGCTCGCCCATGCGGCCTCCCGTTGCGTGACCGGCAGCTCGAAGCGGAACGTGCTCCCTCCGCCGACGGCGCTTTCGAGCCAGAGGCGCCCACCGTGCAGCTCGACGAAGCGGCGAGCGAGTGGAAGGCCGAGGCCGGTCCCCTCCTCCGCGCTCTCCGCTCGGCGAAAGTCCTCGAAGATCAACTCGGCGTCGTGCGGGTCGATCCCCGGGCCGGTGTCGGCGACGGCGACGGCCACCCGCCCGTCGTGGCGCGCGGCCGAGACGTCCACGATCCCGCCGGCGGGGGTGAACTTCACGGCGTTCGACAGCAGGTTGAAAACGACCTGCCGCAGCTTCCGCTCGTCTGCTTCGAGTGTGATCTCGTCGGGGTGGACCGTGAGCCGGAGCTCGACGCCACGGCGTGCCGCGATCTCCGCGTTGACCGTGATCCCGCTCTCGAGCACGGTTCGCAGCGAGACACGGGAGACGTCGAGCTCCATTCTCCCGGCCTCGACCTTCGAGAGGTCGAGCAGGTCGTTGATGAGCGCGAGCAGGTGGCGTCCGGACTCGAGGACGTCGCGCGTGTAGCCGAGCTGTTGCTCGTTCAGCTCGCCGAACATCTGCTCGTGCAGCACCTCGGAGAACCCGATGATCGCGTTCAACGGCGTGCGCAGCTCGTGCGAGACGGTGGCGAGGAACTCCGACTTGTGACGACTCGTGGTCTCGAGCTCCTCGTACAGGCGGCGGAGCTCGTCGTTCATCCGGTTCAGGTTCGTCGCGAGCGCACCGAGCTCATCGCGGTTGCCCACGTCGACGTGACGGGAGAAGTCGCCCGCGGCGATCTCGGCGAGGCGCGCCTCCGTGCGGCGGATCGGGCCGACGACCGAAAGCGACAGGACCAGGCCGAGCAGGAGCGCGAGCCCGACGCTTCCCGCGCCGACGCCGATGAACAGGTCGCGCGAGCTCGTGTACGCGCTCGAGCTCTGCGCGATCACGGCATCGGTCCTCGCCCGCGTCTCCGTCGCCAGCCTGTCCGTGACGAAGCCGAGGTCGTTGTCGTCGTCGATCATCGACCGGAGCAGCGGTCGCGTCACGGAACCCGGCGCTCCCTTGCCGTCGAGGACGGTGATGCGGTGGAGAGTGCGCTCGAGTGAGTTGAAGTCACGCGCGACTTGGCGCAGCAGGGGCTTGTCGCGGGCCCCCGGAACGAATCCGAAGTTCGCCTCGTTCGTCGCGGGCAGGAGCTGCGAGAGCGCCGCCGAGATCGTCAGGTCGACGAGGGTCCAGCGCCGGCCGTCCCGGACGTACGTCGCCGGCACGCCGACGTAGACGCTGAGGTTCGGGTCCTGGGCCGCACGGATCGAGAGCAGCTGGCGGAGCTGCTGGGCCTGGGCCTGGAGCGCCTGATACGCCGCCGCGCGCAGCTGCAGCGTGCCGAGGGACGCGACCCGGGCGTTCGACTGGCCGAGGACCCGGAGACCGAGCACGGCGACGACGACGAGCAGCGCGGCGAGGCCGGCGAACGCGACGAGCAGCTTCGTCCGCACGCCGACCGGCGCACGGCCGACCGCCCGGACGAGCAGGCTCTCGTCGCGTGCGCCGGGTCGACGCATCAGAGCATCAGGGGTTCAGCGAAGGCGTCGCCCCAGCCGAGCTCGTGATCAACCACTTCCCGTTCACCCGCTGGACGTTCTGGTCGGCGGCAACCGCGCTCACGACCTTGTTCGTCTTCGAGTCGACGTAGTCGCACTCGAAGTAGAGCGTCCCCTTGTCGCCGTTGACCGTGACCCTGATCTTGTACGAGGGGGTGTCGGAGATCCATTGGTTCTGCGGCTGGAACGGCGCCGCGGTGTGCTCGAAGAAGCTCCGGATCTGCGCCTTCCCCGTCAGGGTCTGGGTCCCGATGTTGAACGTCGCGTCCGGCGCCCACAGGGACATCATCAGGTCGACGTCGTGCGTGCTGGCCGCCCGGTGCCACGTGCGCTCGATCTGGTCGATCGCGAGCATGTCCGCCTGCTTCTGCAGGTTTGCGGTCGAAGCGGCCTTCTGGCTCGATCCGCCGCATCCGGCGAGCGACAGCGACACCGCCAGGCCGACTGCCGCGAGTGCTGGCCATTTCATGCTGTCTCCTTTCGTGACGATCTTTACGTTTTCACGGCCGCTGGTCTAGGGTGGCCCGGGACGATGGCGATCCGCGTCGTGCTCGGCGAAGACCACTTCCTCGTCCGCGAGGGCGTGCGCCGTCTGCTCGAGACGCGTCCCGAGATCGAGGTGGCTGCGGCCTGCGGCGACCTCGGCTCGTTGCTCGCCGCCGTCGAGGAGCATGCGCCCGACGTCGTCGTGACCGACATCCGCATGCCGCCGGACGGCTCGGACGAGGGGATCCAGGCGGCCGAGCAGCTGCGCCGCCTGCGGCCCGAGGTCGGAGTGCTCGTGCTCAGCCAGTACAGCGAGCCGCGCTACGCGCTCGCCCTGCTCGAGGCCGGGACCGCGGGGCGCGGCTACCTGCTGAAGGAGCGCGTCGAGGACGTCGACCAGCTCGTCGCGGCGATCCGGGACGTGTCGCAGGGCGGCTCCGTCGTCGACCCGAAGGTGGTCGAGTCGCTCGTGGCGGCGCGGACGCGCGCCGACGCCTCGCCCCTCCACGAGTTGACGCCGCGCGAGCGAGACGTCCTGCGCGAGATGGCAGAGGGAAAGAACAACGCGGCGATCGCCAAGGCGCTCTTCGTGACCGAGCGGTCCGTGGAGAAGGTGATCCACTCGATCTTCCTCAAGCTCGGGCTCTCGTTCGAGGTCGACGTTCACAAGCGTGTCCGGGCCGTGATCCTCTACCTCGCCGACACGGACTGACGCCGTGCCCACAGCGCGCGCAGCGCGCCGGCATCGAGGTTCGACTTGTGCAGATACGCGATCGCGCCGCAGCTCAGCGCGTGAATCGGCAGATCCTGCTCGCGATAGGTCGAGAGCAGGACGGTGGTGGTCGCCGGATAGGCGTCGGCGATCGACCGCGTCGCCCCGATGCCCCCCAGGCCCGGCATCTTGATGTCCATCAGGACGAGGTCGGGACGGAGCTCCGCGACCAGATCGACCGCCTCCTCGCCGGAGGATGCTTCGCCGACGAGCTCGAAGCCGTGCGTTGCGGCGAGCACCGAGCGAGCCGCGCCGCGAAACGGCTCGTGATCGTCGGCGACGAGCACCCGAACGGTCATCGAGGCAGCGGCAGGAGCGCGGTCACCGTGCCGCCCTCGACGTTGACGCGACCCCCGAGCCCGGCAACGCGGTCACGGAGCCCGAACAGCGGCGGCGGCTCGTCGCCGGCCTTGCGCTCGAACACGAGCTCGAGTTGGCCGTCCACCTCGCGCGCGCGCACCCGGACGACGCCGCCGAGCTCGGCGAGCGCCTCGACGGCGCAGAAGTAGACGAAAGCCTCGAACGCCGCGAACTGACGCGGAAGACCGTCGACGTCCGCCCGTCCTCCATGCGCGGACGCGGCAGCGCGGAGCGCCTCGGCCAGGCCGCGGTCGACGAGCAGCGGCGGGAAGATGACTGCCGCGAGCTCGCGGATCGCCTCGAGCGCCACCCGTGCGTCGCGGCCGATTTCCTCCAAGACGTCGAGCGCAGCCTTGGGGTCGCTCTCGGCGAGCTGGCGCGCGAGCTGCGCGTTCACGGCGATCGCGACCAGGTGCTGCTGCGCGCCGTCGTGGAGGTCGCGCTCGATCCGGCGCCGCTCCTCGTCGGCGACTGCGAGAACGCGAGCGAGGGACGCTCGAAGCTCGTCCACCTCCGCCGCGTCGGTCATCGCACCTCCTCTCGTTGAGCCGTCGTCCCGAGTTGTCCGCGATGCCGCTTCGCGGGTCAAGGGGGCCAGCACCCCGATCGCGGCGTGCGTGCACGCGCACGACTCGCCAGGGCGCACGGTGGGCGCGGGGATTGCTGCGTCCTAGCGTCGCTGCCAGATGGGACTGCGCAGTGCGGCCCCGCTCCGAAGGAGGATGGAATGAACGGAAAGAGCTGGGCCGGAGCCGGGCTCCGACTCCTCGTGCTCGCAGCCCTCGCGCTTGCGGCGGCCACCGGCGCCACGACGGCGAAGACGGCGACGGTGACGCTTCCGCCCGGGAACAGCGTCGAGCAATGGAACAAGATCGCCGAGGACACGGTCGTCGGCTCGGGTGCATTCCAGATCGAGGGGTTCCAGTACATGGCGTACGAGTCGACCGCCGTCTACGACGCGGTCGCCGCGCTCAGCCGTGGCGACAAGCCGCTGCTCCCGCCGTTCCGCGCCTGGCAGGGTGCGTCGGCGGACGCGGCCGTCGCCGAAGCGGCGTACCGCACGCTCGTCCATTACTTCCCCGCGTCGGCACAGACGCTCGGCGCGTACTACGCCGAAGCGCTGGCGGCGATCCCGAACGGCCCGATGAAGCTCGTCGGCCAGAAGATCGGGCGCGTCGCCGCGAATCAGGAGCTCCGCGCCCGGATCGACGACGGGCTCGTCGTGCCGATCGGATCGACCTCGACGTTCCCGACGCTCCCCGCCGGTCCCGGCGTCTACAGGCTGACGCCTCCGTACCAGGCGCCGCAGACGCCGTGGATCGCGAGCATGACGCCCTTCGTCCTCAAGAGCGCGTCACAGTTCATGCCCGGCCCACCGCCGGCGCTCTCCAGCCAGGAGTGGGTGGACGCGTTCAACGAGCTCAAGACGGTCGGCGGCGCGACGAGCACCGTGCGGACGGCTGATCAGACCAACATCGCCAAGTTCTACACGGCGAATGTCGTCCGTCAGTACAACGGCCTCGTCCGCTCGCTGACCGACGCTCGGCGGCTCAGCGTGCTCGACACGGCGCGGCTGGCGGCGATGGTGAACGTCGTCGGCGCCGACGCGGGCACGGCGACGCTGCAGGCGAAGTACCACTACCTGTTCTGGCGCCCGGTGACGGCGATCGACCCGACCTCGGTCACCGCCGACGGCTTCGGTCCCACGCCGGGTTTCAGCGACGGCAACTCCGCGACCGTCGAGGTGCCCGGATGGCGTCCCCTCCTCGGAACGCCGAACCATCCAGAGTATCCGTGCGCGCACTGCGTGATCACCTCTGCGATGGCGCAGGTGCTCTCCACGTTCCTCGGATCGCCGCAGATCGACCTCGACCTCCACGGCTTCGACCCGGCGGGGCCCGCCGGGAACCTCAACGCCGTGCGCCACTTCGCGACGACCTCCGACCTGCGGGCAGAGGTTGCGAACGCGCGCATGTGGGGCGGACTGCACTACCGCTTCTCCACGGTGGCAGGGCTCACCCTCGGTCAGAGCGTCGCGACGTACGACCTCGCGCACGCATTCGGCCGTTCGTAACGCCTCTAGCAGTCGGAAGTGCTGCGGGCGGCCTTCGGCCGCCCGCAGCGTTGTGTCAGCGGATCTTCGTCCAGGCGCGCGCCGTGTAGACGAGCCGCGCGAGCCGGTCGGGCACGTGCACGACCGTGAAGGTCAAAGCCCCGTGGGAGTAGCGCCAGCGGACGAGGTCGGGCGTGCCGAGCAACCTGATCCTCTCGCCCTCGATCACGTACCGACCCTCGGCGGGCGGCTGGTCCGCCGCCCGCGGGTGGAACCAGACGCCGCGCCAGGTGCCGTCGGCACGAAGCGTGAGGGTCTCCCAGTGGGCGTCCTCAGGCGGGAGGCCGGCGCGAACGAGGTCGGCGGCCGTGATCTTCGTCAGGTATGTGCCGACCGGAGGCCCGGGTCTCGCAATGCCGAGGATCACGAGCGAGGCGCGGCGCGTGGCTGGATCGAGGCCGAAGATCACGCTCACACGCGTGGTCCGCGCCTGGAACACGCCGCGGCACCCAAGCCGGTTCGGCCGCGAGCCGTACGACGTGACGAGCCGGTACCGCCCGCCGACGGCCGAGGCGACTCGGCGCTCGAGCTCCGTCGGCGGGAGCTGCAGGGCGCGTCCGACTCCAGTGACGGTCAGCCGCGGATCGCGATAGTCGAGCGACACCGCCCGGAAGACGCGGCCGGTGCGGTGGAAGCCGATCGTGAGCCCGATTCCGTATTCGATCGCCAGGGACGTCATCGACGGCGTCACCCGGCTCGGCGACGTCGCGGAGGGCCGACCGAAGGCAGCCTCGATCTCGGCAAGCGGGCGGCCGAGAACGCTGTGGCCGCCGACGCGCCCGGTCGCGAGATTCAGCCGGTCGTACAGCGGCGCCGGCGCGGTGACGTGTCCGTTGCTCGGTACCGGGCACGGTGTGACCACGGGCCGCCGGTCGGTCGGGACGACGTCGACCGCGACCGGACGACGCGCGTCGTCGTACGCGACGAGCTTGGCGGGGAACTCGTCGCTCGGCGCCTCGACGGTGTAGACGTTGTCGCGAAGCCGAACGGGGACGACCCGGCCGTCGACCAGGATGAGCTTCATCGTCCGGACTGTGTCGGCGGCAAGACCCGAGACGCGGGTGAAGAGCTCGCGGAACATCACCCTCGTGCTCACCGCGTCCGGCAGGCCGTCCGCCGACCACGGGCTGCAGAGGCCCCCGAGCGGCCGGCCGCGCAGCGGGAAGAGCTCGAAGAGACACAGGCGCAGCTGTCCCTCGACCTTGATCAGCGCGATGCCGAGCCGGTACGGGTCGTTCGGGTCCGGCTGAATGCTGCGGGCGAAGACGAGCGAGCCGCCGAGGTGACGTACGAAGCGCGCGTCGACCGTGTACGGGACACCGCGAGGCACTCGCGCGGTGAGCCACGAGATCGGCGACGGCCCACTCGGCGGCGCCGCCTGCGCCGGACCCGCGAGCTGGACCGGCCGCATCGCGACGTAGCTCGGAACGCCATTCGGCGCCTGCACGCCGAGCGCCGGGCCGAACGGAACGGCGACGGTCCGGCCGTCGCGGATGTGCGCGACGACCGACACGATCGCGTCGGAGGGACCGTGAAGCTCGACGAAGGTGTTGTTCGCGACCTGAACGAGCTGCACATCGCCGCGGAGGTGGCGCACCTCGAGCGTCCGCACGCTGTCGTCGGCGAAGCCGAAGATCGCGTCGACGGAACGGAAGTGCGCCGTCGACGCCGCGAGTGCCGGCGCCCTGGCGCTTCGAAGCTCGCGCAGCGCGACGCACTGGTTGACTCCGAGCGACGCAGGCGCGCGCGTCGGGACGAGCCGCAGGCAGAACGCAGGCCCGTTGCGGAAGCCGAGGAGGCTGAAGCTCCGAGTCTTGTGCGACGCCGTCTGCAGCAGCCGCAGCCGCGTGTGTGCGGGGAACGCCGCATACGACCGCGTGTTGCGACGAGCGAATCCCGCCTGCTGTCCGTGTGGCGCCGGACGGCCCGGCGACCCGCTCAGCCACGAGTCGAGGCCGCCGAAGACGTCGTGGCCGAGAGCGGCCGCGACCGTGGTTGCGATCGCGACCACGGCGACGACGGCCGCGAATGCGACGACCAGCCGCCGCCCGCGGCGCCGACGGAGTGCGGGGCGGTCGAGCTCGACGACGAGCCGATCGAGCAGCGCATCGGCAAAGGCCGCGCGCGGAGCCGCCGGTCGTTCGAGCGCGGACAGCAGGCGCTCGAGTGCGGCGCTGTCGCTCATTCGGTCTCCTCGAGATAGGCGCGGCGCAGGCTGACGCGGCCCCGCGCGAGCAATGACTCCACGGCTTCGACGCTGCGGCCGAGCATCGCGGCCACCTCGGGCACCGAATAGCCGTCGACGTGGCGCAGGACGAGCGCGGTGCGTTGCGCGGCGGGAACGCGGGCGAGCGCGGCGACGGTCGCGGCCTGCGACTCGTCGACCGCGGGTGCCGCGGGGTCGGCGCCGGTGTCCGCGGCCCGCCGGCGCAGCGACCGCTTCGTCCGCCGGTAGTGATCGATCAGCTTGTGCCGCGCGATCGCGTAGATCCATGCCTGCGGCGCCTCGACGTGCAGCCCCTCCTTGAGCTGCGCCACCGCGGCGAGAAACGTCTCCTGCGTCAGGTCCTCGGCGACAGCGACGGAGCCGCCGCAGCGATAGAGGAAGTAGCCGTACACGCCCGGCAGCGCGTCCCGATAGAAGCGCGCGAACGCGTCGGCATCCCGCTCGAGGCCGCCCGCCTCGAGCCCGGTCGCCGTCGCCGAGTCCACGCCGCGCATCACGTCGAGGACTATGTCGCTTAGGGTGCCCCGTTTCCGTCGATCGTTGCGGTGAGCTGGAGAACGCCGCGACGGCGGGAGAGATCGATCGTCCCGCTGCGGCGGTCGAACGGCACCGCTGTCCCGCCGAGCTCGACTGTCGAGATCCGCTCGCCCGCCGGCAGCCTCAGCCGCAGCTTCAACGTCGGCGACTGCGGTGCCGACACGTCGATGCGCACGGCCTCGCCCGCGCGCGCGATCGAGTAGCTCACGGGCCCGAAGCTCGTCGGTGTGCGCGTGACGGAGATCGACTTGCCGCTCTCGAGCCACCCGCGCGGCGTCGCGAACGCAAGCTCGAGGCCGCGCGGTGCTCCGTCGCGGTAACGCGTCTCGTGCACGAGCATGGAGTGCAGCGTCTCGAGGAACGCCGCGGCACCGTCGTTGTTCGGCGGCAGATACATCGTCCGGAAGCGCGCGCCCTGCAGCGGCGTCACCGATGCCGCCTCGCCCGCGACGTACGTACCGCGCGTCAGGCCGGCGGCAAGCGTTCCGTACAGGCTGAGCACCAGCTGGTCGGCCTCGTCGTTGTCGGCGAGGAAGCGCGAGACGTTCACGCCGTACACCTGATCCGTCCCCGACACCGAGGAGTCGCCGTTCGCGAGCCGGTACGCGCCGGCGCGCACCAGGCCGAGCAACCGGGAGCCGTGCCGGGCCAGATACCGCATGAGCCCCCGCGCCTGCGCGCCGTGCGGCGCGAAGAAGCCGGACGCGAGCGCATACGGAACGACGAGGTTCCAGTAGCTGCCGTCGCGGGACGCCGTCAGACGCGTGAACGGCGAACGCCCGTTCAAAAGCGACGCCGGCACGAAGAGCGAGCGATCCGGCAGCAGCCGCTCCGACGCATGCACCGCGCGGCGCAGTCCGCGCTCGAGCCGTGCCGCGGTGGCGCGACACAGCGCAGCGAGGCCGGAGTACCCGGTCTGCTGCCACACACGGCCCATCGCCAGCAGTCCCTGCCACGCAAGTGTCTGTCCGTGCAGCGCATAGACGTTGTCGGCGATGTCCGAGGAATAGCGCTCGCGCGGCAGAAGCCCGGCCGGGCTCGCGGCGACGCCTGCCGCGAGCCGCCGCACGACCGCGCCCAGCCGCGGCGTCTCCTCGGCGACGTACGCGGCATCGCGCGACAGCCGGAAGTACTGCGCACCGGCGACGAGCCGCTCGCCCGCGCGCCAGCCCGTGAAGCGCTTCGGCAGCTGTCTCAGCGTGTACCGGAGGATCTGGCGTGCGACGTCGCCGCGCCCGAACTCCGCCATCACCTGCGCGACGTCGAGCGCCTCGGCGAACGAGAGCTCCTCGTAGGCGTTGCCGACGCTGTACCGCCACGTCATCTCGAGCTCCTCGATCAGCACCGCGCGCTCGGCGTCGCGGACCCGGGGCTCCGGGACGTCGTACGCCGGCAGGGCTGCGAGCGCATCGCGCCAGAACGAGACGACGCCCGCACGTGCCGCGGCGTAGTCCTCGGGCGCCACATGCTCGACACGCGCCCCGGCATGCACGAACGCGGCGTCGAGCCGAGCGACCCTGCCGGGGCGAACGACCGTCCGAATCTCCGCGCCGCTCGACGCCGCCAGCCGCATGACAGTCGGTGACGACGCGTCGCGGGCGTCCGCCACGATCTGGACGAAGCTGACGAGCGACCGGCCGCGCTCGCGCCCGACGAACGACTCCTCGCGATAACGGACGCCGGCTCCGTCGGTGTAGCCGACGTCGAGGATCGGGAGATAGCGGTCGGCCAGCGCAGGCTGCGCGAGCCGCGCGAGGCAGGAGCCGAAGCGCTCGTTGCCGGAGCGGCCGACGTACGCCGTCATGCTCGGCCCGCCGGCGCGTCGCGCGAAGATCTGGCTTCCGTCGGCGACGTGGAGGCCGAAGCCCCGCGCCCCGCCGACGCTCACCGGCAAGGTGAAGGGAAGGTAGTAGACACCGGATGCCGTCAGCCGCCGGCCGCCGCGTCCCGCCGCGTACAGGAGCGGCGTGAGAACGTGCGCGGCCCGCGCGTACGACGGCCCGCCCGGGGCCGTGAGCAGCCGCTCGCCCCAGACGTCGCGCCCGCTCGCGAGCACGCGCGAGACGTGGTGGGTGTACGCGGCGGTCGCCTGGGGAGTGCCGCAGCCGGCCGCACCGCTCGCGGCGGGGCCCCCGAGGAGGGCGACAGCGGCGACGAGCAGAAACGGTCTCACGGCCGCGACGCTCGATGACGGCGCTATCGAGGTCCTATCGCCCGCCTACCGTTAGCGTCCTCAGGCGGTGCTCGAGTTCTCGATCCTCGGCCCGCTCGAGGCCGCCGAAGACGGCCGTGTCGTCCGTCTCGGCGGGCCGAAGCAGCGCGCGGCGCTCGCGATCCTCCTCCTCAGCGCGAACCGCGTCGTCTCGGTCGAGCGCCTCGCCGACGACCTGTACGCCGGAGCCCCGCCCGTGACCGCGGTCACGCAGGTTCAGCGGCAGGTCTCCGAGCTCCGGAAGGTGCTCGGCGCGGCGGCCATCGAGACGCGGTCGCCGGGCTACGTCCTGCACGTCGAGCCCGACGGCCTCGACCTCGACCGCTTCGAGCGCTGGACGCACGAGGCGGCGCAGGCACGCGACCGCGCCGATCACGCGACCGCCGTCGAGCTCGCCGCCAAGGCGCTCAACCTCTGGCGCGGCGCGCCGCTCGCCGACGTCGCCTACGAGCCGTTTGCGCAGACCGCGATCGGCCGGCTCGAGGAGCTGCGGCTCGCGGCGCTCGAGCAGCGCTTCGACGCCGAGCTCGCCCTCGGCCGGCATGCCTCCGTCCTCGCAGAGCTCGAGGCACTCGTCTGGGACAACCCGCTCCGCGAACGGCTGCGCGGACTGCTGATGCTCGCGCTCTACCGCGCGGGCCGGCAGGCCGACGCGCTCGAGGCGTACCGCGCCGCTCGTGCGCTGCTCGTGGAGGAGCTCGGCATCGAGCCGTCACGCGCGCTCGTCGAGCTGCACCGGGCGATTCTCGCGCACGATGCGTCACTCGACCTGACGGTGCCGAGCGTGACGGATCGCACCGTGCTCGTCGTCTCGTTGGACGACGACCGGCTGGACGCATTGCTCGCGGTCGCACAGCCGCTCGACCGCACGCTGCTGCTTACGCGCCTCGTGGGCGACGAGGCCGACCTCGCCGCCGCTGCGGAGGCGCTCGAGACCCGACGCACCGGTCCGGATACGCGCGTCGCCGCGTTCACGTCGCGCGAGCCCGCTCGCGACGTCGTCCGGCTCGCAACGAACTACGACGTCGAGCTCGTCCTGCTGAGCACGCCGCTCGCCGACGAGCAGCTGCCGAGCGACTTCGCCACGATCGCAGACCGTTCGCCGTCCGACGTCGGCGTCCTGACCGGACCGCCGCCGGACTGGCTCGGCGGAGGTGGCGTCTTCGTGCCGTTCGGCGGCGCCGAGAACGACTGGGCGGCGCTCGCGCTGGGCGCGCAGCTGGCAGCCGGCGCCGGCGCGCCGCTCCGGCTCGTCGGAACGCGCGCCGATCCGGCCCGCGGCGCGCGCGACGCGAGCCGGCTTTTGGCGGACGCGTCGCTTGCGACGCAGCGGGTCGTGGGAGTCGCTGCGTCACCGGTGCTCGCAGATCCGACGGACGACGCGCTCCTCGGGGCGGTCGCCGGCGCGAGCCTCGTCGTCGCCGGTCTGCCGACACGTTGGCGCGCAGAGGGCCTCGGCTCGATCCGGCGTGCGCTCGTCCGCCGCGGCGCGCTGCCCGTGCTCCTCGTGCACCGCGGCACGCGTCCCGGCGTCCTCGCACCGCGCGAGAGCCTGACGCGATTCTCGTGGTCGCTCGAACCTAGCCCGTCTTGAAGCGGAACGTCTTCACGACCGTGTCGTAGGCGTCGAGCCAGCGGTCTCCCCGCACCACGTCGATCTCGATGCCGAACGTCGCATGGTTGTAGTCAAGGAGATAGAGGCGCGTGGCGAAGGGCCGAGGGAAGGTATTGAGGATCATCTGCGGAGCCGTGGGCGCCATGCCGTGGAGGAACTGGACTGCCGGGTGGCCGCGCGACCACTTGCAGGTCTTCTTCCAGCTGCGCTGCATGTGCAGGTCGAGGACGAATCCCGACAGTCCGCCCACCGTCACCCGTTCGAGACGCGTGATGCTGAGCCCGGGCGTCGCCCGGAGCCAGTGGACGTACGCGGCGGCACTTCGCACGGGCGCGGCGTCGTCACCGCAGCGGGAGCCGGTGGGAGCGATCCGCTGAAACACGCCGATGCGGTCGGTCGGATCCCCGTTGACCGCCGCCGACCAGTCGCCGCTCGGCGGCACGAGCCCGAAGTTGCCGGGCGAGTCGTTGAAGTTCGTCCAGCCGATCGGAACCTTGAAGGTGAGGGTCGGCTTGAACGTCCTGCTCGTGTACGTGCCCGCCGGCATCTCGCCGCGGCACGTCCCGCCGAACGGCTGCGTGCACTGCGCGCTGAGCGCGGTGATCTCGCGGACGGGAGTCGCGGTGACACGGACGCTCCGAACGACCGGGTCTGCACTCGCGAAAGCGCCTTGCACCGCGATTGCAAGCACGTGCACGACGCCTTTGACCTGGATCGATGTCAGGTACACGCGCGTCGCGGTACCGGTCGACCAGGTCGTCTCGCGCCCGCCGGACCGGAACGAGAAGAACGGACGCCCGTGCGTCGACCGTGCGAGGTCGAGGCTCGTGACGGTGAGCACCGGCCGACCGAGATGGATGCCTTGCGGAGCGGTGGCATGGACGCTGAGAGTGCGGTGCAACCAGGCCGAGAGGCCGTTCGCGCTGCCCGAGACGTCCGTGAGCACGGTCCCGTGTGCCGACGTGGCCGCCGGGTCGAGCCTGAACTCGATCGAGGTGTGTCCGCCGGGACCGTCGATGCGGAAGGCGGCGCCGTCATCGACGGCCTGCGTCCAGCCCGCCGGGGTGTGCACGCTGAGTCGCGGCGTGAACCGTTTTGCGGCGACTGCCTGCGGCAGCGCGGCGCCGGCCGCCGCCCGAGGCGGGACTGCCGGGCGTGCCACGACGTTTGCCGTGCCGGGCACGCACTCCGAGGGGGCGACGTAGCCGGCGGATGCGGTGTCGTTGTCGTAGAGGGCGACCGTCTCGACCGTCGTCGGCCTCACCGCGGCATTCGAGGCCGGAGCCGGGCCCATGATGAACATCAGGTGCTTTCCGAGCATCCAGCCGTACACGATCGTCCCTGCCTTCGGGTCCCGGTGCGTCATGTGCGGATTCGGTTTCAAGCGAGCGCCGTACGCCTTCTCGAGCGCAGCGAGGCTCGAGCACGGGCCGATGCCCTCGGCAGTCCTGTCAGCGCTGTTGGACGTCGTGATCTCGACCGTCTTCACGCTCGAGCCGACGAAGAACGCCGTGAGCGCGCGCGCGCGATAGCTGAGCAGGGAGTAGTCCTGCGGGAAGTCGAGCGTCGACGACGCGCCGACGCGCCCCCAGAGCCGTTGCAGCATGACGTTCGAGTCGCCGAGCCTCGCGCCGGCGATGCTCGTCGGCGTGATCGTCACCGCAGCAGCTTTCGATCCGCCCATCGCGACGACCACACCCACGGCGATCGCCACGGCGAACAGCAGTGCGCCCAGCGCGAGCAGCTTCCGCCGGCGAGGTCGCCGTCGCTGCAGCACCTCGCCGCGCAGCGCCGCGCGAGCGGCGGCGGCGAGCTCGCCGCACGACGCGTAGCGGTCGTCCGGCGTCTTTGCGAGCGCCGTCGCGATCACGTCGTCGAAGGCCGCGGGAAGCTCGGGCCGCACGTCGGTCGGCCTCGGCGGCGGCTCGTTCAGGTGCGCGAACACGACCGACAGCTCCGACTCGCGGTCGTAGGGCCGCATGCCGGCCAGGCATTCGTAGAGGACGCAGCCGAGCGAGTAGACGTCGGTCCGCGCATCGACGGCCGTGCCTTCGATCTGCTCCGGCGACACGTAGTCGATCGTCCCGACGAACCCACGGTCGCCGGTCAGGCTGCTCATCGACGCGACCTGGCGCGCGAGCCCGAAGTCGCAGACGAACGCCTGCTCGCCGTGGACGAGGATGTTGCCCGGCTTCACGTCGCGGTGGACGAGCCCGGCGGCGTGCGCCGCGTCGAGTGCAGCAGCGACCTGTTCCAGAAGTGCGACCGTTCGCTCCGAGTCGAGGCGGCCCTCCTCGCGGAGCAGCGCACGGAGGTCGCTCCCGTCGACGTACTCCATCACGAGGTAGAGACGTCCCCGGTCCTCACCCGCCGTGAGCGTCGGGACGATGTGTGGATGGTGGAGGCTCGCGGCGAGCTCCGACTCGCGGAGGAAGCGGCGGCGGAAGCGATCGTCCTGCGCGGATGCTGCGTCCAGTAGCTTCAGCGCGACGGGGTGCTCCGCATCGTCGCGCGCGCGGTAGACGTCGGCCATCGCACCCCGACCGATGAGCGCCTCGATGCGGTAGCCCGCGAAGCGCGTGCCCGGCGCCAGCTCCGTGTTCATCGCTTGTGCTGAGGATCGCAAACTCTCCGCCCGACCTCCAAACTTGAGATGCTCGCTCACGCCTTGGGCAACGAGACGGTCGACACATCACCAACCGCACGTATCTTCGAACTGACCTTCGACGCCGTCGTCGGCGCGCGGGTCTGTTACGCCGCCGTCAAGCTCGGGATCCCGGATCTCCTCGCCCGCGGACCGCGCACAAGCGACGACCTCGCGCGCGAAACCGACGCGCATCCGCGCGCGCTCTACCGCCTCCTCCGTGCGGCAACCGTCGTCGGTCTCGTTTCCGAACGCGACGGCCGACGGTTCGCGCTCACTCCGGTCGGGGAGGCGCTCCGCCGCGACGTTCCGGGCTCGATGCGCTCGTGGGTCGAGTTTTGCGGCGATCCGTATTACCTCGCTGCGTGGACGAACATCCTCCACACGGTTCGAACGGGCGAGGCGGCGTTCGAGCATGTGCACGGCACGCCGTTCTTCGACTACCTCGGCGATCATCCCGCGGAGTCGCAGGTGTTCGACAGCGCGATGACGAGCCTCACGTCGAGCGACGCGCCGGAGATCGTCGCCGCCTACGACTTCGGCGGCTTCGAGCGCGTGGTCGACATCGGGGGCGGGCAGGGCTCATTGCTGTTCGAGATCCTGCGTGCCAACGAGCGCGCCGCCGGCGTCATCTTCGACCAACCGCACGTCACGCAGGGCGTCGCGGAGCGGATCTCGGAGCTCGGCTTCGGCAGTCGGTGCACGGTCGAGTCCGGCGACTTCTTCGCCGCAGTGCCCGGCGGTGACGCCTACGTCCTCAAGTTCATCCTCCACGACTGGGACGACGAAGACTGCGCGCGGATCCTGTCGAGTTGCCGGCGAGCGATTGCACCCGGCGGAAAGCTGCTCGCAGTCGAGGCCGTCGTTCCGCCGCCGGGCGTCCCGGGTCACTCGAAGCTCGACGACATCGAGATGATGGTCCTGCTCGGAAGTCAGGAGCGAACCGAAGAGGAGTACGGCGCGCTCCTGGCGCGCTCGGGATTTCGACTCACGCGCGTCGTCGCGGTGAATTGGTGGCTCGACGTCGTCGAAGCCGAGCCGGTGTGATGCGATGCGTCGCTAGGACGCGAAAGCGCCTGCCGCCACGCGTGCGCCGTCCTTGGCGCTTGCGGTGACGACGCAGTTCTTGCCCTGGGCCTTCGCCTCGTAGAGCGCGAAGTCCGCCGCCGCGATCAGGGCGCCCGGCGCGCCGTACGTCGGGAACGCGGCGACGCCGAAGCTCGCGGTCACGGTGACGCGCTGCCCGTCCGGCAGCTCGACCGACAGGGCTTCCACCGTCTTCCGCACGCGCTCGGAGAGCCGGCGCGCGCCCAGCAGATTCGTGCCCGGCAGGACGGCCGCGAACTCCTCGCCGCCAAAGCGTGCGACGAGGTCGATGTCGCGAACGCTCGCGGCAAACGCTTCGGCCACGGCCTTGATCACCGCGTCGCCCGTCTGATGCCCGTAGCGGTCGTTGATCGACTTGAAGTTGTCGATGTCGGCGAGCACGAGCGAGACGTTCGTGTCGAGACGCCGCGCGTGCTCGATCTCCTCGTCGAGCCGCTCGTCGAACTTCCGGCGGTTCGCGATCGCCGTGAGACCGTCGGTCTCCGCCTGCCGGCGGAGGTGCCGGAGGTCGGCGAGCATCCGCGCCGCCGGCCGCGCCAACCGGGCCGCGAGCGCCGCCGCGAGCGCAAGCGTGAGCGCCGCCGCGAGGAAGAGCCGGCGGCGGAACGGTGCGATCGCAGCGTCGACCGCGGCGACCGGCTCGACCGCGACGACGCTCGCGCGCGCCACGCCGAGGGGATGCCGCTCTGCCGCGAACTTCAGTCCGAGAATCTGGAGGCGCCCGTTCTGCATCGAGGTCGCCGCGCCAACCGGGCCGCCTGCAAGGACGTGTCCGTCACGTACGAGGAGGAGCGCGGCGCCGGGCGGGACGGGCGCGGAGTACGCGAGCGCGTCGAGGAACGAACGGTCGAGCTGCACGCCGACGACGACGGTCGCGAGCGTGCGACCGCGGTCGGCGATCGACGCACTGCCGTGCATCTGGATGCCGGGAAGCCAGACGCCGAGGCGCCGCGAGCCGATGACGATCTGCGCGTGATGATCGCGCGCAACGGCGATGATCTGCTTCGCGTTGCCCGAGAGCACCGCCCGCTGCACGGCCGCGGAGCTCGCAGCCTCCGCCGCCTGCGCGCGCAGGTTCGCCCGGATCGTCGAGACGTCTGCGGCGGCGACGCGCGCGGCGCTCGCGAGGTCGGTCCGCGCCTGGTGCTCGTTCGACGCACGCGCATTGCGGTCGACCGCGAACAGGACGAGCCCGAGCAACATCGTGATCGCGAGGAACACGACGAGCGCGGCGCGCAGGAGCGCGAAGCGGCCGTACCGGGACTTGAAGCGCCGCTGCTCCATCAATACGTCTTCCCGTTGCCGTTGCCGCCCGCGTTGGCGCCGCCCGCGTTCGGGTTGCCGCCGCCGGCGTTCGCGTCTCCGTTGCCGTTGCCGTTCCCACCGGCGTTGGCGCCGCCCGCGTTCGGGTTGCCGCCGCCGGCGTTCGCGTTTCCGTTGCCGCCCGCGTTGGCGCCGCCCGCGTTCGGGTTGCCGCCGCCGGCGTTCGCGTTGCCGTTGCCGCCCGCGTTGGCGCCGCCCGCGTTCGGGTTGCCGCCGCCGGCGTTCGCGTTTCCGCCCCCGTTCCCGTTACCGCCTGCGTTCGCGCCGCCGGCGTTGGGGTTGCTGCCGCCTGCGTTCGGGTTGGTGCCGCCCGCGTTCGCGTTCCCGCCCGCATTCCCGTTGCCGTTGCCGTTCCCACCGGCGTTCGCGCCGCCTGCGTTCGGGTTGGTGCCGCCCGCGTTCGCGTTCCCGCCCGCATTCCCGTTGCCGTTGCCGTTCCCACCCGCGTTTGCACCGCCTGCGTTCGGGTTGTTGCCGCCCGCGTTCGCGTTGCCGCCGCCGTTCCCGTTGCCGCCGCCGTTGCCGTTGCCGTTCGAGCCGCCGTTGCCGTTGCCGGGGCCGGAGGGGACCGTCGTGGTGCCGCCGCCGCTCGTCGTCGTGTCGTCGCCGGGGTCGATCGGGAAGGTGTCGATCGTGCCCGGCGTCGTGTCGTCGCTCGGCGGCACCGTGCCCACGGGCGTCGACGGGCCCGAGGGGGTCGACGTGTCGCCGCTCGACGGCTTCTGGCTCGCCGGAGGCTCGACCGGCGCCGCCGGCGGAGCGGCCGGAGCCGCAGGAGGAGCAGGTGCGGGCGCCGGAGGAGGCGTCGGCGCAGGAGTCGGCGCAGGGGGTGCCGGCGCAGGCGGGGGGTCGCTCACCGGCGGCTCCACGACCGTCGGGTCGACCTGGATCACCACAGGGCCCGCGTCGGCGGGGCCCGTCTGGTCGGGCAGGGTGGGCTTGCGCGTGAGCTCGACGACCCGGCTCGCGGCCGGGTCGAGCAGGAAGGGAAGCTGCTTGCGCGCCTCCGGCGCTGCGCCGTTCGGCGCTGTGGAGCGGATGCCGAGGAGCGCGGCCTCGAGGGCGATGCCCGCCGTCTTGTCGCGCTCGGCGCCGAAGGCGTTCTCGACATGGAAGGCCGGGAGGGCGACGCCGATCCACGCCGCGGTCGCGAACGTCGCGATGCCGGCGAGGCCGCCGGCCTCCACCGTCCCGACGACATGCGTCGTCAACGACTGCCACAGATGTGTACCGCTCGTCTTCATAGCCGCAGCCCCTGGTGAGGGGGTGCTCTAAGGATCGACGGAAGCGGGACGGCTGTCGTCCCTCGGCTCAGGGACTTCCGTATGAATCAGGTGTGAGCGGCGCAGCCCGCCGCCGGGGACGCTGGAGGCCTGACGGAGCTCCGGCCGGGCTGCGCGGCGCGTCGGACGCGGCGCCGGCCGAAATTTCAGCTCAGGCCTCTACGAGAGCGGAACCCCCGGCAGCAGGCTGAGCTCGTCTGCCTCGCGCTGCGTCGGCAGCGACGCCGGATCGAGGTCGTGGAGGAGCTGCGCCGACGGACGCATCACGTCCTCTGACCACGCCTCGCCGCCGCACATCGGGCAGCGTGTCGGCTCCATACGGCGCGACGCGCCGTAGCCGCAGCCGTCGCACCTGAACCTCCGCAGGGGCAAGCCGGTTCGGGTCGGCGGTGTGGTGAACCAGTTGTCGTACGGGGACATTCGGACCCCCCAGGTGCCGAATCGGAGCGATCAATTCTCCCCGAGCCGGCCCCGGGCCGCAAGGAAAGATCGGGTCATGTGAGGTGATCTGAAGGCAGCGGGCGCAGCAGCTCCTCCGTTTCGCGCGAACCCCGCAGAAAGAGGGCCCCTGCGAAGAGCAGCAGGACCTCGACGAGCGTGATCGCAACCCGGTTGAGGACGGTCGCACCGAGCGCCGCACCCTCCGTCGCGACGGCGAGCATCAGCCCGTACATCGACGCCTCGCGCGGCCCGAGGCCCGACGGCGCGAAGAAGGAGATGACGGCGACGATGGCGCCGACGGCGCCGACGCCGCCGAGAAAGACGATGTCCGCCACCTCGGGATGCGCGCCGACGGCCTTCAGCTGGAAGAAGAGCGCCACGCCGCCGACGACCCACGTGAACGAGTAGAAGACGAGCAGCAGCAGCATCGTCGAGACGCGGAGCCGCGGCATCGAGCCGTGCCCGAAGCGGCGGAGGACGCGGGACGCGAGCGGGCAGAACACCCGCGGGTGCAACGCGACCGCGACGGCTGCCGCGAAGAGGAGAAGCGGCCAGAGCGGCGCGTCGACCTTGTCGACCCAGAAGAGCGAGATCACGAAGACGAGCACGCCCGCGACGGCGGAGACGCCGGCCTCGACGAGGATTGAGATCGTGACGAGCGCGCCGTCGGTGATGCCCGCGCGCCGCGCGGCGACGACGCGCGCAGCGGGCGTCCACACGCCGCCGGGCACGTACTTCGCGAGCATCGACACCATCTCGGCGCGCAGCGCCTGCGGATACGAGATCCGATGCCCCCAATCGGCGAGAATGCGCATCCAGCCCAGCACGAACAGCAGGTAGTAGGCGGCGAGGAAGAGGCAGCCGATCACGAAGTCGACGATGTTCGCGTTGCGCAGGTCGTCACCCGCATCGTGGAGCGAGCCGCGCAGCGCCCAGCCGATCGCACCGAAGAAGACGGCGAGGACTGACAACTGCAGCGCGACGAAGAGCCTCGGATGCCGCTTGAGGACGCCCACGGGTCCATGGTACGCGGGTAGATTCGCTCTATCGAGCAGACGCTTCCGTACGCGTGGTACAGCGACCCCGAGATCCTGCGGCGCGAGCAGGAGCGGATCTTCCGCGGCTCATGGCAATACGTGGGCCATCTCGGCGAGCTGCAAGGCCCCGGCTCCTTCTTCACGACGCGCGCCGGCCGGGCGCCGATCGTCGTCACGCGGGCACGGGACGGCGTGCTGCGCGGCTTCCTCAACGTCTGCCGCCATCGGGGCTTCCCGGTCGCGGACGGAGCGAGCAGCCGCGAGACGATCCAGTGCCCGTACCACGCGTGGACGTACTCGCTCGACGGCTCGCTCCGTTCGGCGCCGCGTTCTGACGAGCTCTCCGACTTCCCGCGCGAGGAGCTCGGGCTCTGTGCGATCGCCGTGGACACGTGGGGCCCGTTCGTCTTCGCGAACACGTCCCGCGACTGCGAGCCGCTCGCCGACGCGCTCGGGTCGATGCCGGCGCAAGTCGCCGAGCTCGGGCTCGACGTCGACTCGCTCGTCCACACCTCGCGCTGGGAGGCGGAGTTCGAAGCGAACTGGAAGGTCGTCTGCGAGAACTTCCTCGAGTGCTACCACTGCCAGGTCGCCCATCCGCAGCTCGCGGCGATGCTCGACACCTCCGCCGAGGCGTACGCGCTCTCCACCGACGGGCGCCTCTCGAGCCAGCGCGGACCGACGCGCGAAGGCGGCGGCACGCGGATGCACCTCGACGGCGAGCTGCCGCGAAGCCAGTTCCACTTTCTCTGGCCGAACCTCGGCGTGAACATCTTCCCGGGCCGGCCAAACATCTCGATCGGGCCGATGGTGCCGCTCAGCCCGACCCGCACCCACCGCTTCCTCGACTACTTCTTCGGCGCCGACGTCGACCAGGCCTGGATCGACGAGCTGATGGAGTTCGACGACCGGGTCGGCCGCGAGGACCGCGACCTCGTCGAGGGCGTCCAGCGCGGAATGACGGCCGGCGGCGTGGAGCACGGGTTCCTGATGGGCCACAGCGAGCAGCTGATCGGCCACTTCCAAAGCCTGACCCGGGCCGCGCTCGAAACCTGACCAAAACCGCGGTACGCTTTCCCGTCCAGGTACAACCCACAGGAGGGCTCCTCGTGATGCGTTTCATCCCGTTGCTTGCCGTTGCGGCGCTCGTCGCCGCGCCGGCAGCCTCGGCGCGGCCCGCAGCCGCCCCCACTTTGCAGTCAGGCAAGCTGATCGTTGCGTTCGGCGACCCGAACCCGGGCTTCGTCAACGGCAGCGTCCGCGGCAGCAAGTTCCTCAACCCGAAGGGCTACGAGGTCGACCTCGCGAAGGCGATCGCGGCCAAGCTCGGCCTGACCCCCGTCTGGACGTACTCGCCGTGGACCGGCCTGTTCGCTCCGGGCACGAAGAAGTTCGACGTCTCCTTCCAGGAGGCGACGATCACCGCACAGCGGAAGAAGACCGTCGACTTCACCGGTAGCTACATGAACGCGAACCAGGGCGTTCTGCTCTCGAAGAACGCGCCGGTGCCGCACAGCAGGGCCGACGTCCAGAAGCTGCAGACGTGCGCGCAGCAGGACACGACCGGGCTGCAGTTCATCCAGGATCAGCTGAAGCCGACGAAGAAGCCGCTCGTCTTCCCGACGACCACGGCGCTCTACCAGTCGGCGTCGCTGAACCGCTGCCAGGCGGTCATCCTCGACGTGCCGCTCGTCCTGCTCGAGGCGAAGTCGAAGCCGGGTGCGTTCGGCCCGGTCGCCGGCCAGTTCGTCACGCATGAGCAGTACGGCGCCGTGCTCCAGAAGGGCTCGAAGCTGACGGCACTGATCAACAAGACGCTGTCGCAGCTGACGGAGAACGGGACGGTCGGGAAGCTGCAGCAGAAGTGGTTCAACTACAACTTCTCGAAGATCCCTGTCCTGAAGTAGCGACTCGATGCACGCGCTGCACCAGGTCCTCCACGCGTTCTTCAATCTGCACAGCTACACGCTGGCGATGCCGGACGTCTGGGCGGGCTTCCAGCTGAATCTCCGGATGATGGTGATCGCGGAGGTCCTGGTTCTGGTGTTCGCGCTCGCGATCGCGGTCGTACGCGGTCTGCCGGGGCCTGCAGCGAGACCGCTGCGGGCCCTGGCGATCGCCTACGCCGACTTCTTCCGCGGGACGCCGATCATCCTCGTCGCGTTCCTCGTCGGATTCGGCCTGCCGGGCCTGCAGCTCGGGTACATCTCGAGCCGCTCGGTCGAGACGTACGGGATCATCGCGCTCACGCTCGTCTACACGGCGTACGTGACCGAGGTGTACCGCGCCGGCATCGAGTCGGTGCACCCGTCTCAGCGGGCGGCGGCGCGTTCGCTCGGGCTCTCGTACATGCAGGCGATGCGCTACGTCGTCATCCCGCAGGCGGTGCGACGCGTCATCCCGCCGCTGCTCAACGACTTCATCGGCCTCCAGAAGGACACGGCGATCGTCTCCGTGATCGGGGTCAGCGAGGCCGTGCTGAGCGCCGGCCAGTTCTCGAACCGCAACGGCGACTTCCCGTCGTACCTCGTCGCCGCGGTGTTCTTCATCCTGATCACGATCCCGCTCGCGCGCTTCACCGACCACCTCGTGCAGCAGCGCGAGCGGCTCGAGCGCGCGCAGGCATTTTGAGCACGAACGGCAACCGCGCCTTCGTCGAGATCCGGGAGGTTTCGAAGTGGTTCGGCGAGCTGCAGGTGCTCGACAAGATCACGCTCGACGTCTCCGAGCACAACGTCGTCTGCCTGATCGGCGCGTCCGGCTCCGGCAAGTCGACGCTGCTCCGCTGCCTCAACCTGCTCGAGCACGTCGAGGAGGGCGAGATCATCGTCGACGGGCAGCGGCTGACGCACGAGAAGGTCGACGTCAACGACCTGCGCCGGAAGATCGGCATCGTCTTCCAGGCCTACAACCTCTTCCCGCACATGACGGTGCTCCAGAACGTCATGCTCTCGCCGCGCAAGGCGCTCGGGCTGTCGCGCGACGAGGCCGAGGAGCGCGCGCGCCCCCTGCTGCGCCGGATCGGCCTCGAGGCGAAGGCGGACGAGTTTCCCGATCGGCTCTCCGGCGGGCAGCAGCAGCGCGTCGCGATCGTGCGCGCCCTCGCGATGCAGCCGAAGCTCATGCTGCTCGACGAGATCACGAGCGCGCTCGATCCGCAGCTCGTCGCCGACGTCCTCGACCTCGTGCGAGAGCTCGCGGAGAGCGGGATGACCATGATCCTCGCGACGCACGAGATGGGCTTCGCACGCGAGGTCGCCGACAAGGTGTGCTTCCTCGACGGCGGCTGCATCCTCGAAGAGGGCCTGCCGGCGCAGATCTTCGGCGACCCGAAGGAGGCGCGCACGCGCCAGTTCCTCTCCCGCGTCCTCGAAGGCGGGCGGATGCAGTGAGGGCGCTGCGCTCGCGCCTGCCGAAGTCGCGCGGCAGCGCCCCGTGGGCGATTGCGTCCTTCATCGCGATCCCGCTCTTCTTCAGCGCGCTGATGGCGTCGGCGCTCGCGCAGGAGAAGCCGCACATCTTCCAGTGGAAGGGCTGCAAGCACGGCCTCTGCACGACCTGGCACGAGCCGACGAGCGGCGTCGAGGCGCGCATCTGGCTCTGGGCGCTGCTACCGCCGCTCCTCCTCTCGCTCATCGGCTGGATCTGCACGCGCCTGCCGCTCGGCTGGTACATCGCCTGTCTCGCAGGCATCGTCGAGGCGATGGCGGTCGTGCACAACGTGAGCACGTGGGCGACGCATCACACGGCGCGCTTCCCGTGGGGCGTCGACCTGATCCCGGCAACGAACAGCGCGTCGAATCAGTATGACCCGGGCGAGTGGGAGACGATCGCGCGCGAGACGGCGCTGAGCCTCTCGCACTGGACGATCGGCGTCTCGCTCGCCGGCATCGCCGTGATGGGCGGGCTCTACATCCGGAAGCGCTTCTTCTCCCGGGCGCCCTTCGTCGAGGGCGCGCCGCTCGAGGGCGTCCACGCGCCGGACGCGACGCTGCCGTCAGTGCCGGTCGAGTAGCGCCCGCGCCGTGTCGTGCGCGGCCTCGTCCTGTGTGCTGAACAGGCGCTCGGCGAGATAGCCGAAGACATCGCGCATCGACACGATGCCGATGAGGTTCCCGTCCTCGACGACGGGCAGGTGGCGCAGCTTCCGGGCCGCCATCAGCTGGGCCGCATCGAGGATGTTGTCGCCGCTGCCGATCGTGAGCGGCCGCGGGGTCATCACCCGACCGACCGGGGTCGAGTCGAAGTCGGCGCCCTCGCCGGCGAGCCGGAGGACGTCGCGCTCGGTGAAGATCCCCACGGGGACGCTCTCCTCGCAGACGACGATCGAGCCGATGTTCGACTCGAGCATCCGCCGGATCGCCTCCCCTGCCGACTCGTCGGGGCGGGCGGTGACGAGCTTGACGCGCATCACGCCGCCTATCTGCATGGCCGGACCTTACAAGGACGGGCTCGAGTTTGTCGCCGCTGCTACCGTTAACCAAGTTAACGATATGCCAGCCCCCGAGACCAGCTTCGACACCGTCCAGCTCGCCGACCGCCTCAGGCCGGTGCTGCTGCGGGTCGGGCGTGAGCTCCGGCGCGAGGCCCGCGAGGTCGGCGTCTCCCCGCAGTCGGTGACCCTGATGGTCGCGATCAAGTACGAGCCTGGGATCGGCGTCCGCGAGCTCGCAGCCCGCGAGAAGGTCAGCGCGCCGGCGATGTCCAAGCATGTCGACCGCCTCGAGCGGGACGGCTACGTCTCGCGGACGCAGAGCGACTCCGACAAGCGCCGGGTCGGCCTGACGCTGACCGAGGAGGGCGCCCGCGCCCTTCGCCGCGTCCGGTCGCGGCGCACGGCCTGGCTCGCGAGACGCCTGCGCGGCCTGTCGCCCGAGGAGCTCGCTGCGATCGACGCCGCGATCGGCCCGCTCTCGGAGCTGCTGTGAAGCGGACGTTCGAGAGCCTGCGCTACCGCAACTACCGGCTCTTCTTCACCGGGCAGATCATCTCCCAGACCGGGTCGTGGATGCAGCGGATCGCCATGGGCTGGTTCGTCCTGCAGATCACGCACTCGGCGTTCGACGTCGGCGTGATGGCGTTTGCGTCGTTCCTGCCCTTCACGCTGTTCGGCCTCTTCGCCGGCGTGATCGCCGACCGCGTCGACGCGCGGAAGCTCGTCCTTGGGACGCAGGCGGCGCAGCTCGTCACCTCGGCCGCGCTCGCGTTCATCGCGCTCGGCGGCTTCGCTCGGCCGTGGATGCTGTACGCGATCGGCTTCGCGACCGGTCTCGTGCTCGTGCTCGACGTCCCGTCGCGCCAGCAGCTGACCTACCGCATGGTCGGCCGCGAGGCGCTCCCGAACGCGATCGCGCTCAACACGAGCCTCTTCAACTCGTCGCGCATCTTCGGGCCTTCGCTCGCCGGGCCCGTCTACGCGCTCACGGGCGCCGGCTGGTGCTTCCTGATCAACGCGGTCAGCTTCTTCGCCGTGCTGCTCGGCCTCCTCGCGATGCGCCAGCGCGAGTTCTTCCCGTTGGAGCGGTTCGAACGGCCGAAGTTCCTCGCCGGGACGCTCGAGGGCCTCTCGTACGTCTTCCGCAACCGCACGATGCTGACGCTGCTCACGCTGACGTTCTTCCTCAGCACGTTCGCCTTCAACTTCAACGTGACGCTGCCGGTGCTCGCGAACACGACGCTGCACGAGCCGGTGTGGGTCTACTCGACGCTGTCGGCGCTGTTCGGGGCGGGCGCGCTCGCCGGTGCGCTGCTGACCGCGTCACGCGGCCGCGCCTCGCTGCGCGTGATGCTGATCGGCGGCGCGCTCTTCACGGGAGCCGAGCTGCTGCTCTCCCCCGTGCACGATGCGGTGCTCGCGGGCGTGCTGCTGTTCGTGATCGGCGCCGGCTTCACGTCGTGGTCGGCGAACTCGAACACGGCGATGCAGCTCGCCGCGCCTGATCATCTGCGTGGCCGGATCATCGGCCTCTACTTCTACGCGTTCAACGGCACGGCATCCGTCGCCGGGCTGATGGTCGGCTGGCTCTGCGCGCGTGGCGGGACGGAGCTCGCGTTCTTCATCGCGGGCGTCATCGGACTTGCCGCGACCTTCTACGCGGCCCTGCAACTGCGACTTGCGCCTGCTTCGAAACAGGCCCACGTCGTCCGTCTCGTCACTTCCCGACCGAGATCGTGACCTGCGTGTACGCGGGCGCGCTGCCCGTCGGCGACTCGCCGAGCACGACGCCCGCCGTGCCCGACTTGTAGGTCGTCCGCACCGTCAGCTTCGCCTGGAGGAGCGCGGCGCGCGCCTCCGCCGCCGTCTTGCCGGTCACGTCGGGAATCGTCACCGCCGGCGGGCTGGACGGCACGGCGACGCCGAGCGTCACCGTCTCCCCCGCCTTCCCCTGCGTCCCGCCCGGCGGGCTCTCCTGGATGATCGAGCCGGGCGTGCCGCTGCCCTGCACGGGGTCGGTATCCGCGACGAAGCCGGCCGCCTCGACCTGTCCGGCGCCGGCGGCCATGTCCTGGCCGGTGACGTCCGGGACCTGCGACGTCGGAGCAGGCGCGGTCGTCGTCGCCCGGGTGGTGGTCGTCGTCGTCGTGGGACGAGTCGTCGTCGGCGGCGGCGCTTTGAGGACACGGCCGTTCGAGACGCCGAGCCCGACGGTCGAGCCCGCGGGCAGCTGCGAGCCGCCGCCCGGCTTCTGCGAGGTGACGACGCCGCGGGGCGAATGCTTCCGCACCGCGGTGAGGACGACCTTGACGCTGTAGCCGGCGCGCTTCAGCCGCGCGACCGCGACCTGCTGCTGCAGGCCGACGACGGCGGGAACGACGCGCTCCTTCGCGTGGTGGCGGTTGTTGAACACAAAGAGCCACACGACGAGCCCGGCCGCCGCGAGGACGCCGAGGAGCGCAAGCCAGGGCCAGACGTCGGCGAGCATCGACGGCGGCCCGGGCGGGGGCGGCGGCGCGGCACGCTCGAGCTCGGCGGTCTGGAAGCGCTGGGTGTCCTCCTCCACGCGTTGTGCGTTCCCACCGCAAGATTTCGCCACACGCGGCATCTCTGCTCTATGGGCCGGGCGGTGGGCCGCAGCCCGCCCGGCCCAGTTCTCCTAATGTTCCGCCCCGTGTTCGGGGTGGAGGTCGAGCCGGCGCTCGCCGCCGAGGGCGTCGTGCGCCTCGGCACGAACCTCTGCCACTGGTTCCTCCTCGAGTCGGACGGCCGCGTCGTCGTCGTCGACGCGGGTCTCCCGGCCTACCGGCCGCAGCTCGAGCGCGGGCTCGCCGTCCTCGGGCGCGGCCCGGCCGACGTCGAGGCGGTTGTCGCCACGCATGACCACATCGACCACACGGGCGCCGCCGGGACGCTCAGCCGCGAGCTCGGGGTGCCCGTCTACCTCCACGCGGCCGAGCGGACGAGCCGCGCGGAGCGGAGCAGGCTCCCCTATCTCCGCCACCGGGCGGCGTGGGTCTTCCTCACGCATCTCGAGAGCTCGGGCAGGCCCGAGCCGCCGGGCCGCATCGAGACCTTCGAGGACGGCGCGCAGCTGCCGGGCGGGCTGCGCGCGATCCACACCGGCGGTCACACGTCCGGCCACTGCGTCTTCGTCCACGAGTCCCGCGGACTCCTCTTCGCCGGCGACCTGATCTGCACCCGCAACCCGCTCACGGGCGGTCTGGGCCCGCAGCTCCTGCCGCGTGCGCTCAACCTCTCGAGCGGGACGATGCTCGACTCGCTGACGAGGCTCGAGTCGCTCGAGGTCGGCACGATCCTCTTCGGGCACGGCGAGCCCTGGACGCAGGGCGCGGCCGCGGCGGTGCGCCGGGCCCGCGAGATCGGCCTTACATAGTCCGGCCCACTGCCGACAATAGGGGTATGCCGCACCTCGAGTTCGAGGGCCTCCGCATGCACTACGTCGACGAGGGCGACGGCGCGCCCGTCCTCCTCCTCCACGGCGAGCCGACGTGGTCGTACCTGTGGCGGAACATCATCCCGCGGCTGCGCGGACGGAAGCTTGTGCCGGACCTGATCGGCTTCGGCCGCTCGGACAAGCCGGAGGACATCGGCTGGTACTCGTACGACCGCCACGTCGCGAGCGTCCTCGAGCTCGTCGAGCAGCTCGACCTGACGGGGATCGCGCTCGTCGTGCACGACTGGGGCGGGCCGATCGGGCTGCGTCTCGCCGTCGAGCACCCGGAGCGGTTCGACCGGCTCGTCGTTCTCAACACCGCGATCGGCGGCGGCCGCGCGCCGTCGGAGACGTGGCTCCGCTTCCGCACGGTCGTGCGCGAGCTCGGCGACCGGCTCGACATCGGCCGGCTCGTCGAGGCGGGCACGGCGAGGGGCCTCTCGGACGAGGTGCGCGCCGCCTACGACGACTGCTTCCCGACGCCGGCGTCGAAGGCGGGTGCGCTCGCGTTCCCCGAGCTCGTCCCGGCCGAGCCCGAGCATCCGAATACGGAGCCGATGAACCGCGTGCGCGACGCGCTGCGCTCGTGGGAAAAGCCGGCGCTCGTCGTCTGGGGCGCCGAGGACGCCGTGCTCCCCATGCGCGTCGCCGAGACGTTCGTCTCGCTCCTGCCGAACGCGCAGGGGCCGGTGGCGATCGAGGGCGCATCCCATTTCCTGCAGGAGGACAAGCCGGACGAGGTGGCGGCTGCGATCGATGGCTTCCTGGCGCGATAGGACGAGCGAGCTCGCGCTGCTCGTCGGCGGCGGACTGACTGCTCTCTATTTCGCCGTTCCGGACGGCGCCGCGAAGAACAGCATCTACGGGCTCGTCGGCTTCCTCGCCGTCGTCGCGATCGTCTGGTGCGCCCGCGACAGCGTGCCGTGGCTGCTGTTCGCCGCCGGCAACCTGCTCTTCTCGGTCGGCGACGACGTCGGCGCCGGCTTCTGGAACGGGAGCCCACCCGTGCCTTCCGTCGCGGACGCCTTCTACCTCGCCGGGTACCCGCTGCTCGCGGCCGGCCTCGTGCTGCTGCTCTTCAAGTCGGGCTCGCACCGCCGCACGGCCGCGCTCGCCGACGCGACGATCGTGACGTTCGCGTTCCTGCTCGTGCAGTGGGTGTACCTGCTCGACGGGATCCTCGCCAGCTCCGACAGCACGTTCACGATCGCCGTCAACGCCGCGTACCCGCTGATGGACCTGATCCTGCTCGCGGGGCTCGCCGGCTTCTTCGTCACCGGAGCCTGGCGCACGCCGGCGTTCTGGCTGCTGGCGGTGAGTGTCATGCTGCTGCTCGTCGCCGACGAGGTGTTCGCGCTCGGCTCGTACACCTCGGGTGAGTGGATCGACTCCGGCTGGCTGCTCTCGTACACGCTCTGGGCGGCGGCAGCGCTGCATCCGTCGCGGCGCGAGCTGTCCGAGCCGTCGCGGCGGCGCTATCAGCGTCTCCGCGTCAGCCCGTGGCGGGTCGGCGTGCTGATG
>DATCJJ010000051.1:0-50555 GCA_036562845.1 Gaiellaceae bacterium | reverse complement strand
TTCTCGGGCACGAACCTCGGCTACGACGGCGCCGTGCTCCAGATGGTCGCGCACGGCCTCGTGTCGACGGCGCTCTTCCTGCTCGCGGGGACGGTCGAGCGCCGCACGACGACCGACCAGTTCGCGCTCCTCGGCGGCATGGCGAAGGGACGGCCTGCGCTCGCCACCCTGTTGATGACGTGCGGGATCATCTCGCTCGCGGTGCCGGGCTCCGCGAACTTCGCAGGTGAGTTCCTGATCCTCGCCGGCGTCTTCCAGCGCGCGTGGTGGTGGGCGGCGATCGGCGCGGGCGCGATCGTCCTGGCGGCGATGTACATGCTGCGGGCGATCTCGGCCGTGCTGCACCAGGCGCGCGGCTCGGTCGTGACCGAGGAGGCGCTCGACCTGCGGCTCGGCGAGTTGTCGCTCATCGTGCCGCTCGTCGCCGGGCTCCTGTTCCTCTCGGCCTGGCCCGCGGGCGTCTCGCACCATTCCTTCGCGGGCGACCAGCCCGTGCAGAGCGTGAAGGGCCAGTTCCGGTGATCCATACGCCCCACGTCGACTGGTTCTCGATCTCGACGATCCTCGCGCTGCTCGGCGCGTCGTTCGTCGCGCTGCTCGGCGCGGTGCTCGTGCCCCGCGCCGTGCGGCGGATGTTCGGCTGCGCCGTCGCGGTGCTCGGCTTCGCCGGCGGCCTCGTCACGTCGGTCTGGCTCTACGTCGACAGCGCGAACGGGCACCGCGTGATCGGCGACGCCTTCTACCGAGACCGCTGGACCGCCCTCGGCCAGATCATCGTCTGCGGCATCGGCCTGGTGACCGCGCTCGTCGCCGCCGAGCAGATCGCCCATCGCACGGACGACCACATCGCGGAGTTCTTCTCGCTCCTCCTCGCCTGCGCGGCGGGCATGGCGTTCTTCATCGGCAGCGCGAACCTGATGGTGATGTTTCTCTCGCTCGAGTGGTTCTCGATCGCGCTCTACGTCATGTGCGCGATCGACTACGACGTCGAGGGGTCGCTCGAGGCCGGGCTGAAGTACCTCGTCGTCGGCTCGTTCGGCTCTGCGGCGCTGCTCTTCGGCTCGGCGCTCGTCTACGGCTCGACGAATCGCATCGGCTTCGCCGAGATCGCGCACGCCGGCCACGCGCACGACACCCTGCTCGTGCTCGGGCTCGCCATGGTGATCACCGGCCTCGGCTTCAAGTCGTCCGCCGCGCCGTTCCACCAGTGGACACCCGACGTCTACGAAGGCGCGCCGACGCCGGTCACGGCGTTCATGTCGGCGGCGACGAAGGTCGCCGCGTTCATGCTCGCGTTCCGCGTGCTGCGCACGGCGTTCCCGCAGGACGCGCACCTCTGGACGTGGACGCTCGCCGGAATCGCGATTGCGTCGCTCGCAGTGGGCAACTTCGCGGCGCTCGTGCAGCGGAACATCAAGCGGATGCTCGCGTACTCCTCGATCTCGCACGCCGGCTTCCTGCTGATCGCCATGTCTGCTGCGTCGGCGCTCGGCGGACGGGCAATGCTCTACTACCTCGTCCCGTACTCGGCGATGGCCTTCGGATCGTTTGCGATCGTCGGCGCGCGGGAGCGGGAGCTGAACGCGCCCGTGACGCTCGACAACCTCGCCGGCTTCGGCTGGGAACGACCGTTCCTCGGCGTCGCCATGTGGTTCTTCATGTTCGGCTTCGCCGGGTTGCCGCTCACGGGCGGCTTCACCGGCAAGTTCTACGTCTTCGCGGCCGCATACCGGCACGGCTGGGCGTGGCTCGTCGTCGTCGGCGTGCTCGCGACGCTCGTCTCGCTCTGGTACTACCTCGCCGTCGTCCGCGCGATGTATATGCGAACGAGCGACGAGCTGCGCGTCGCGGTCGCCGGCGGGTCGCCGCCGCACGAGCCGCTGCTGCACGCGGCCGTTGCCATCTGCATGGTCGTCTCGGTCGGCTCGCTCTTCGCGGCGCAGCCGCTGATCGACCTGGCGCGGCATGCCACCTCCGCCATTCCCTTCTGACGGCTTCTCCGGCGTCGTCCGCAGCGGCGACGCGAGCTGGGCGCTCGGCTTCGCCGACCGCGCGCACGAGATCCCGAACACCGCCGAGACGCAGTTCGGCATCGCGAGCGGGACGAAGGGTTTCACAGCGGTGGTTGCACGCGCTGTGTTGCCGCTCGACCTGCGGGCACGCGAGCTGCTCGGGAGCGACCTCCCGCTGATCGACGCGCGCGTCACGGTCGATCACCTCCTCACGCACACGTCGGGCATCGGCGACTACTTCGACGAGGACGTCCACCCCGACCCCGAGGGGTACGTCTTGTCCGTGCCGGCACAGGAGCTCACGACGACCGAGGACTATGTCCGCGTGCTCGACGGCCACCCCCAGCTCTTTGCGCCCGGCGAGCGCGAGAAGTACTCGAACGCCGGCTACGTCGTGCTCGCACTGCTCGCAGAGCGCGCGACCGGCCACTCCTTCTACGACCTTGTCGAGGAGCACGTCTGCCGGCCCGCGGCCATGACGGCGACCGCGTTTCTCCGCTCCGACGCGCTGCCCGGCACGGCCGCGATCGGCTATCTCGAGAACGGGCGTACGAACGTCTTCCACCTGCCGGTGCGCGGCAGCGGCGACGGCGGGATCTACACGACGCTCGACGACGTCGACCGGTTCTGGAGGTTCGCCGCGGGAGGCTTCGAGAAGCTCGAGGGCGCCGACGCAGGCGTCTCCTTCTACTCGACGGAGAGATTCACCGTGATGTCGAATACGAGCAACGGTGCGTGGCCGGTCGCGAGGGCGCTCTTGTGATCACACGCTGGACCGCCTATCACGAGCACTGGCGCGAGCAGGTCGGCTGCGTCGCCGTCGAGAGCGACGACGGCCTCCTCTTCTTCGATCCGCTCGACCCGCCGTCGGAGGCGGACCACACGTTCGTCACGACGTTCTTCCACGCCCGGGATGCGCGCGGACGCGTGTGGGCGCCGACGGCGCTGGTGCGCAGGCTGCGGAACCGCGGTGTCGAGGTCACGGATCCCTTCGAGCCGGGCGACGAGCTCCCGGGCGGCGTCCGCTGCTTCGACACGGCGCGCGACGGCGAGGTCGTCTACTGGATCCCGTCGGAGCGGGCGCTCGTCGTCGGCGACGTGCTCCTCGGCGCCGGCGCAAAGCCGCGTGCGACCGGCGAGCCGCTCCGCCTCTGCCCCGCCCGCTGGGCCGCGCCGGCGACGCTCGACGACCTCAAGGCGTCGCTCCGGCCGCTGCTCGACCTGCCCGTCGAGCAGATCCTCGTCTCGCACGGAGCCCCCGTTTTGCAGGGCGGCGGTTCCCTTTTGCGAGACACCATCGTTTGAGATACGGTGGTGTCGTGGGTCGGCTGGTGCTCCTCATCGCCTTCGGGCTGCTCGCGCTGACTGCCTGCGGCGCGGGCAGCCACCGGCCCGCCGCGCAGCCGGCGACGACCGCGACGACCTCGAGCTCGGCGAAGCAATGCCGCAACCAGGCGTCGGCGCTCGCGAAGATCGACCGCGACCTCGCGGCCATGGGGCAGGCCAAGACCGAGCCGGTGATGAGCACGCTGACCGACCGGTTCCTCCTCCACGTCTCGACGGCTCCGCTGACGAATCTCCAGCGAAACCGGCTGATCGATCACGCCGCCGCAGCGGTCTCGATCAAATGCCCGCAGTGCTTCCAGGCGCTCGAGGCCGAGCGGCCGATCCCGGCCATTCGCGCGGGCGAGCTGAAGTGCTCGAGCTAGCCGGCTGCAGGACCCAGAGCAGCACCGGCACGAGATAGAGGATCGCCGCGCCGAGCGCGGCCGAGAGCGCGAGCGCCGGCACGGCGGCGCCGACCGGCGCGCCGTGACGGACCGCCGACGCGACGAGGAGGAGGACGAGCGCGCCGCTCGTCGTGACCGCGCGCACCCACGCGGGCCGTCCCTCGAGCACGTCGCCGGCCGCGACGAAGGCCGCGGCGGCCGCCCACGGAACGGCGACCAGCAGAAGGAGCACGGCGAGGCGATGGGCGCCCATGGTGTCGGCGAGCGTCGCGCCGAGCGCCAGGCAGAGCGGAAACAGCCGCGAGCCCATCCGCCGAAAGGTTCGCGGCAGCGTCGGATGCTCCTCCACCGATACATTCGCGCGCATGGAACTCACATGGCTCGGACACGCGACGTTCCGGCTCGACGCCGGCGGCAAGCGCATCTACATCGACCCGTTCCTCAACGGGAACCCGAAGACTCCCGAGAACGAGAAAACGCCCGAGCGCGTCGACATCATCGCGATCACACACGCGCACGGCGACCATCTCGGTGACACCGTCGAGCTGTCGAAGCAGCACGGCTGCACCGTCATCGCGCCGGTCGAGCTCGCCGACTGGCTGCAGATGAAGCACAAGCTCGAGAACGTGCGCGACCCGAACAAGGGGGGCACCGTCGACGTCGACGGCGTCAGGTTCACGCTGACGAACGCACACCATTCGTCCTCGAACAACGACCTCGAGTACATGGGCGAGCCGTGCGGAATCGTCGTGCGCGCGGACGGGAAGTCGGTCTACTTCGCCGGCGACACGTGCGTGTTCGGCGACATGCAGCTGATCGGCCGGCTCTACTCACCCGACCTCGCGGTGCTCCCGATCGGCGACCACTACACGATGGGCCCGGACGAGGCGGCGCTGGCGGTCGAGCTGCTCGGCGTCAAGCGGGTCGTGCCGTGCCACTGGGGGACGTTCCCCGCGCTGACGGGGACGCCCGATGCGCTGGCCGAGAAGGTCGGCGGCGGTGTCACCGTCGAGCGGGTCGGCCCCGGAGACACGGTGACGATTTGAGAGAGCGCTGGTTCGGAGCGACCGGGCGGCGCGTTCCCGAGCTCGCGGCGGAGGGCGACTTCGACCTCGACGACGCGCTCGTCCTCGACGAGCTCGACGACGCGCAGCTGCGGGACGCATTCGACGCCGGCCGGCCCGTCGTCGTGCGGGCAGCGTCGGCGGAGCAGATCAAGGCCGCGCTCGCGCGGCCCGAGGTCGGATCGGTCCTCGTCCCGCGCGAGCGCGAGGAGCTGCTCTCGCTCGACCTCACCGAGCTGACCTACGGATGACGTACTCGATCGTCGCGTGGGATCCCGACGTCCCGCAGTGGGGTGTCGCCGTGCAGTCGAAGTTCCTCGCGGTCGGCTCGGTCGTCTCGGCGGCCGCCGCCGGGGTCGGGGCGGTCGCGACGCAGGCGTGGGCGAATCCGCAGTACGGCCCGGACGGGCTCGCGCTGCTGCGCGAAGGCCTGTCGGCGGCCGAGGTCGTCGAACGGCTGATCGCGGCCGACCCCGGGCGCGACGAACGGCAGCTCGGGATCGTCGACCGCAACGGCGCGTCCGCCGCGCACACCGGGCCGAACTGCCACGACTGGGCCGGTCATCGCACGGGCGACGGCTACACCGCCCAGGGAAACATCCTCGTCTCGCGTGCAACCGTCGACGCCCTCGCCGAGACGTTCGAGGCGGGGCCCGGCCAGTCGCTCGCGCGGCGGTTGATCGACTGCCTCGCCGGGGCGCAGGTGGCGGGCGGCGACAAGCGCGGACAGCAGTCCGCGGCGCTGCTCGTCGTCCAGGAGGGAGCGGGCTACGCTGGACTGACGGACGTGATCGTCGATCTTCGCGTCGACGACCACGAGCGCCCGATCGAGGAGCTCCGCCGGCTCTACGGCCTGCACGACCGGCTGTTCGGCGTCACGCCGGACGAGGACTGGCTGCCGCTCGACGGCGCGCTCGCCGACGAGGTGACGGCGCTCCTGAATCGCACCGGGTACATGTCGCTCCGCGAGTGGGCAGGCGCTGCGAACCTCGAGGAGCGCATGCGCGACGAGCCGCGCATCGACCCGGTCGTGCTGGAGGCGCTCCGTGAAGACGCTTCGGCTTGACGACGTCGAGGGGGTCCCGGTCTTCGGGACGCTCGTCTGGAAGCCGATCCGCAGGACACTCGGCGTGACCGCGTTCGGGATCAACGCGTACACGGCTGCGCACGCGGGCGACGAGGTCGTCGAGGAGCACACGGAAGAGCCGCTCGGGCACGAGGAGATCTACGCCGTGATCCGCGGCCGCGCGACCTTCACCGTCGACGGCCAAGAGGTCGACGCGCCGGCCGGCACGCTCGTCTACCTCGACGACCCGAAGCAGCAGCGGCAGGCGGTCGCACGGGAGCCGGGAACGACGGTGCTCGCAATCGGCGGCGTCCCGGGCACGCACGAGATCTCGACCTGGGAGTACTTCTTCCCGGCGCTGCCGGCGATCGAGGCGGGCGACTACGACCGCGCCCGCGCGATCCTCGAGGCGGCGCTGCGCGAGCGAGACCACTCGGCGCTCCATTACTACCTCGCGAAGGTCGAAGCGCTGGCGGGCAACCACGACCGGGCGCGCGAGGAGCTCGCCAGATGCACACCCGAGCACCAGCAGGCGTTCGCCGACCTGCGCCTCGATTAATCCAGGCGCGAGTCGCCGGGTAAGCGAATCCCCGTCGCCCGCAAGGTGGGCACCGGATCCGCCTCCGGCCGCGCGAGGAGCAGCATGGCCCCGTGGCCGGGTCGCGCGACGAGCGAGTCGACGAGCAGCTGGAGGCCGAGCGCGAGCGCGAAGCCCTTGTGCCACTGCTCGCCGCCGAACGGCACGAGCTGGTCCTCGGTCGCCAGGCCCGCGACGACGTCGCCCCACGTCACCGCCCCCATCGAGACGTCGGCGACGAGCGGCTCGCCGTCGCTCGACGGGACGGCGATCGCGAGCGGATTCGTCCCGGCGACCTTCGGCCCGCCGGGCGGACCGAGCCGCGCCGGCGACGTCGCGGTCAGCACACCGATGAGGCCGGCCTCGGCGAGTCGGCGAACGTGCGCGCCGAGCATCCCCGTCGGGAACGTCCGCTCGCAGACGACGAGGCGCGCCTGCCGCGGCGGGCTCGCGATCTGCGCGGCGACGACCCGGGCGAGCACGAGATAGCCGACGGCGCCGTTGCCGTCCCAGCGGCCGTCGTCGAGCTGCCGCGGCCGTGCGAGCGGGTCGAACTCCTGCGTCTCGAGCCACGCCACCCTCGCGTGGCCGTGCGACGGCTTGCCGCGCCGCTCGGCGTCGTCGAAGTGCTCCCAGAGCGTCAGCGCGTCCGGCTCCCGGAAGCCGAGCGCCTGCAGCCGCCGCAGCCCCTCAGCCCGATCCACGGAACTCCAGGATCGGCCAGGCACGCGCAGCGGCGATCTTGCGCAGGGCCCGGTCGGGGTTGACCACGACCGGATGGCCGACCGCCTCGAGGAACGGCAGATCGGTGTGGCTGTCGCTGTAGGCGGTCGACGCGGCGAGGTCGTGGTCGAGTGTCCGGATGCAGTCGGCCTTCGCCTCGGCGTGGAGCGCCCGGATCGCCTTGCCCGTGTAGACGCCGTCGGCCACCTCGCAGACCGTCCCGAGCGCGCCGTCGAAGCCGAGGTCGTCGGCGATCGCCTGGACGATCTCCTGCAGCGTCGCGCTGACGATGTAGACGGGCTCGCCGCGGCTGCGATGCCGCTCGACGAGGTCGAGCGACTGCGCGTAGACGAGCGGGCGCAGCACCGTCTCCATCGACTCCGCCACGAGCTCGCGCATCTCCTCCGGAGTGTGGCCGCGCAGGAGCACGAGGCCGTCCTCCGCGGCGCGGCGCACCGCCTCGTGCGACGCGCCCCGGAGCATGAACAACACCTGCCACGCGGCCGCCTCGACCATCATCCGCCGCGTGATGATCCCGCGCCGCCGGAACGCCGGCGCGAGCGCGAGCGCGGACGAGCGGCGGAGCAGCGTGCGGTCGAGGTCGAAGAACGCAGCGGGCGTCAACCGCGCAGGCCCACCGCCGCGTGCGCCTCCTCGCGGCGCCCGTAGTCCTGGATGCTCACGATCTTGCCGTCGCGCAGGACGAAGACCTGGAAGAGGCGCGGCACGAGACCCTTCGCGCCGAGGCGCTCGAGCCGCCGGCCGCGCAGCCGCACGAGCACGCGGTCGCCGAGCTCGATCATCTCGCCGGGACGCAGGCGGTTCGCCTCGGCGCGCCAGAGCAACGTGCGGACGACGTCGTCCGCCGTCGTGCACGGCTTCCACTTCGCCTTCGCCGCGGGATGCCACGTCACGTCGTCGTGCAGCCGCTTCCGCAGCTCACGGTGATCGGCGCGACGCGCGAGCCGGAAGACCTCTTCGATCGTGTCCTCGTTAACCGACAAGCGGCAGCGCCTTGACGATCGACCCGGCCTCGCGCCGCGCGTCGATCGTTTCGGCGATCGCGACGATCGCCTGCGCCGTCGGCGCGTCCGGCTGTGCCGCGACGAGCGGCGCACCGAGGTCCCCCTGCTCGCGGAGCACCGGGTCGAGCGGCACCGTGCCGAGCAGCGGCACGTCGAGCTGGGCCGCGAGCTCCTCGCCGCCGCCGCTGCCGAACACGTCGCCGCTCATGTTCTCGATCACGCCGAGCAACCGCATGTTCGTCTTCCGCGCCATCGACGCGGCGCGCGACGCGACGTCTTGCGCGAGCTTCTGCGGCGTCGTCACGACGACGACTTCTGCGCGCGGCAGGAGCTGGCCGAGCGAGATCGAGATGTCGCCCGTCCCGGGCGGCATGTCGACGACGAGCGTGTCGATCTCGCCCCAGTGGACGTCCGTCAGGAACTGCTCGAGCGCGCGGTGCAGCATCGGGCCGCGCCACATCACCGGCTCGTTCTGCTCCTCGAGGAAGAAGCCGATCGACATCAGCTTCAGCCCGTCCTTCACCGGCGGCACGATCATCTGGTCGACCGCGACCGGCCGTTGCCGGATGCCGAGGATGTGCGGGATCGAGTGGCCGTAGATGTCGGCGTCGAGGATCCCCACGCGGTGCCCGAGCCCCTGGAGAGCGACCGCGAGATTGGCGGTCAGCGACGACTTGCCGACGCCGCCCTTGCCGGACGCGACGGCGAGGACCTGGCAGTCGCGCGGCAGCTTGATCACGGTGTCGCGCTCGACGCCGCCCCGGAGCTTCGTCGTCAGCGCCTGCCGCTCCTCCGGCGTCATCACCGCGAACGAGAGCGAGAAGCCGCGGACGCCCTCGACGTCCGCGAATGCCGTCTCGACCTGGCGCTCGAACGAGTCGCGGAGCGGGCAGCCCGCGACGGTGAGCACGATCGTCAGGGAGACGATCCCGTCGTCTATCTCGACGTCGCGCACCATGTCGAGCTCCGTGACGGGCCGTTGCAGCTCGGGGTCGATGACGCCTTCGAGCGCCTTGAGAATCGCGTCTCTCACGTGCTCGAATGTAGCGTGACCTGGCCGGGCCTCGTCTGGCGGAATCTCCTGCGGCGGCCCGTGCGGACGCTGCTGACGGCGGCCGGCGTCTCGCTCGGCGTCGGGCTGATCATCGCCCTGCTCTCGATCTCGAACGGGACGAACCGGACTGCAGGCGACCTGATCCACATCGGGCGCGCCGACTTCGGGCTCTTCCAGAGCGGCGTCGCAGACGCGACGAAGTCGCTGCTGCCGGTCGGCCTGGAGCGCCAGATCGCGGGCTCGCCTGGCGTGGCCTCGAGCGCCGGCATCTTCCTGCTCGTCGAGAAGCCGGGGCTCGTGATCGGCCTCGATCCGCGCCAGTTCACCTGGCAGCGGCTGACGCTCGTTCGCGGTGCCCGAAGCGGCGCGCTCATCGGCGACTCCTTCCCCGGCCGGATCGGCGAGACACTCGAGCTTGCAGGCCGTTCGTTTCGCGTCGGCGGCGTCTTCCACAGCGGCAACCGCTTCGAGGACAACGGCATCGTCCTGCCGCTGGCGACGGTGCAGGCGCTCGCGAAGCGGCCTGGCGAGGTGACCTCGATCGGCGTCACGGCCGAGCTCGGCTCACGCGCGTCGGCCGTGGCGAAGCAGCTGGAGCGGCGGTTCGGCGTGACGGCGATCGTCGAGCCGGGCCAGGCCGTCCGCGTCGACACGTCGACGCGGATCCTGCTCAGCGTCGGCTGGGTGATCTCGGTGCTCGCGTTGATCATCGGCGGCATCGCCGTGACGAACACGATGGCGATGTCGGTCTTCGAGCGGATTCAGGAGATCGGCGTGCTTCGCGCGATCGGCTGGCGCGGCCGCCGGATCGCCGCGCTCATCCTCAGCGAGGCGGCGGGGATCTCGCTCATCGCACTGGCGCTCGGCCTCGTCATCGGCTTCCTCGCGGCGCATTTCTTCACGACGCAGACGAATCTCTCCTCGCTCGTCGAGCCGCAATTCACCGCCGGCGTGTTCGCGTGGGGCCTCGCGTTCGCGCTCGGGGTCGGCCTGCTCGGCGCGATCTATCCCACGTGGCGTGCACTGCGGCTCAGCCCGATCGAGGCGCTGCGGCGCGAGTGAGCTCGATGCGGCGATCGGCCTGTGCCGCGACCGCGTCGTCGTTCGTCACGAGGAGGATCGTCGCGTCGACGCTGCGCAGCAGCTCGACGATCTGCGCGCCGCTGTCACGGTCGAGCGCGCCGGTCGGCTCGTCGGCGAGCAGAAGGCGCGGCTCATTCGCGAGCGCGCGCGCCAGCGCGACGCGCTGACGCTCGCCGCCGGAGAGGGTTGCCGGCCGGCTCCGCTCGCGGTCGGCGAGCCCGACCTGGGCAAGGAGCGTGCGGGCGCGCCCGACGCGATCGTTCCGGCCGAGCATCGGCAGCTGGACGTTCTCGAGCGCGTTGAGCGTCGGCAGGAGATGATGGAACTGGAAGACGAAGCCGACGACCTCGCTCCGGTAGCGCGCGGGATCGGCGAGCCGCGTCACGTCCTCGCCGCCGACGACGATCTCACCCGCATCCGGCCGGTCGAGCGCGCCGACGAGATTGAGGAGCGTGCTCTTGCCCGAGCCCGAGGGACCCGTGACGGCGACGAAGTCGCCGGGGTCGAGATGGAAGGTGAGCCCGTCGAGCGGAGTGATGTCGCCGAAGCTCTTCCGCAATCCGCGGACGTCGACGGCTGCGGCGGGCACGTCAGCGCACGGTCACGAGGAAGGTCTTCTTCACCTTCTGCCCGTTCACCCGCACGACCGTCTGAAAGCCGAATGTCTGCCCTTTGCCCGCGGCCGGCCAGGTGATCTCTTGACCCTTCGGCTCCTGCCAGGAACCGCGAAATCGCCAGACCTTGCCGTTGTCGACCTTCCCGACCGGAATCCCACCGAGGAGGATGTTGTTGGTCAGCGTCCCCGCCAGCGGCTTCCCCGACGCGGTGCTGACGCGGACGACCACCGGCCACTTCGCGTTCGCCTTGACCGTGTGCGACGCGGTGATCGTCACGCGAATCGTGGTCGCTGCGGCGGCCGCCGGCGTGGCGGCGACGAACCCGAGAAGCAGGATCAGTGCACGTCTCCTCATGCGCAGGCCTCGAGCTTACGCCGTGCGTGGGCGAGCGGCCGCGGATCCTCGAGCACCGCTGCGAACAGGTCGCCGTGCTCGGCGACGCGCTGCAGTGCGACCTCCATCGTGAACTGCTGCGGCCGGACGTCCGCCGTCAGCTCCTCCCACCGCAGCGGCGTCGAGACCGGCGCTCGCGGCTTCGGCCGCACCGAGTAGACGGACGCGACCGTCTTGCCCGCGCCGTTCTGGCGGTGGTCTACCAGCACGCCGACCCGCTTCTTCTTCAGCCACTGCGTCGTCACGAGCCCGGGATGCCGTTCCTCGAGCAGACGTGACGCCGCCTCTGCGAAGTCGTATGTCTCCTGGAACGTCGAGCGGCGCGTGATCGGGGCGAGCACGTGGATGCCGTCCGCTCCGCTCGTCTTCACGTAGCCCGGGAGCTCGAGCTCGTCGAGGAGCTCGCGGATCCGGTGCGCGACCTCGATCGCCTGCCCGAAGCCGTCCGGCTCGTCCGGCGGGTCGAGGTCGAAGACGACGTAGTCGGGCCGGTGCGGCTTGTCGACCCGCGAGTACCAGACGTTCATGTCGATGCAGTTCATCTGCACCGTCCACTGCAGCGCATCGCGGGAGTCGACGAGCGCGAAATCGACCTGCCGCGAGCCGCCGCCGCGCGGATGGGTCGTGAACTCCCTCGTCTTCAGCCACGCCGGCGCGCCGCGCGGGACCTGCTTCTGGAAGTAGACGTCGGCGTCGATCCCGTGCGGGTAGCGCTTGAACGTGAACGGCCGGTCGCGGAGATGCGGCAGGATCGCCGGCGCGATCTCGCCGTAGTACTCGAAGAGGTCACCCTTCGTGATCCCGTCGTCGGGAAAGAGCACGCGGTCGCCGCTCGACAACGTCACCTCGGGCACGCTGAGAAGATAGGCGCGATGGGGCAGCTGCGTGACGATGCGGCCCGGGCGGGGGCGCGCGCGCACTTCCGCGCGATGGGCATCGACCCGTCGCGGCTCGACGGGCCGATCGTCGGCGTCGCGTCGACGTGGGCCGGGACGATGCCCTGCAACCTCACCCACCGCGCCCTCGCCGCACAGGTGTGCGCCGGCGTCGAGACGGCCGGCGGCGTCGCGCTCGAGTTCAACACGATCGCCGTCTCCGACAACCAGTCGCAGGGACGGCCGGGCATGCGTGCGTCCCTCGTCTCCCGCGAGGTGATCGCGGACTCGATCGAGCTGATGACGCACGCCCACGAGTTCGACGCGCTCGTCTGCATCGTCGGCTGCGACAAGACGACGCCCGGAGCGCTGATGGCGCTCGCGCGCGTCGACAAGCCCGCGGTCGTCCTCTACGGCGGGCCGATGCGCGCCGGGCGCTGGCGCGACCGCGCCGTGACGATCCAGGAGGTCTGGGAGGCCGTCGGCGCCGAGGAGCGGGGCCTGCTGCCGCGGGCCGACCTCGACGAGCTCGAGGCCGCCGCCTGTCCGGGCCCCGGCACCTGCGCGGGCCACTTCACGGCGAATACGATGGCGGTCGCGCTCGACTTCCTCGGGCTCGGCAGCGAGTCTCTGCGACCGGCCGACGAGATGGAGAGCCGCGCCGAGCAGGCGCGCGCCGTCGGCGTGCTCGCGACGACGCTGCAGGCGGGTGCGCGGCGGTTTCTCGACAGACGGGCGCTCCTGAACGCAATGGCGGGCGTCGTCGCGAGCGGCGGCTCCACGAACGCCGTCCTGCACCTGCTCGCGATCGCGCACGAGGCCGGTGTCCCGGTGACGCTCGACGAGCTCGCCGAGGTCTCCGCGCGGACGCCCGTCCTCGCGAGCCTCGTGCCGGGCGGCGCCCACGTCGCGGAGGAGTTCCACCGCGCCGGCGGGACGCGCGCGCTGATGCGCGAGCTGATCGCGGGGGGCCTCGTCGACGGGGATGCGGGAACCGTCGACGGACGGACGCTCGCTGAGGTGTCCGCCGACGCACCGGCCCCCGACGGCGACGTCCTCCATCCGCTCTCGCGGCCGTTCAAGCCGAGCGGCGCGCTGTATGTCCTGCGCGGCAACCTCGCGCCGGACGGCGCCGTCGTGAAGCTCGCCGGCACCGAGCGGCACGCCCAGCGCGGGCCGGCGCGCGTGTTCGACAGCGAGGAGGCGTGCACGGCCGCCGTGCGCGACGGGCTCGTCGGGCCCGGCGAGGTCGTCGTCGTGCGCTACGAAGGGCCGGCCGGCGGGCCGGGGATGCGGGAGATGCTCAGCGTGACGTCCTCGATCGTCGGCGCCGGGCTCGGCGAGTCGGTCGCGCTCGTCACAGACGGTCGCTTCTCCGGCGCGACGCGAGGGCTGATGGTCGGGCACGTGACGCCCGAGGCCGCGCGCGGCGGCGCGCTCGCGATCGTCCGGGACGGCGACACGATCTCGATCGACCTCGATGCGCGAACGCTCACGCTCGAGGACGTCGACATCGCGGCGCGGCTCGAGGCGTGGCAGCCCCCGCAGCTGCCGTACGCCGCCGGCGTGTTCGGGCGCTACCGCGCATTCGTCGGCCCGGCATCCGAGGGCGCCGCGCTGCGGAACGGCTGAGCCGGCGCCCCGCCGACCCCGACGTCGGTCGCGTACACGTGTGCGCGCGTCGTGATGACGAGTGCACCGTCGTAGAAGCAGCAGGCCGTCACCTTTTCCTCCGGCAGCTCGACCGTCCGGTCGAGCACGCCGCCCGGCGTGAACCGCTGCACCGCGCCGCCGCCGTACAGCGCGACCCAGACGCAGCCCTCGTCGTCGAGCGCCAGTCCGTCGGGCGAGCCACGGTCGATGGTGACGAATGTCCGCCGGTTCTCGATCTCGCCGTCGTAGTCGAAGACGTCGATGCGGTTCGTCGGCGTGTCGACGTAGTACATCAGGGTGCGGTCCGGCGACCAGACGATGCCGTTCGAGATCGTCACACCGTCGACCTGCTGCGCGAGCTCCTCGCCGTCCCAGCGGTAGAGCGCCCCGACGCCCGGGCGCTCGTCGAGGGCCATCGAACCGACCCAGAACCGGCCGTCGTCGTCGCAGACCCCGTCGTTCGCACGGATATCGGACGGCCACGGGAACTGGACGAGCGTGCCGCCCCGTACCAGCGCGAGCCGGTCGGCGAGCGCGAGGAGCACGTCGCCGTCGTCCGTCGGCGCGCAGGAACCGACCATCGCGCCGAGCTGCGTCACCGTGTCGCGCTGCCCGTCGAACGCATGCAGCTCCCCTCGCTCGATGTCGACGAAGAGCAGGCGCTTGCCGGCGGCGTCCCAGCGCGGGCCCTCCGCCAGGGCGAACTCGGCCGGGAGCAGGAGGTCTACGCTCACGCGCAGATCATGACGCGTGCACTCGTTACGGAGCCGGGCGTCGCGCATTCGACCCGCGTCGAGCAGGTCGTAGCGGGCGACGGCGAGGTGCTGCTCCGGCCGATCGAGGTCGGTGTCTGCGGGACCGACCGCGAGATCGCGCACGGGCTGTTCGGCGAAGCGCCGGCAGCCGGCGCGCCGCTCGTGCTCGGCCACGAGGTGCTCGCCGTGGTCGCGCAGGACGGCGGCGGGTTCTCGGAAGGCGACCTCGTCACCGCGACGGTTCGCCGACCGTGCGGACACTGCCTCGCATGCGGCGAAGGCGCGCCGGACTCGTGCCTGACCGGCGACTACTGCGAGCGCGGGATCACGCGGCTGAACGGCTTCGCGTGCGACCTGCTCGGCGAGGACGGCGACCAGCTGATCCCGGTGCCCCGCTCGCTCGACCGGCTCGGCGTCCTCGCCGAGCCGACGTCGATCTGCGAGCGCGCGCTGCGGCACGCGCGGGCGATCGGCGGCCGCCAGCCGTGGCAGCTCCGGCGCGCGCTCGTGCTCGGCGCCGGCGCGATCGGGACGATCACGACCCTGCTCCTGCGGTTGCAGGGCATCGAGACGTGGGTGGCATCGCTCGAGCCGGACGCGCCGCTCGTCGAAGCCGCAGGAGCGCGCTACGCGCGCGTCGACGACGTCGGCGAGCTCGGCGCGTTCGACCTCGTCGTCGAGTGTGCGGGGAACGCACAGCTCATGGCCGACGCGCTCGGCCTGCTCCGCCGCAGCGGCGTCGCCTGCCTGATCGGCATCGACGGCCGGAACCAGGCGGTGACGCTGGACGGGCGAGTGCTCGCGCTCGACACCGTCGTCGAGGGCCGCGTGGTGTTCGGCAGCGTCAATGCGCACCGGCAGGACTGGCTCGCCGCGGTCGAGGATCTCGCACGGATCGATCCGGGGCTGCTCCGCGACCTCGTCGGCCTCCGTGTCCCGCTCGAGCAGTTCGAGGACGCCTTCGCCTTCCGCGGCGGCAAGGCGACGCTCGTGCTCGACGGGTGAAAGATTTCGCGTCGCGGTCAGCTCTTATCCCTCGAACGCTCTCGTCTGAGGAAGGGGTCTGTTGGTTTTGCTGCACCGCGCCGTGCCGTCGGCTGCTTTGCCGTCGGCCGTCTCGTTCCCTGCGCTGCTGCCCGTCGCGGCGCCGCTGACGCTCGTCGGCCTCGTCGTCAGCGCCGCGAACATCGTCCAGACCGACACCTGGGTCGCGCTCGTGTCCGGCCGAGAGGTTGCGCTCCACGGGCTGCCGTCGGTCGAGCATCTGACCGTCCTCGCGCACGGCCGTCCGTGGGTCGATCAGCAGTGGCTCGCGCAGCTCCTGCTCTACGAGGTCGAGCGGATCGGGGGTGTCGGCCTCGTTGTCGCCGTGTGCGCTGCGGCGGCTCTCGCGGCTTTTGCGCTCGTCGCCGCGAGCGCGCAGGCCCGCGGCGCCTCCCCGGTGGCGCTCGCGTTCTGGATCCCGCTCGCCTTCCTCGTCGGGCCGTGGGGCGTGCAGGCGCGGACGCAGTCGCTCGCGCTGCCGCTGTTCGGGCTCACCGTCTGGCTCATCCTGCGCGACCCCGACCTGCGCCGGCGCTCGTCGCTCTGTCTCCTCGCCGTTCTGTGCGTCTGGGCGAACGTCCACGGATCGGTGACCCTGGCCGCCGCAGTCGTCTGCGCGCACGGGCTGCAGTCGGTGCTGCGCACGGGGTTGCGCCGCCTTCCCGTGGCGGTCTGCCTGCTCGCCCCGGCCGCCGTCCTCGCCTCGCCGTACGCGCTCGAGCTGCCCGGCTACTACCGCACGATGCTTCTCCATCCTCCGTACGGCAGGCAGATCGTCGAGTGGCAGCGGACGACGCCGGCGAACGCGCCGCTCTTCTTCGCGATCGCGGTGCTCGCTCTCGTCGTCGTCGCCGTCGCCCGCCGCCGGCTCGTTCCCGCGGAGTGGACGATGCTCGTGCTCACGTTCGCCGCAGCGCTCAGTGCGTTCCGGCTCACGCCCTGGTTCGGCCTCGCGATGCTCGCGGTCGTCCCGCCGCTCACGAGCCGCCGGCCGACAGGGCCGGAGTTCGCGCGACTGGGGCCCGCCCTCGCCGCCGTGCTGCTGCTCCTGACACTCGGCGCAGGCCTCGCCCGGTCGGCGACCCGCGACTACGACGGCCCCCGCGAGCTCCTGGCGACCGTGCAGGCCGGACCGGCGCCGAAGCGGGTCTACGCCGACCTGCCGCTCGCCGACTGGGCGCTCTGGAACGAGCCCGGACTGCGCGGCCGCATCGCCTATGACGGCCGCCCCGAGTTGATGACGCCGGCCCAGTTCACCGACGTGATCCGCTTCGCCCGGCTCGCGCCGGGCTGGTCGAAGGCGGTTCACGGCTACTCGCTGATCATCACGAACCACGCGACCGCGCAGCGCCTGATCAGCGGTCATGCGTGGACGACGGCCGGATCGTCGAACGGCGTCGTCCTCCTGCGGCGCGCGGGCTAGAGCGACCGGTAGGACAGCGCCTGACGGCCGCCGCGGGCGATCGCGTCGCACACCTCGGCGCACCGATAGCCGTCCTCGAACGTCGCCGCGTACGGAGCGACGTCCTTGTCGTTCGCGATCGCGTCGAGCATGTGGTGGAGCTCGTGCACGAACGTGTCGCCCCAGCCGACGACGTGGCCCGGGGGCCACCACCACTGTGCAAACGGGTGGCTCTCCTCGCTCACCTGCACGGTCGTGAAGCCGCGCACGCGATCGTCGCCCTTCCTGAAGACCTGCAGATCGGCAAACCGCTCCATGTCGAACGCGATCGCGCCCTTCGTCCCGTTGATCTCCCACTGCAACGCGTTCCGGTGGCCGTGCGCGAATCGCGTCGACTCGAACGTTCCGACCGAGCCGTTCTCGAACTCGACCGCCGCCTCGGCCGCGTCGTCGACCTCGCGGCCGACGATGAACGTCTTCGCGAAGCCGCTGACGGCCGAGATCTCGCCGTTCAGAAAGCGGGCGACGTCCACGACGTGCGACATCAGGTCGCCGATGGCGCCGCCTCCGGCCTGCTCGGCCGAGAAGCGCCAGGTGTCGAGCGACGGGTCGTCACCCCAATCCTGGAGGTAGCGGCAGCGGAAGTGCCGGATCTCGCCGAGCTCGCCCGCCTCGATCATCTCGCGCGCGAGCCGCACCGCCGGCACGAACCGGTAGTTGAAGGCGCACATGTGCTTGACGCCGGTGCGCGCGACCTCCTGCCAGATGCGGTAGCTCTCATCCGCGTCGCGCCCGAGCGGCTTCTCGCACACGACGTGCTTGCCCGCCTGCGCCGCCCTGATCGTCGGCTCCGCGTGCAGCGAATTCGGGCCGCCGTTGTCGAAGAGGCCGATCTCCTTGTCGTCGACCAGCGTCTCCCAGTCGTCGGTCGCGTACTCGTATCCGTAGCGGGTCGCCGCCAGCTCGACCGCCTCGGCGTTGCGGCCGGCGATGCCGACGAGCTTCGGCACGAGCGGCGGCGGCCACGTCATGTACGCGAGCTTGTGGAACGCGTTCGAGTGCGCCTTGCCCATGAACGCGTAACCGAGCATGCCGATGCCGATCTCCGCCACGCGCGTACTATCGCGCAATGGCTACGGTCAAGTGGGGCATCCTGTCGACGGCCGACATCAACCGTCGCGTGCTGCCCGGTGCGACATCGTCGCCGCAGGTCGAGCTCGTCGCAGTCGGCAGCCGCGACAAGGCGAGGGCCGACGCGTTCGCGAAGCACTGGGAGATTCCGCGCGCCTACGGCAGCTACGAGGAGCTGCTCGCCGATCCCGAGGTCGAGGCGCTCTACATCCCGCTGCCGAACACGCTGCACGTCGAATGGTCGATCAAGGCGATGGAGGCCGGGAAGCACGTGCTCTGCGAGAAGCCGTTCGACCGCAACCCGGAGAACGTCGAGCGCGCGTTCGATGCGAGCGAGCGCACGGGGATGCTCCTGACCGAGGCCTTCATGTACCGCCACAGCCCGCAGACCGCGCGGCTGCGGGAGCTCGTCGCAAGCGGCGCGATCGGCGAGCTGCGCCTGATCCGCTCGTGCTTCAGCTACTCGCTCTACGACGCCGACAACATCCGCCTCCGCACCGAGGTCGAGGGCGGCGCGCTGATGGACGTCGGCTGCTACTGCGTCAGCGGCTCGCGGCTGCTCGCCGGCGAGCCCGACCGCGTTCACGGGGAGGCCTGGTACGGGCCTACCGGCACCGACTGGGTGTTCACGGGCGTTCTCCACTTCCCCAACGACGTCGTCGCGACGTTCGACTGCGGGACGGCGCTGCCGAACCGCGACGAGTTCGAGGCGATCGGCAGCGAAGGATCGCTCTTCCTCGACGACCCGTGGCACTGCCGGAGGCCCGGGATCGAGCTCCGCCGCGATGACTCGGTCGAGCGGATCGAGGTCGAGTTCGAGGACCCGTACAAGCTCGAGTTCGAGAATCTCGGTCATGCGATCCGCGGCGAGGCGGAGCTCCTCCTCGGCCGGGGCGACGCGATCGCCCAGGCGACGACGATCCAGGCGCTGCACGATGACGCACGACGAGGCTAGGGAGCGGGCCGCCGCGACGCTCGTCGCGGCGGGCATCGTCCTCACGGACCGCGAGCGGGTCGACCTCGAGGTCACCGACCTCGGGCTCGGACGGCTCGAGGAGGTCGGGCTGCAGCTCGTCGTCTACGAGAACAACGACCGCTACTGCGCAAAGGAGCTCGTCCTCTTCCCGCACCAGCTCTGCCCCGAGCATCGCCATCCGCCGGTCGACGACGATCCGGGCAAGCAGGAGACGTTTCGCGTCCGCACCGGCGAGGTGACGCTGTTCGTCGACGGGCACGGGGAGATGACGCTGCGGCCGGGCGATCAGTTCACGATCCCGCCGGATACGCTGCACTGGTTCCGGGCCGGCGACGAGGGCGCGATCATCTCCGAGTTCTCGTCGCGGAGCCGCGACGAGCACGACGTGTTTAGCGACCCGCGGATCGCTCGATAGCGCCGAGCGCGAGCTGTTCGTCGACCTCGCCCGCGAGGCCGCTGACGCCGACGGCGCCGACGCGCTCCTCGCCCTCGAAGACGGCGACGCCGCCGATGAAGAACGTGAAGAACGGGTCGAAGCTCTGCGGCACCTCGCCGCCGGCGATTTTCCCGGCGAGCTCGCGCGTCGTGCGGGCGTCGCTCCGCGCCGCGGTGTAGGCCTTCCGCTGCGCGTTCAGCTTCGTGTCGTGGGCGGCGCCGTCCATCGAGGCGGCGGCGAGGAGCTCGCCGTGCCCGTCCACCACCCACACCGAGACCGGCCCGGAGGCGTTGGCGATCACGTCGGCGACGATCGCCTGGGCACGGGCCAGCTTCACCTTTTGATTGTGTCGCATTAGCCTTTCGAGAGGCCATGCCGGTCGTTCTCCCCAAGCTCAGCGACCCGCGCCTCCATCTCGCAGCGGTGATCACGTCGCTGCAGATCCTCGGCCAAGCCGCATTCCACTTCCGCCTCTCGATCGCGCAGATCCTGCTCTCGCTCGGCACCTGCGCCGTGCTCGAGATCGGGATCACGGCGCGGAAGCAGAAGGTGTGGATGTGGCCGGCGAGCGCGCTGCTCACCGGCAACGGCGTCGCATTCATCCTCCGCGTGCCCGGGACGAATCACGGCGACTGGTGGAGCCTGCACGGCTGGTGGATCTTCGTCGCGACGGCGGCGGTGTCGCTGCTCTCGAAATACGTCGTCACGTGGCGCGGCGGCCACATCTTCAACCCGTCGAACATCGGCCTTGTCCTCTGCTTCCTCGTCCTCGGCCGCAACCGCGCGGAGCCGCTCGACTTCTGGTGGGGGCCGATGTCGGTCTGGCTCGCGCTTGCCCTCGCGATCATCGTCACGGGCGGCTTCCTCATCCTGCGGCGGCTGAAGCTGCTCGTCGTCGCCGTCGGATTCTGGGCGGCGTTCGCGGCCGGCATCGCCGTCGTCTCGGCGATGGGACACGCGATGACTGCGCGCTGGCATCTCGGGCCGATCTCCGGCTGGCACTTCTGGTGGGTCCTGCTGACGTCGCCGGAGGTGCTCGTCTTCCTCTTCTACATGATCACCGACCCGAAGACCGCGCCCCGGGGCCGGCGAGCTCGCGCGTTCTACGCGGTCGCGATCGGCCTGCTCGCGGCGCTGTTGATCGCACCGATGCAGACGGAGTACGCGAGCAAGGTGGCGCTTCTCGGCGCGCTGGCGATCGTGTGCGCCGCGAAGCCGCTGCTCGACCTGCGTCCCGTCCGCGTGCCGCTACGCCCGGCGCTGCTCGTCGGCGCAGCCGCGTACGTCGCAGTGCTCTTCGCCGCGGGCGTGCCGGCACGAACGGCGGCCGCCGCGGCGAGCGGCCTGCCCTCGGGCCTCCTGCCGCCGATCACGATCGGGCCGTCGCGCGGGGTCGATGCGGAGCTGACCGAGACGGCCGCGAAGCAGATCGCAACGACGCTCGTGACGCAGGTACCCGCGTACGCTGGCGACCGCCTGACGCTCCGGCTGGGCCGCGGCCAGGGCCAGAGCGGCCCGACGGCGATCGCGACACTCCGCGGCCGGACCTACCGGCTCGGGTACACCGGAACGAGCTGGCAGCTGCTGAAGACGCCCGGCGCGCTGCCGCAGACGGTGCGAACGCTCCCCGGCTACGTGCTGACGCCGATCGAGCTCCCGTTCCGTCAGGGTTCCTTCCGCTACGGAATGTCGACGGACAACGCGGCGATGATGGGCGGCGGCGTCTGCTGGCTCGATGCGAACGGCGACGGCCGCCTCGACCTGTTCGCGGTCAACTCGTACGACGACCCCCACTACGCCGACTACAAACAGCCGCCGCGCAGCGTGCTCTTCCTCAACGGGGGGAAGAATCGTTTCGTTCCCGGCTGGAGCACGGCCGTGCGCGGCGAGGGCTGCGTCGCCGGCGACCTGGACGGCGACGGCCGCACCGACCTCGTGATCACGACGGCGAGCGACGACGTACTCCTCTGGAACGCCAGCGGCGGGCGGTTCGTGCAGGCGCCGCGGCCGTCCGGCTTCGCCTCGTTCGGCTGGCACTCGGGCGCCGCGATCGCGGACGTCGACGGCGACGGGCGGCCCGACCTCTTCGTTGCGGGCTACACCGACCCGAACGGAGAGATCGCCGGCTCGATGAAGGGCTTCCCCGGCAACCACCAGGGCGTCCGCGACGAGCTCTTCCTCAATCTCGGCCACCGGCGCTTCCGCGAGGTGGGTGTTCAAGCCGGCCTCGACGCGCCGCCGTACGACCACAGCCTCGGCGCCCTTTTCCTCGATGCGAACGGCGACGGCCGGATGGATCTCTTCGTCGCGAACGACACCGACCCGAACCGGCTCTACCTGAACGAGCCGGGCGGCCCGCTCGGATTCCACTTCGTCGATCAGGCCAAGGCGTACCACGTCGCCGACACGAACGCCGGCATGGGCGTCGCGTCCGCGGGCGACCTGCTCTTCGTCACGAACTCGCGCGGCCAGACGAACGCGGCGTACGACGGCTGGAAGGACGTCCGCCGGACGTTCCCGACGAACCTGACCGGCTGGGGCGACTCCTGGATCGACCTGAAGAACAGCGGCGCCCCGAACCTCGTCCTCGCCAACGGGGCGATCCCGATCACGAATCTCGCGCGCGACGCGAACCCGCTCCAGGTGCTGCAGCGGAACGCCGAGGACTGGAAGGACGCGGGCGTGCTGCAGGGCCTGACGCTGAACGCGCGCGGCCTCGCCGCGGCCGACTACGACAACGACGGGCGCGTCGACCTCGCCGTCGGGACGATCGGCGGACGGCTCCTGCTCCTCCACAACCGTTCGCAAACCGGACAATGGCTGACGGTCTCGGTGAAGCCGTTCTCGCCGGGCGCGACGGTCGCGGTCGCCGACTCGCAGGGTCGCGTACAGACGCGGGACGTGCAGGCGGGCTCGAGTTACCTTTCGTCGGAGGATCCGCGGGTGCATTTCGGCTTCGGGCGCGTACGGCCGGTGCGGGTCACCGTCCGCTGGCCGGACGGGACGACGCGCACTGCGAACGTGCAGAGCGACACGTTCGTGACGATTCATCGTTGAAACGCAGGTTCGTAGGCTGTAGCGTCGATCTCGCCTATCTCCCGCACTCGGTCCCCAGGAGGATCATGTGAAGAAGCTTGTTGTCGTCTTCGCGGCGGCGCTCGCCGCGGTCGGCGTGGTCGCCGCCGGCGCAACCGCGAAGCACACCGTGAAGCAGGCCGGCGCCGAGGCCTGCGTCCTGCTCCCGGACACGAAGTCGTCCGTCCGCTGGGAGCAGTTCGACCGGCCCGCGTTCGCGGCGGCGTTCAAAGCCGCGGGCATCACGAGCACGATCGTGAACGCGCTCAACGACCCGCAGAAGCAGAAGTCGCAGGCCGACCAGTGCCTCGCGAACGGCGCAAAGGTCCTCGTCATCACCTCGCTCGACGCCGGCTCGTCGATCGCCATCCAGAAGGCGGCGGCCGCGAAGGGCGCGAAGACGATCGACTACGACCGTGAGATCGTCGGCGGCACCGGTGCGCTGTACGTCTCGTTCGACAACCCCTACGTCGGCAAGCTGCAGGGCCAGGGCGTCGTCGCGGGCCTGAAGGCGAACGGCAAGTACTCGCAGCACCCGGTCGTCGCCGAGCTGAACGGCGGCCCGACCGACAACAACGCGTTCCTGTTCAAGAGCGGCTACGACTCGATCCTCAAGCCGCTCTACAAGAACGGCACGTTCAAGGCCGGCCCGGACCAGTTCGTCCCGCAGTGGGACAACCAGCAGGCCGGGACGATCTTCGCCCAGATGCTCGTCAAGACGGGCAACAAGATCGACGCGGTCGCCGCGGCGAACGACGGCCTCGCGAACGCGGTCGTCGTCCAGCTGAAGGCGCACAAGCTGAAGCCGATCCCGCTGAGCGGCCAGGACGCGACGCCGCAGGGCGTCCAGAACATCATCTCCGGTTGGCAGACGATGACCGTGTACAAGGACGTCCGGCTCGAGGCCAAGGCGGCAGCGAAGGCGGCGATCCAGCTCGTGAAGGGTCAGAAGCTGACGACCACCGGCACGGTGCCGAACGGCAAGAAGAAGATGCCGGCCGTGCTGATCAAGCCGGTTTCGATCACCAAGTCGAACTACAAGCTGCTGTTCACGAGCGGGTTCCTCAAGAAGAGCGACGTGTGCAACGGCGCATACGCGAAGTACTGCAAGTAGGAAGGACGAGCGGAGGGCGCCGTACGGCGCCCTCCGTGTTCCTCTCGCGACGATGACTGCCACTTCTGAGACCACATCGGAGCGGCGCGCAACAGGGACGCCGGCGCTCGAGGTTCGCGGCCTGTCCAAGCATTTCGGCTCGGTCCAGGCGCTGACCGAGGTCGACTTCGAGGTCTACGACGGCGAGGTGATGGCACTCGTCGGCGACAACGGCGCGGGCAAGTCCACCCTCGTCAAGTGCATCGCCGGGATCCACCCGGCCGACGGCGGCCAGGTGCTCTCCGACGGCGAGCCCGTCGACATCCACGGCCCCAAGGACGCAGTCCGTCTCGGGATCGAGATCGTGTACCAGGATCTCGCATTGTGCGACAACCTCGACGTCGTCCAGAACATGTACCTCGGCCGCGAAGCGCACGACCGCATCCACCGCCTCAACGAGGCCGAGATGGAGAAGAAGACCACCGAGACGATGGCGTCGCTCTCCGTCACGACGATCCGCTCGATCCGACAGACGGTCGCCACGCTCTCGGGCGGCCAGCGCCAGTCCGTCGCAGTCGCGCGCGCGGTTCACTGGAACTCGCGCATCGTCATCCTCGACGAGCCGACGGCGGCGCTGGGCGTCGCGCAGACGCGGCAGGTGCTCGATCTCGTCGCGCGGCTCGCACAGCAAGGACTTGCAGTCGTCCTCATCTCCCACAACCTCCACGACGTCTTCGAGGTCGCAACGCGCATCACGGTGCTGCGGCTCGGCCGCAACGTCGGCGTGTACGAGCGGGAGAAGACGACGCAGCAGGAAGTCGTCTCGGCGATCACGGCGGGCGTCCCGACGAAGGTCGCGGGCATCGCGGAGACGAGCGCATGACGTCGAGCGCGCCGAGCGTCGCAGCCGACGCCACCGACGAGGCCGTCCCCGAGGGGATCTGGGGGCGGATCTCGCGCGAGTTCCGCTCCGGCAACCTCGGCAGCCTGCCTGTCGCCGCTGCACTCGTCGTCATCGTCATCATCTTCAGCCAGACGGCGCAGAACTTCTTCACCGCCGTCAACTTCAACAACCTGATCACGCAGCTCGCGGGCACGTGTCTGCTCGCGTACGGCGTGGTCTTCGTGCTCCTGCTCGGGGAGATCGACCTCTCGATCGGCTACGTCAGCGGCGTGGCCGGCGTGATCGTCGCCGAGCTCCAGCTACCCGGCCGGGGCGTGCCGGGGCTGATCTGCATCATCCTCGCCGTCGTCGGCGGCGCGTTGATCGGCGCGTTCCAGGGCTCGATCGTCGCGTTGGTCGGCGTGCCGTCGTTCGTCGTGACGATCGCCGGCTTCGAGATCTGGCAGGGCGTGATCCTCAAGTCGATTCCACAGGGCGTGATCGTGATCCAGAACAACACGATCAACAACATGGACGGCTACTTCTTCAGCGACGCCGCCGGCTGGATCATCGCTGCGGTCGTGAGCGCCATCTACGTGTTGAGCGTCGGCAGCGGCGCGTTCTCGCAGGTCCGGCACGGAGTCGCGATCCGCAATCGTGCGCTCCTCGCCGCGAAGCTCCTCGTCGTGCCGGCCGCGTCGTTTCTGATCGTCTACATCTGCAACAAGGACCGCGGCCTGCCGTTCCCGCTGCTGCTGATCGTCGCGGCGCTGCTGATCCTCACCTTCCTGGCGAAGCGGACGACCTTCGGACGCCACGTGTACGCGGTCGGCGGCAACGCCGAGGCGGCGCGGCGCGCGGGCATCAACGTCGCACGGATTCGCATCCTCGTCTTCACGATCTCCGGCGCGATGTCCGCCCTCGGCGGCGTCGTGCTCGCGGCCCGCCTCAACTCGGTCGACCTGAACGCCGGCGGCGGCACGCTGCTGATCGACGCCATCTCGGCAGCGGTGATCGGCGGCACGAGCCTCTTCGGCGGCCGCGGCGAGGTGCGCAACGGCCTGTTCGGCGCCTTGGTGATCGCGACGATCGCGAACGGACTGAACACGATCGGCTACACGAGTGGGATCATCTTCATCGTCACGGGCGCGATCCTGCTGATGGCCGTCACGCTCGACACCGTGCTCCGCCGCATCCAGGCGCGCTCGGGCCGCTGAGTCGATGAAGACGTCTCTGGGCATCTGGGCCTTCGGGTCGATGGCGACGCGGTTCAACCCCGGCGGCTACAAGCCCGACCTGGCCGGCGCCTCGACCGTGCAGAAGGTGCGGACGGCGGTCGAGGGGCTCGGCGACCTGATGGACGACTACGAGTTCCACTATCCGCAGGAGCTCTCCGAGGAGAACCTCGACGCGGTGCGCGAGGCGCTCGACGGCCACGGCATCTACGCGGTGGCGACGGGAACGCACCTCAACCCGCGGTTCGGCAAGGGCGGCCTCTCGTCGCCCGACGACGCGGTGCGGAAGGACGCGCTCGACGAAGCGCTGCGCGCGGCGTCGTTCGCGGGCGAGCTCGGCTCGCAGATGATCCTCTGGCCGGGCGTCGAGGGCTACAACTACCCGTTCCAGACGCCGTACCGCGAAGCGTGGGCGCGGTTCATCGACGGCGTCGGCGAGGTTGCGCAGCGGTGCGCGGAGTCGGGGACGACCCTCTTCCTCGAGCACAAGAACTCCGAGCCGGCGATGAAGATCCTGATGCGCAACATCGGAATGACGCTGCACGTGATCCACACCCTGCGCGCACGCGGGATCACGAACATCCAGGTCAACATGGACTGGCAGCACCTGATCATGAACGGCGAGAACCTCGCCGAGTACGCGGCGATGCTGTCCGCCGACGGGCTGCTCGGCCACCAGCACGCGAACTCCGGCTGGGGCACGTTCGACGACGACAACATGGTCGGCGCGACCGCGTTCATGGAGACGCTCGAGCTCGCGATCGAGCTGCGCCGCGCGAAGTACGGCGAGCACGGCGAACGGCTCGGCTTCGACCTCTATCCGTACACCGAGGACGCCGTCGGCGCGGTCGAGCGCAGCGTCCTCCAGTGGCGGTTCATCGACGGCGTCGCCGCGAAGATCGACGATGCGGCGCTGCGCGCCGCGCAGCACGAGAAGGACGCCGTCCGCGCGTACGAGCTCGTGTACGCCGCGCTGGGTGCCTGAGACGAATCTCGTCGTGCTGCGAGACGGCGAGCCGGTCGTCGAGCTCGGCGACGACGAGCTGCGCGACACGTACTCCGTCACGAAGACCGTCGTCTCGACGCTCGCAGGCATCGCGCTCCGGCGCGGCGACGTCGAGACGATCGAGCCGTGGCGCCCGCTGCTGACGATGACGGCGGGCCTGCACAGCGAGATCGACGACGTGATCGCGCTCGACTCGGGCTGGGAGGACGCCCTTCGGTCGCTCCCGCGCAGCGCGCCCGGCACCTTCCGCTACGACAACGGCACCGCCCACCTCTTCGCCTGCGAACTCGCGCGGACGCTCGGGGCGCCGCTCGACGCGTACGCGGCGGAGGTCCTGTTCGGGCCGCTCGGCATCGACGCGTGGGTTTGGCCGCACGACCCCGAGGGATACGCCTGGGGCTTCGGCCACCTGAGGCTGCGAACCCGCGACCTCGCGCGCATCGGCGAGCTCTGGCGCGCCGGCGGGCTGATCGACGCCCGCTACGCCCGGGAGGCGACGCGTCCGCACACGCCGGGGGGTCCGCCGGAGCACCGGCCGTACGGCTTCTTCTGGTGGATCGGCAGCGGCTTCTTCGGCGCCGGCTATCTCGGCCAGCTGCTGTGGGTGAGCGGCGACACGGTCGTCGCCTCGAATGCCGGCGAGGCGTTCGTCCCGTGATCGGCCTCGACATCGGGACGACGGGCGCGAAGGGCATCGCGCTCGACGGCGACGGCAACGTCGTCGCGACGGCGACGGAGGAGTATCCGCTCTCGACGCCGCAGCCCGGCTGGGCGGAGCAGGATCCCGAGCTCTGGTGGACGGCGGCGCAGCGCGTCCTCGCACAGCTTCCGCGCGGCCTGCCGATCGGGCTGTCGGGGCAGATGCACGGGCTCGTGGTCCTCGACGAGCACGGCGAGGTCTTGCGGCCCGCGATCCTCTGGAACGATCAGCGGACGGCGGCCGAGTGCGCGGAGATCGAGCGCCGCGTGGGTCTCGGCCGGCTGATCGAGCTGACGGGCAACCGCGCGCTGACCGGCTTCACCGCACCGAAGCTCCTCTGGCTGCGCACGCACGAGCCCGACACGTACGCGCGCGTCCGCCACATCCTCCTGCCGAAGGACTACGTCCGGTTCCGGCTGACCGGCGAGCGGCTGATCGACGCCGCAGACGCGAGCGGAACGCTGCTGTTCGACGTCGCGCACCGCCGCTGGTCGGACGAGGTCTGCGACGCGCTCGAGATCCCACTCGATTGGCTCCCGGCGGCGCGCGAGTCGACAGAAGTCGCGTCTGCGGGCGACCAGGCCGCAGCCGCGCTCGGCGTCGGCATCGTCGGCCCGGGCGGGCCCTTGTCCGTCGTGCTCGGCACGTCCGGCGTCGTCTTCGCGGTGCTCCCCGGATACCAGCCGGACGCCGAGGCGCGCGTCCACGTCTTCTGCCACGCGGTCCCGGAGACGTGGCACGCGATGGGCGTCATGCTCAGCGCCGCCGGGTCCCTCGCCTGGCTGCGGCGGGTGCTGGACGCCGACTACCGCGCGCTCGACGCGGCGGCCGAGCGCTGGGCGCCGGGCAGCGAAGGGCTGCTCTTTGCGCCGTACCTCGCGGGCGAGCGGACGCCGCACGCCGATCCGGACGCGCGCGGCGCCTTCACCGGCGTCTCGCTCCGCCACGACCGCGGTGCGCTCGCGCGCGCGGTGCTCGAGGGCGTCGCGTTCGGCCTGCGGGACTCGCTGGAGCTGCTGCGCGAGCTCGGCGTCGCCGCGGCCGTCGGGCGCGTCTCCGGCGGCGGTGCGCGGAGCGAGCTCTGGCTCCGCATCGCCGCCTCCGTGCTGCAGCTCCCGCTCGAGCGAACGGCGATCGAGGAGGGATCCGCGTACGGCGCCGCGCTCCTCGCCGGTGTCCGGGCGGGAACCTTCGCGGACGCTGCAGACGCTGTCGCCACCTGCGTCCGCGTCCGCGACCGGATCGAGCCCGAGTGGGACTACGAGGACGCGTATCGTCGCTTCCGGTCGCTCTACCCGACGTTGAGGGAGCTCCGATGAGTGAGCGAAGGCAGCTGGGGCTAGGCCTGCGCGAGCAGCGACTCGACCGTGTCGAGCAGCAGCTCCTTCGAGAACGGCTTGTGCAGCACGAGCAGGTTCGAGGTCGACGCGAAGAGATCGCCGTTGCCGGTCATGAGCGCAATCGGCAGTCGCGGCCGCAGCTGCTTGAGCCGCTCCGCGACGGCGTCGCCGCTGATTTGCGGGATGAGCACGTCGAGCACGGCGCAGTCGACCGGATGCTGCTCGACGACGGCGATCGCGGCGAGGCCCGAGTAGGCGGTGATCACCGTGTGCCCTGCATCCTCGAGCAGGGCGCGCAGCAGCTCCGCGAACTCGCGGTTGTCGTCGGCGACGAGCACGAGCGCCATCAGGCCAGCAGCTCCTTCATCCGCAACGCGTTCCGCACGGCGAAGACTTCCCAGTCATTGTTGAAGTAGGCGAACACGTCGACCTCCTCACGCCATTGGCGGAACTTCGACGTCCACTCCTGCAATTCCCCCTCGCTGTAGTTGCCGCGGCGGCCCCGTGATCCGTAGTGGAAGCGCACGAAGGTCCAATCGGCAGTGAAGACCTCCGCCTGAAACGCCTTCACCTCCGGGCGGTCGCCGATCACGAGCGCCACGCCGTGCTCGCGCAGCGCCTCGTAGGTCTGGGGAACGAACCACGTCGGATGGCGGAACTCGACACAGTGGCGCCGTCCGTCCGCGGCCATCGTCGCGAGCGCGGTGCGGAGCCGCTCGTCGTCCCGCCGGAAGTTCGGCGGCAGCTGCCACAGGAGCGGCCCGAGCTTCGGCGACCGGAGCAGCGGGTCGATCCGGTCGAGGAACCGCTGCCAGCCGCCGCCGAGGTCGGTGAGGCGCTTGATGTGCGTGAGGTAGCGGGAGACCTTCAGCGCGAACGTGAAGCCGGGCGGAGCCGTGCGTTCCCAGTTCGCGACGGCCGACCTGTTCGGCAGGCGGTAGAACGTGTTGTTCACCTCGACCGTGTCGAAATGCCGCGCATAGTGCTCGAGCCACAACCGCGCGGGCCGGCCCTCGTAGAGCTCGTCGCGCCAGCTCGCGTAGTTCCAGCCGGAGCAGCCTATGCGGACAGAGCGTGGGCGAGCTGACGGCACAGCTCCGCGTTCCCGGCGGCGGCAACGCGTGAACGTCCTTCGAGGTCGAGCTCGGCGGCCTCGAACGGGCGCTCGTCGTCGAAGAGCGCGATCGGATAGCCGGTCTCGCGGACGAGGAGCTGCGCCGCCGCGATGTCGACGGAGCGGGCGCCCTTGAGCGAGCAGACCGCGTCGATGCGCCCGGAGGCGAGCTGGCAGAGCGCGAGGGCGAGCGAGCCCGTGATCCGCAGGCGGTACGCGAGGTCGACGACCTTCGGCGCGTCGCGGGCGATCAGATCGCTCCGCGTCGCCTCGAAGGCGAGGATCTCGATTCGCTCCTTCGGCCGCACGCCGCCGAGCGGCTCGCCGTCGAGGAACGCGCCGCCGCCGCGGTGCGCGACCCACTCCTCGCCCGTGCCGAAGTCGTAGACGTAGCCGAAGTGCACGTCGCCCATCGCCGGCCCGTCCGCGACGGCGATCGAGACGGCAAAGAACGGGATCTGCCGCTTCGCGTTCAGCGATCCGTCGATCGGGTCGACGACGACGACCGTCCCGCCGTCCCCGAACACGCCGACCTCCTCCGAGACGACCGTCAACGGCTCCTCGACCGCGCGCAGCCGCGCGAGGATCGCGCTCTCCGCCGCGCGGTCGATCGCCGTCGTCTCGTCGCCCCCCATCCCCGAGCCGACGACGGGCTCACGCTCGGCGCGCGTCGGCAGGTCGTCGAGAACCGCACGCACGTCCGCGACGCACGCGCGGCAGACGTCGAGCCAGTCGGTCATTCGTCGACGGGGAAAAGGAGCAGGCCGCTCGTCAGCTTCGGATAGAAGAACGTGCTCTTCTGCGGCATCACGTCGCCGCGGCGCGCGACCTCCCACACGTCCTCGATCCGTGTCGGCCGGAGCAGGAAGGCGCCCTCGGCCTCGCCGCGGTCGACGGCCGCCTCGGCCTCCTGGCGCGACGCCGTGTAGGTCACGCCCGCGGGCGCGAGCGCCGCGACCACCTCCGGGTCGAGCCCGTCGCCCTCGAGCAGCTCGTAGCGGCCCTCGCCGCGATAGAGGACGGGCCCCGGCAGGTCATCACCCGGCCGGTCGATCGGCTGCCCGGCCGCACCGTCGACCGAGCGGGCGACCCGATGGGTCGGGAAGATCGTCAGGCCTTCCTGGTCGGTCGGGACGATCACCGCGAGCAGCCACGGCGAGTCGCCGAAGCTCTCGCTGAAGGCGATCGTCGTCTCGTAGCGGTGATGGCCGTCGGCGATCAGGAGCTGCGCGTCGCGGAGCTCCTCCGTCAGCGCGTCGCCGAACGCCGCGTCGAGACGCCAGAGCTTTGCCTCGGCCGCCTGCAGGTCCGGCTCTCCGAGCCCGTCGACCTCGATCGTGCCGTCCCAGAGCAGGAAGATCGGCTCGAGCTGCGTCCGCGTCGCACGCAGCAGGCGCAGGCGTCCTTCCTTCGGACCGGCATGCGTCAGCTCGTGCGGCAGGACGACCTGTTCCTCGTACGGCTGGGCGCGAAGCGCGGCGACGAAGCCGTGGCGGCTGCGCGCCACACCGTCCGGGCCGACATAGTCCTGGCGGAGCCACCAGTACGACGGCTCCTCCTCGACGAGCACGCCGGCCGCGCGCCACGCGGCGAGGTCGCGGGCCGCCTGCTCCGCGTCGTCGGGCAGCGTCAGGTGGACGACGTTGTGCGGGTCGCGTGCGAGGTACTCCCGTCGCTCGACATCGGAGATGACGTCGTACGGCGGCGCGACGACGGCCCCGAGGTCGGGCACGTCGTAGCGAAGCGCGCGGAACGGGCGAACGTCGGCCATCGCGGACCCAGCCTAGACTCACCCGTGGTGACCGCGATCAGCCAACTGGAGGAGAACCGCACGGTCGAGGGCGTCTACGCCGTCGCCCGCAAAGAGCGGCTGCGCACGAAGGGCGGTGCGGCCTATCTCGCGCTCGAGCTGATCGACAGCACCGGCCGTGTGCAGGCGCGGATCTGGAACGACGTCGAGCTCCTCGACCAGCGCTTCGCCGAGGGCGACGCGGTGCGCGTGCTCGGACGCGTCGAGCGCTTTCGCAACAGCCTGCAGCTCGACGTCCGGACGCTCGAGCCGGCTGCGGACGTCGACCCGGGAACGATGGCGCCCGCGCTGCGGCGCGACGCGGACGAGCTCGAGGGCTTTCTCGATTTCCTCGTCGCCGAGATCCACAACGACCCGCTGCGGGGGCTTGTGACGCGCGCGCTGGGCGAGGCACCCTTGCGCAGCTATCCGGCGACGCCTGACGGGCACCACGCGTATACGGGCGGCCTGCTCGAGCACACGGTCGGCGTCGCAACGCTCTGCCGCGAGACGGCGCAGCTGCACCAGCGCCTCCGCCCCGACCTCTTGCTCGCGGCGGCGCTCGTGCACGACATCGGCCGGACGGAAGAGCTCGGCCCACCGCCGCTCTTCACCCCGTCGGAGGACGGGAAACTGCTCGGGCACGTCCATCTCGCGCTCCGCAGGCTCGAGCGCCTGCAGGCGCCCGCCGAGCTGCTGCACGCCGTCGCGTGCCACCACGACGTCCGCGCAGCGCGCACGGCGGAGGCGGCCGTCCTGTATCACGCAAACCAGCTCGACGCGGTCGCGGCGACGCGTCCCGTTCCTGCGTGACGGCAATCCTGCTCGCGCTCGGCGCGAGCCTCGCCTGGGGCTTCGCGGACTTCGGCGCGGGCATCGGCTCGCGGCGGCTGCCCGTGTTCGTCGTCGCCCTGGTGATGCAGAGTGCCGGGCTCGTCGTGGCGGGGATCGCCGTCGCGATCACGGGCGCCCCGGCTCCCTCGTGGGGGCAGGCCGCGTGGGCGGCGTTCGCCGGGCTCGCCGGCGTCGGCGGCCTCACCGCCTTCTACCGGGCGCTCGCCGTCGGCTCGATGGGGATCGTCGGGCCGATCTCGACGACCGCGGCGATCGTCCCGCTCGCCTACGGGCTCGCACGCGGCGAGCGGCCGTCGGCGCTCCAGGCTGCGGGGGTGGTGCTCGCGGTGCTCGGCGTCGCGGGCGCCTCGCTCGAGCAGGTCCCCGAGACGGCGGCCCGGCGCATCGGGGCCGGCGTCGGCCTCGCGCTGCTCGCCGCAGCCGCCTTCGGCTGCTCGCTGATCGGGCTGAGCCGCGCCGCGCCCGGCGGCATCGCCTGGGCCGTCTGGATCATGCGCATCGTCGCGGTGCCGTGCATGCTCACGCTCGTCTTGGTGCTCGGCGTGCAACGGCCCTCGCGTCCGATGTGGCCGTTGCTGATCGGCGTCGGGATCGGCGACACGGGCGCGACGCTGCTCTACGCGGCAGCGACCACGCGCGGACTGCTCAGCGTCGTCGCGGTACTCGCATCGCTCTATCCGGTCGTGATCGTGGCGCTTGCGCGCACCGTCCTCGACGAGCGGATCGCGCGCCTGCAGCTCGTCGGCGTCGCGGTCGCGCTCGCCGGCGTCGCGTTGCTCAGCGCGGGCTGAGCGCGGTCTCCTCGAGATCGAGCCGCCGTTCGAGGGCGCGCGCCGCGGCGTGCGAGATCTCGCCGTCGGCCTTGAGCCGCGCGAGCTCGGCGCGCTGCGCCGCGATCAGCTCACGCCGCTGCTCGTCGAGATCCCGCAGCTCCGCCGGCACGAGCTCGCGCAGCCTCCGCGCCGCCGCTGCTTCGCTCGCGCTCGTCTCGCCCGGTGGGAAACCGAGCGCATCGAGCAGCCACGGCAAAGGCACCGCGAGCACGACGAGCCCCGCGAGGATCGTCGTGAACGTCAGGTAGAGAACGGTGTCGCGCTCCGCGACGCTCACCGGGATCGACAATGCCGCCGCCAGCGACAGCGCCCCGCGCATCCCGCTCCAGCCGAGGATGAAGCGATCCGGCCACGTGTCGCGCACGAAGCCGAGCATCCAAACGAGGCGTACGGCGAGGAGCACGGAGAAGACGACGAGCGGCTGCCACCACGACGGGTGTGCGAGACCGTGCACGACCGACCGGAACTGCGTCCCGAGCAGGACGAAGAGCACCGCCGTGAGGATGAACGTCAGCGCATCCCAGAACGCGACCGACTGAAGACGGACCGACGGACGGAAGATGCCGCCGGAGCGCCAACCGAGATAGACCCCGCAGGCGACCGTGGCCAGGATCCCGGAGAGGTGCAGCCGGTCGGCTGGGATGTACGCCGCGTACGGCGTGAGCAGCGACAGTGGGATCTCGACCTCCGCGTCTTGCACGCGCGTGCGGATGCGCTCGATGATCCACGCGACGGCGATCCCGAACGCGATGCCGCCGACGGAGACCTCGAGGAACTTCAACAGCCCGTCGCCCACCGAGTAGCTGCCGCGCTCGACGGCGGTGAGGGCGATCGAGAATGCGACGAGCCCGACGCCGTCGTTGACGAGGCTCTCGCCCTCGAGAATCGTCCGCAGCCGCTCGGGAGCAGACGTCTCGCCGAGGACGCTCGTCGCGCTCACCGGGTCGGTGGGACCGAGGACGGCGCCGAGCAGGAACGCGCCGGCGGCGCCGAGCCCCGGCACGAGCGCCCACCCGACGAAGCCGACGGCGAAGAGCGTCGCGGCGGTGAGGCCGAGCGCCAGGACGAGGATGGAGCGCCAGTTCTGACGCGCCTCCCGCGGCGAGACGACGAACGCGGCGGCATAGAGGAGCGGCGGCAGGAAGCCGTAGAAGACGACGTCCGGCGGCAGCCGGATCTCCTGCACGCCCGGCACGACCGACACCACCAGGCCGACGAGCACGAGGTACACGGGCGTCGGCACGCGCGTGCGTCTCGCGGCCCACACGCTGCAGACGGCAGCGCCCGCGAGCCCGACCGCGACGAGCAGCGGCTGCTGAACGGCAGCGATCACGGCAGGTCGGCCACGCGCCGCTCGATGTCGGCGCGCAGCTCCCGCACCTCCTCGAGGCACAGCCCGACCGGGTCCGGGAGCTCCCAGTCGACGTACCGCTTGCCCGGGATGACCGGGCAGGCGTCGCCGCAGCCCATCGTCACGACGAGATCCGCCCAGTCGACGTCGTCGCGCGTCAGCGCGCGCGGCTTCCGGTTGGCGGCGTCGACGCCGATCTCCTCGAGCGCCTCGACGACCGCCTCGTGAACCTCCTCGGCCGGCTCCGACCCCGCCGAGCGCGCCTCGCCGCCGCGCAGCTCGTAGAGCGCCTGCGCGAGCTGCGACCGGCCTGCGTTCTGGGCGCAGACGAAGAGAACGCGGGTCATCCCCCGAGAGTCTGGCGAAGCTGCTGCAGGCTCTCGTCCACCAACCGGTAGTACGCCCACGTGCCGCGGCGCGTGACGGTCACGAGGCCCGCGTCGCGCAGCACTTTCAGATGATGCGAGATCGTCGGCTGGGAGAGGTCGAACTCCGCGTTGAGGTCGCACACGCACACCCCGGCCGCCGTTCCGAGCCGGTTCACGATCGCGACCCGGGTCGGGTCTGCGAGCGCCTTGAAGCGCGCGGCAAGCTCCTCCGCCTCGCCGCCGGCGAGTGGCGAGCCGCAGCAGAGCACAGGTAGCCTCGTCTCCATATATCGAAATATATCGATGAAGGGAGGACGCGATGAACTGCTGCGACGACTGCTGCGGCGACGGCGGCGACTGCTGCTGAGCTTGTCAACTTGACCTGACAAGACCGTCAAGCTACCTTGACGGCATGGAGGACGCGCAGGACTTGGCGATCCGGGTCGCATCGGAGGACCCGTCGGAGGGCCTGCGCGCGGTCGCGGCGCTCCGGCGGCTGCTCGAGCGAGTCGAGCGGATCCACGTCGAGAGCGCCCGCGACCGCGGGCTCACGTGGCAGGAGATCGCGGACGAGCTCGGCGTCTCGAAGCAAGCCGTGCACCAGCGCTACGCGAAGAAGCGGCGGCGCTGGTGAGGTTGCTCTCACCGCGCCCGACCGATGCCGCGCAGGCGCTCTTTCGCACGGCGTGCGACGAAGCCGCCCGCCTGTCGTTCGCCGTCGGCGTCGAGCACCTCGTGCTCGCCTGCGCCGTCCACGGCGCGCTCGCCGTCGATCCCGACGAGGTTCGCGATCGAATCGTCGCCGACGAGCGGACAGCACTCGCGTCGCTCGGGATCTCGTTCGACATCGTCCGCGCCGAGCTCGGGAGCGCACTCGATCGCAACGACTGCCTGCCGGTGTCGCCCGAGGTGAAGCGGCTGCTCGAGATCGCTTCCCGCCGACGGCGCCACGTCACCGCAGCGCAGTTGCTCACGACGTTGCGGACGCACAGCGTCAGCGCGCGCCGGCTGCTGACCGAGCTAGACGAACCTCTGTAGATGCTTCGCGAGCTGCGCCCGCCAGGCGGGCCAGTCGTGCGGCGCGTCCTCGCCCCAGACATCGAGCTCGTGGCGGATCCCGTTCGCCGCGAGGAGCGACGCGAACCGGAGCGTCTGCTCGAGCGCGCCCGTCGTGTCCTCCCACATCCCGCGGCCCGCGACCAGAAGCAGGCTCGCGGGCGATCCCTCGAGGCCGCGCACGTAGTCGGCCGGGTTGTTGAAGTAGAAGGAGTCGCCCCGCTCGCCCCAGCCGATCGCGTCGACGTCGTAGATGCCGGAGAAGCAGAGCGCCAACGGGAACCGTTCCGGTCGGCGCAGGCTGAGATTCGCGGCGTGGAATGCGCCCATCGACACGCCCGCCGTGATGACGTCGCCCCCGTCGACGCGATCGACGACCCAGCGCTCGTACGCCTCGTGGCGTCTCGCCCGCTCCTCGCGCGGCAGCCACTCGTCGTGCCAGGTCCCCGCATCCCACGAGTCGACGCAGTAGAGCTTGACGCGGCCCGCGTCGATCAAGTCGCGCACCGCGTCGACCATGCCGTGCTCCTCCCACTCGTACCGCGATCGCTCCTGCGACGGGAAGACGAGCACCGGCCGGCCCCGGTGCCCGAGCACGAGGACGCCGTCGCGATCCTCGCGGCGCGTCACACGTTGAAGCGGATGTTCAAGACGTCTCCGTCCTCCACCGCGTAGCTCTTGCCCTCGAGGCGCTGCTTGCCCGCGCGAGACACCTCCGCGTGCGAGCCGGCGGCGACGAGATCGTCCCAGCGCACGACCTCGCAGCGGATGAAGCCGCGCGCGATGTCCGAATGGATCGTCGCAGCCGCGTCGAGCGCCGTCTCGCCGCGCCGGAGCGTCCACGCGCGCGTCTCCTTCTCGCCGGCCGTGAAGAACGTGATCAGGTCGAGGATCTCCGCGAGCTGACGGACGACGCTTCCGAGCGCCGACTCGCCGCCGCCCCGAAACTCGGCCGCCTCGTCCGCGGGGAGGTCGGCGAGCTCCGCCTCGAGCTTCAGGTCGACGCCGCCTCCGCCGTTCTCGATCGCGATCAACGGCTTCGTCGTCAGCGGCTCGAGCTCGGACGGCAGCTCGTCCGTCCAGTCGGCGAGCGTGTGGCCGGCGTCGAGGTGCGCGAGCAGCCGTTCGAGGTGGTCGACCTCCTTCTTCAGGTTCGCGTCACCGGACTTCGCCTGCTTGGCGACGCGTTCGAGCCGGCGCTCGACGTGGTCGCGATCGGCGACGAGCAGCTCGAGCTTCAGCGTCTCGAGATCGTCCGCCGCGACGCGCGTGCCCGAGAAGCCGTCGAGGACGACGAGCAGCGCGTCGACCTGGCGAAGGTTGCCGAGCAGCGCCGGCCCCGTGCCCCGCACCTCGACGACGCGAACCGCAGCCGGCGTCACCTTGCGGGCGTGCACCACGTCGGCGAGCTGCTGCAACCTCGGATCGGGGATCGCCGCCATGCCGACCTCGCCGTGCGCCTTCGTCCCGGTGAGCGCTTCGAACAGGAGCGACTTGCCGGAGCTCTGCAGCCCGACGATGCCGACCGCGAGCGCCACGCGTCAGTCCTTGCTCTGGATCTGCTTCTGCAGGGACGCCAGCGCGCGGTGCTGCAGCGACTTGATCGCGCCTTCCGTCTTGTCGAGGATCTTCGCGACGTCGGCGTTCGCGAAGTTGAAGACGAACTTCAGCGTCAGCACCTGCTGCTGCTCCGGTGACAGCTTCTCGATCAGCTCGAGCATCGACTGCCGCCCGATCGACTGCATCGCCGCGAGCTCCGCCGACGGCTCCTCCGACCCGATCGGCTCGGGCACCTCTTCCTCCGGCTGCCAGCGCCGGCGGGCGCGGAAGTGATCCATCGCGAGGTTGTGCGCGATGCGGAACAGCCATGCGGAGAACGGCGCCGACTGCCAGCGGAAGCGGCCGATCGACTCGAGCATCTTGAGGAACGTCTGCGTCGTCAGGTCCTCGGCGTCGTGCCGGTTTCCGACGCTCATGTGCAGATAGCTGTAGATCCGGTCGAAATGGATCAGGTAGAGCTCTTCGAGCGCATCGCGGTCGCCCGCCTGCCCGCGCTCGACGAGCTTGCGCACCTGGTCCTGCGACTCCTTCGGCCTCTCTTTCGCTTCCACGTCCGCCAAGCGTCTTCCCGGCCTAGCCGGCTGCGAACCCGACGCGGCTGGCACGGCTGAAGCGGCGGAAATACGCGACGAGCGGCACGACGACGTGATACCGGCCGTCCTCGAGCTCCAGGACGACGACCCGCGGGCCGTCCTCGTGGAGCGCGCGCTCGAGCTCGTCGGCGGAGTGGGGATCGACGAAGCCGCCGACCACCTGGCCGCCCTGGAAGCCGATCTCGACGCGCACGCGCTCGTTGCTACCCAACCGACACCACCTCCGAGAGAACACCGTGAACCGAATCCGGATGCACGAACGCCACCTCGAGCCCGAACATCCCGCGGCGCGGGCGGGTGTCGATCAGCTCGACGCCTTCGGCGGCGAGCTGATCGAGCGCGGCGGCCACGTCGCCGACCTCGTAGGCGATGTGGTGCATCCCCTCGCCGCGCTTGGCGAGGAAGCGGCCGACGGGTGAGTCCTCCTCGAAGGCCGCCAAGAGCTCGACCCGGCTGTCGCCGAGACGCATCGACGCCGCCTCGACCCCCTGGTCGTCGACCCGCTCCCGATGCTCGAGCCGGCCGCCGAACAGCCGCTCGTACGTCCGGACGGCCGCGTCGAGATCCTCGACCGCGACGCCGACGTGATGGATGGACTGCGCCTCCACCATGGCGATGCTACCGCCGTCTATGCGATGCTCGCGGCGGTGAGACGGCTCGCCCTCCTCGGCCTCGTGGCGTTGCTCGGGCTGGCGGCATGCGGAGGCGGGAAGAAGACGAACGGCGAGGAGAGCAAGTCGGCTGCGCAGGTCGTCGCCGACGCCCAGGCGGCTGCGAAGAGCGCGTCGATCGTCCACGTCGTCGGCGGCGGCGTCGACAACGGCCGGCCGATCAAGCTCAACCTCTGGATCGGCGACGGCAAGGGCAAGGGGCATCTCGAGGAGGGCGGGCTCAGCTTCGACCTCGTGCGCATCGGCAAGACCGTCTACGTCAAGGCGGGCGCGGCCTTCTGGAAGCGCTTCGGCGGTGCCGCGGCGGCGGCGCTCCTCCACGACAAGTGGGTGAAGGCGCCGACGGCGCAGGCGCAGGTGCAGCAGATCACGGGCCTCGTCGACAAGACGCTCTTCTTCTCGTCGATCCTCGGCCAACACGGGAAGATCGAGAACCGCGGGATCGTCGACTACCGGGGCCAGAAGGTGGTCGAGATCCGCGACACGACGCAGGGCGGGTCGCTCTACGTCGCGAGCGAGGGCACGGCGTACCCGGTGGCCGTCAACGGCGGCAAGAACCAGGGCGACGTCGACTTCACCGACTGGAACGCGACGGACGAGCCGATCGTCGCTCCGAAGAACGCGGTCGACCTCAGCGCGCTGGGCGGCTAGCGCGCGGGTTCGGCGGCTTCGCCGCCACGACCTGCGGAATCCCGACCGTTTCGGAGGCGCGGGACTCGGGCTCGACCTCGGCGAGCAGCTCGAGCACCTCGTCGCGGACGAGCGTCTCCTTCTCCAGCAGCGCCGTCGCGAGCCGGTCGAGCGCGGGCCGGTGCTTGCGAAGCATGCGGACCGCCTCTTCGTAGGCGCCGTCCGTCAGCCGCGCCTGCTCCTGGTCGCGCAGCCGCTTCGTCTCCTCGGAGAGCGCGTAGTTGTCGGCGCGGAGCGTGCGTGACGTGACCGCGTCCGCCATGCCCCATTCGAACACCATCGCGCGCGCGATCTCGGTCACCTTCTCCAGGTCGTTCGCGGCGCCGTTTGTGACGCGGCCGAACACGACCTCCTCTGCAGCACGGCCGGCGAGCGCCACGATCATCCGGTCGACGAGCTCCTCCTTCGTGTGCAGGTACCGATCCTCCTCGGGCGTGTAGAAGGCGTATCCGAGCGCGTCGCCGCGCGAGAAGATCGTCACCTTCTGCAGCTCCATCGCCGCGCCCATCAGGTGCGCCATCAGCGCATGCCCGCCCTCGTGGAATGCGAGGATCCGCCGCTCCTTCTCCGTCAGGACCTTCTTCTGCTGCAGGCCGGCGACGACGCGCTCGAGCGCGTTGTCGAAGTCGCGCTGGTTGACGTACTCGTCGCCGCGCCGGCCGGCGAAGATCGCCGCCTCGTTGCAGATGTTCGCGAGCTCGGCGCCGGTCAGACCCGAGGTCTGCTTCGCGATCGCGGCGAGCGAGACGTCCGGTGCGAGCGGCTTCGTGCGCGCGTGTACGGCGAGGATCGCCTCGCGCCCCTTGAGATCCGGCGGCGGCACGAGCATCTGCCGGTCGAACCGGCCGGGGCGCAGCAGCGCCGGATCGAGATCCTGGATGCGGTTGGATGCGCCCATGACGACGACCTGCTCGGCGCCCTCGAAGCCGTCGAGCTCGACGAGCAGCTGGTTGAGCGTCTGATCCTGCTCGCGGTTGAAGCCGTGGCCGGTGCGCTGCGCACCGACGGCATCGAGCTCGTCGATGAAGACGATCGCGGGCGCGTGCTTGCGCGCCTCCATGAACAGCTTGCGGATGCGCGCCGCGCCGAGGCCGGCGAACATCTCGACGAACGACGACGCGCTCGCGCTGAAGAACTGCGCACCGGACTCATGCGCGACTGCCTTCGCCAAGAGCGTCTTTCCGGTGCCGGGCGGGCCGTAGAGGAGCAGGCCCTTCGGCACCTTCGCCCCGAGCTTCTCGAACCGCTTGGGGTCGCGCAGGAAGTCGACGACCTCCATCAGCTCCGCGCGCACCTCCTCGACGCCGGCGACGTCCGACCACGTGACGCTCGACTTCGACTTCGAGTCGATCTGCGTCGGCTTGACGCGCGGCATCATCCCGACCGTCTTCCAGAGGAGCCACGCGGTCAGGACGAGGATCGCGAAGAACGCGAGCGGAAGCCACGTCGTGGCGAAGTCGGCGGCGTTGTGGAACCAGTTCCCCACCATCTCGTGACCTCATCGGCAGCAAGGGCGAAGTCCCTTAGCCGAGGGAGGCGATCACCTCCTCGACGGTCGCGAACCCGACCCCGCTCTCGCGCCAGAAAGCCGTACATGCAGCCGTTCTTTGCTCGTCGAGCCCGCGCGCAGCGTCCTCGACGAAGACGACCCGGCGGCCGCGCCGGAGGAAGTCGCGGATCGCGGTGTCGTCGCAGACGTCGGTCGCGACGCCGAACACGACGATCTCGTCCGGGTCGAGCGCGTCGAGCAGCGGGTCGGCGTTCGGGTTCGTGAAGACGTAGACGCTCTTCTTCAGGAGGAGGAGCTCACGCCGGTTCGCGATCAACTCGACCAGCAGCTCCGGCGGGTACGGCATGAGCGAGAGCGGCAACGGGTCGCGCTGCTTCGTCGCGGAGATCCTCTCGGCGCCGCGCGTGCCCCGGAGGCAATGCGGCGGGAAGGTGCTCCGCCAGTCCGGCGACTCGCTGATCTCCGGATCCGTCAGCTCGTGGTCGTCGGCGGATGCGACGTGGACGACGCCGGCCGCACGCGCCGCCTCGACGAGGCGCTCCATCGCCGGGACGACGTCCTCCGCGCCCGGGACGTACAGCTTGCCGCTCGGCTCCATGAAGTCGACCTGCGTGTCGACATCCCAAAGGATCCTCTTCATCGCTCGAGACGGACGATAGCCCGCTTGTTCGCGGTCCGAGCCCTCCGGAAGCCCGCGCGCTCGTAGAGCTCGAGCGCACCCATGTAATCGTCGCCCTTCGCGAGGTGCGGATACGCCTCGACCACCGCGGCGCCGCGACCGAAGGCGTGCGCGACGGCCGCGTCGAGCAGCGCGGCGGCGACCCCGCGGCGCTGCTCGGGCTTGTCGACGACGAAGCAGGTGACGGCCCACACGCCTTCCTCCTCGTCATGCGGCCGGTACTGCGGCGAGCGCATGAGCGCCGCGAACTCCTCGCGTGGCGCAACCGCGACCCAGCCGACCGCGCGGCCCGCGTCGTACACGAGCAGGCCGGGCTCGCGGCCTGCACGCACGAGCTTCGCCATCGCCCGCTTCTTCGGCTCGCCGTGCGCCAGGGAACGGTCGCGCCACCACATGCACCAGCAGCCGTACGCGGGCGTGTTGCGATGGCCGCCGCGAGGTCCGCGCTGCTCGAACAGCGCGACCAGGTCCGGCCACCGCTCGGGCGTGACCGGGAGGACCTTCACGTGACCGGTTCGAGCCGGTCGCTCGGCCGGTAGTGCCGGCCGACCTTCGCCGACGGCTTGCCGTCGGTCACGACGATGTCGCCGGTGAAGTCGTTCGAGCCGCGGATGAGCGACGAGCCGACGCCGTATGCGTCGACGGGCACGCCTGCGCGCTCGAAGCGCTCGATCTTCTCGATCGTGAACCCGCCCGAGACGACGATGCGGACCCGCTCGTGGCCACTCGCGTCGAGCGCTTCACGCACCTTCCACACGAGGCGCTCGTTGACGCCGGTCGGCCGGAAGTCGCCCATCTCGCCGAGGAGCGAGCGGTCGACGAGCGACTCCGACGTGTCGAGCCGGACGCCCCAGAGTCGGTCGCCGAGGGCATCTGCGACCTCGAGCGCCGTGCGGACGGAATCGTTGTCGAAGTCGACGAGCACCGTCACGTTCAGCTCGCCGGCCGCCCAGTCGGCGAACTTCTGTGCGGCGGCAACGGTGTCGCCGCCGTAGGCGGCGATCAGCGCGTGCGGCACCGTGCCGATGCCGCGGCCGCCCCACCATGACGCCTGCTCGTCGCTCGTGACACCGATCTCCGTCCCGACGACCTGGCCCGCGACGTACGCGGCGTAGCCGTCACCCGCCTGCACGCGGTGGTGGTCGTGCCGCGCCGGCATGAAGATGATCGGCTTGCCGTTCGCGGCCTGGAGGACATGCACGACGTTCGTCGTGATGAGCGTCCGGCGCGCGAGCGTGCCGAGATACACGGTCTCGAGGTGGGCGAAGGAGGTGTAGTCGCCCTCGATGTGCATCACCGGCTCGTACGGCTCGATCTTGTCGCCGTCGTACAGCGCCCGGATCTCGAGCCCGTCGTAGTCGTGCGAGCAGAGCTTCAGGATCGCGATCGCCTCGTCCATCCCACCGAGCCACGCATGCTGCTTCTGGAAGACCTGCATCACGACGCGCGGACGGCGGCCGTCACGCAGCAGCGTGTCGCGCGCATGGTTGAAGTACGCATCGCTGTACCAGCCTGCGCGCATCTTCTCGACCGGCAGATCGAAGAGCTGCGGGTCGAGCCGAGCTCTAGTCCCGGTCGCCATCCTCGAGCTCGAGACACGCGACGAGGGCGGCCTCGGCGACTTCCAGCTGCTCCGGCGAGGGCTCGGCCGTGGACAGCCGGTGTTGGATCTCGTGCCCCGGCTTGGCCAGCGCCTGCGCCACCGGGTTGCCGGGATGACGGGTCATCCAGCCGAAGATCTCCGTCGTCGCTGCGAGCGCGCCGAGCTGCGCGGCGGCCCGGGCGTGGTTGCGGACGCGCGCCGGCGCGAGCGACGCAAGCGTGTTCCCGACGGCGCTCGTCGCGAGCAGCGGGCCGATCAGATGGCCGCCGCACCGCTCGTGCTCCTTCGTCGCGCCCTCGCCGTGCTCGTAGGTGCCGATCGAGATGTGCTCGGCGCCGTGGTAGGCGGCGAGCTCGCCGCCGCGCAGCGCGAACAGCGCCGGCGCGAGCGCGAGCACGGAGACGAGCAGCTCCTGCGCCGCCGGGCGCAGGCGGCCGTTCTCGCGGATGCCGCGCACGGCGACGCTCGTGCCGGCGACGGCTGCCAGCGTGCTGCGGCTCTGCATCGGCAGCTTCGCGGCGGGGAGCGCGAGCTTCACCTGCGGCAGGAGCGCCATCGCCTCCGCCAGCCGGGCCGGGCCGCGGAGGATCGGGTTGCGGACACGCGACGCGCGAAGCCGCTTCTTCCGCGCGACGACCTCGATCTCGCCGTCCGAGTTTCGGATCGCACACGCCCACGCGGTCGGCCCGTGCACGAGCACACCGTTCGCAAGCGCCATGCCGCCGAGCCGGAGCTTCTCGCTCATCCCGCTCCAGCGTACCGCCGAAGCGATTCCTGCAGCTCCGCCGCGGCGGGCCCGCGCTCGAACGTCCGGCCGCCGACGCGCACGACCGGCATCACCTCGCGCACGGACGACGTCAGGAACACCTCGTCCGCCGCGAGCAGCCGCTCCAGCGGATACCGGCCCTCGTCGACGCTCCGGTCGCGTAGGAGGACGGCGCGCGTCACGCCCGCGAGAATCGGCAGGTCGAGCGACGGCGTGTGCAGCCGGTCGCCCTCGCGGAACCAGACGTTCGCGGTCGGCGCCTCGAGCACGGTTCCGTCCGGCGCGACGAGGAGCGCGTCGTCGAGGCCGTGCTCCTCCGCGGCGGCCTGTGCCGCCATGTTCTCGGCGTAGCTGACGGACTTCGCGCCGGCGAGCGCTCCGGTCGCCCACTCGCACACCTGGAGCCGAAGGCCGCGGCCGCGCAGCTCGTCCAGATCCAGAGGCAATGCGGAGACGAGCGCGAGGCCGGTCTCGGGCGTCCAGAGGAAGCGCAGCGCGCAGTCCGGCTCGCCGGCCGCGGCGAGCGCGTCGTGCGCGAGCGCCTGCAGCTCCGCAGCCGGCGGCTCCGGCAGCCGCAAACGGGCGGAGGAAGCCTTCAGCCGGTCGAGATGCGCGTCGAGCTCGAACGGACGGCCGCCGTACACGCGCAGCGTCTCGAAGACGGCGCGGCCGCGGAGCACCCCTTCGTCGTCGGCCCGGAGGACCGGGGCATCCGCCGGGACGACGCCCCGGCCGAGCTGCGCGAGCGCGAGCAGGCTCATACCGCCCGGCCGCCGAAGCCGGCGGTCTTCGGCCGGGCGCCGGCGGGTTCGCCGCCGATGCGTCCCGCCTCGAGCAGCGGTCGCGCCTTCACCCATGACTCCTCGATCTCGTCGCTCGGCACCGAGTCCCAGACGATCCCGCCGCCGACCCAGAAATGAATCTCGCCGTCGACGATCGCGAAGGTCCGGATCGTCAGCGCGAGGTCGAGGTCGCCGTTGCCGTAGATGCGGCCGAGCGCGCCCATCGAGGCGCCGCGACCGACCGGCTCGAGCGCGGCGATCAGATCGAGAGCCGCGAGCTTCGGACAGCCGGTGACCGAGCCTCCGGGCAGAACCGCGGCGAGGAGCTCGATCAGCGCCACGTCCTCGCGCAGCTCGGCCTCGACCGTGGCGACGAGGTGCGTGACGCCGGCGAGCTCGCGCTCGGCGAGCAGCTCGGGCCAGCGCACCGTGCCGGGGACCGCGACGCGCGCGAGATCGTTCCGCTCGAGGTCGACGATCATCACGTGCTCGGCGGCGTCCTTCGCCGACTCGACGTGCACGCCTGCCGGACGGGTGCCCTTGATCGGGCACGTGCGGATCGTGCGCCCACGCTTCTGCAGCAACAGCTCCGGCGACGCCGAGACGATCGCCCAGCCGTCGCCCTCGAGCACGGCGGGCTCGAGCGGCCGCAGGTGCGCAAGCGACCGCGCGAAGCCGACCGGATCGCCGCTGAACGGCGCGCACATGTGCTGGACGAGATTCACCTGGTACACGTCGCCTTCGAAGATCGCCGCCCGCACGGTGTCGATCGCACGCGCGTAGTCGAGGTCGTCCCACGTGGTGCGCCACTCCCCGATCGCGTAGCCGCCGCCGTCCGAGCGCGGCGGGTCGAGCGTGTACGCAACCTGCGGAAGGACGCAGGGCTCCGGTGCGCTCGGCGCCGTTGCCCCGTACGAGATGAAGACGCGTGCGACGTCGAACGGCTGCTCGGCGGCGAGCGCCGCTTCGAGCTCCGCGAGCGTCACGACAGCAACGTACGGGCTGCGTGCCGCAACCATGCGAGACCGAGCTCGAGATCGTCGATCGGGACGCGCTCGTCGGCCGAGTGGATGAGCTGTGCCATCAGCTCGGGCGGCATCCGCATCGGGAAGAAGCCGTACGCAACGGTGCCGAACGCTTCGCGCAGCCAGTGGCTGTCAGTGAAGCCGGCGGTGATCATCGGCGCGACGCGCGCGGCGGGCTCGACCTCGGCGATGAACGACTCGACCGCGCTCATCAGCGGCGATTCGTGCGGCGAGCGAGTCCCGCCGTTCGCCTCGAGGAACTCGAGCTCGTAGGCGATGTCGTCGCCGAGGACGCCGCGAATCGCGGACTCGACGTCGGCGGGGGTCGTCCCCGGCGGGAGACGGCAGTCCACGATGACGTCGCAGATCGCCGGAATGATGTTCCGCTTCTGCGAGGCGCTGATGATCGTCGGCGAGAACGTCGGGCCGAGCAGCGGATCCACCATCTCCCGTGCCGTCGCCGGCAGCGTGTCGAGCTGCGCGTCGAGCGCACGGAGGAACGCGGCCACCTCCGGCTCGACGACCTGTGGCGGCCGGTATGCGGCAAGCCGCTCGATCAGCGGCGCCGCGTTGACGAGCGCGTTGTCGGCGATGCCGGGCATGGACGCGTGCCCGGACCGGCCGAGGACGCGGATGCGGAACGGTGCGGACATCTTCTCGGCAACCGTGCACACGTAATAGGTTCGCCCGGAGATCTCGAGACGGTCGCCGCCGCCCTCGTTGATGCAGTAGTCGGCGCGCACCGCATCCGGATGCGCTTCGCAGAGCCACTCGAGCCCATAGCCTGCGCCGACCTCCTCGTCGGCGGTCGCCGCGAAGATGAGGTCGCCCGTCGGGCGGAATCCCTCGCGGGCGAGCGAGGCGATCGCGACCGCGTTCGCCGCCACGTGCGACTTCATGTCGAGCGCGCCGCGACCCCAGACCTCGCCGCCGCGCACCTCGCCGGAGAACGGGTGCACCGACCATTCGGCCGGGTCGGCGAGGACGACGTCCGTGTGGCCGAGCAGGAGCAGGGACGGCCCGTCGCCCGTGCCCCTGATCCGGGTGACGACGTTCGCGCGCTCGGGGACGCGGGCGTACAGCTCGCACTCCAGCCCGTTCGCCTCGAGATAGACGCGTAGGAGCTCTGCTGCGATCGTCTCGTTCCCGGGCGGGTTCGTCGTGTCGGCCTGGATCAGCCGCGAGAGGAGCTGCGTCGCTTCGTCGCGCAAGGAGGCGAGCATACTTTCCACATGGGGGATCTCTTCTCCGAAGCCGCATCCCGGCGCGCGGCGTCGATCGCGCCGCTCGCACAGCGGCTGCGGCCGCGGACCCTCGCGGAGTTCGTCGGCCAGCGGCAGGTGCTCGCCGAAGGGTCGGCGCTGCGGCGTGCGATCGCGGACGACCGCGTCCGCTCGGCGATCTTCTACGGCCCACCGGGCACGGGGAAGACGACGCTCGCGCGCATCGTCGCGGCGTCGACCGGCGCCGACTTCGAGGAGCTTTCGGCGGTGTCGGCGTCGGTGAAGGACGTGCGCGAGGTGATCGCGCGGGCGCGCGAGCGGCTCGGTCTCAACGGCACGCGCACGATCCTCTTCCTGGACGAGATCCACCGCTTCAACAAGGCACAGCAGGACGCGCTGCTGCCGGCCGTCGAGGAAGGGCTGATCACGCTGATCGGCGCGACGACCGAGAACCCGTACTACGAGGTCAACTCGGCGCTCATGTCACGGATGCAGCTCTACGAGCTCGAGCCGCTCTCCGTCGACGAGCTGCGGCAGATCGTCGACCGCGGCGCGGGAGAGCTCGGGGCGACGATCGGCGACGCGGCGCGAGACCTCGTCGTCACCCGCTCGGGCGGCGACGCACGCTCCGCGCTGAACATCCTCGAGGTCGCCGCCGACACCGCAGACGGCGAGATCACCGAGCAACACGTCGAGGACGCTGCGCGCAAGCGCCCGATCGTCTACGACAAGGCCGCCGATGCGCACTACGACTACATCTCGGCGTTCATCAAGTCGATCCGCGGCAGCGATCCCGATGCGGCGGTGTACTACCTCGCAGCGATGCTCGAGGGCGGCGAGGACGCCCGCTACATCGCTCGGCGGCTGATCGTGCACGCATCGGAGGACATCGGCAACGCCGATCCGCGCGCACTGCTCGTCGCGGTCGCCGCGGCGCAGGCCGTCGAGCACGTCGGCCTGCCCGAGGCGCGGCTCAACCTCGCGCAGGCGACGATCTACCTCGCACGTGCGCCGAAGTCGAACGCCTCGTATGTCGCGCTGCGCGAGGCGACGGAGGACGTGCGCGAGCACGGGAATGCGGAGGTGCCGGACGCGCTGAAGGACGGGTCGTACTACGGCCGCCGCCTCGGTCACGGCAAGGGCTACATCTATCCGCACGACGATCCGCGCGGGTTCGAGGTCGACTACCTCCCGGATGCGCTGAAGGGGCGGAAGTACTTCCGCCCCTCCGGCAATGGTGAAGAGAAAGACGACTCGGCTTAGCCGTTGGCGGTGATCACGCCGTACGCGCCGCCGTTCTCGTCATTCGGCCCTGCGGCGAAGTAGAGGCTCGTCGTCGGGCCGGCGGCCGCGCCGTTCCCGAAGGCGATCGCCCAGAGGCCGCCCTGGACGATGATCGTGCCGTCGCCCTTGCGCAGCTGGCCGCGGTAGACCCACTTCGAGCCGCGCTGCTCATACGCGCTGATGCGGCCGTCGCCGAAGTTGCCGACGAGCAGGTCGCCCGAGAAGACGCCGAAGCCGGTCGCCGGCGCCATCGCGAGGCCCCACGGTGCGTTCAGCGGCGCACGGACGCCGCCCTGCTTCGCGACGCGGCCGATCAGCACGCCGTCGGGCGAGAACTCGTCCACGTAGCCCTTCCCAGGCTTGTCGAGCTCGTCTTCCTTGTTCTTGTCCGTCAGCGCATACGTGACGAAGATGTTCCCGCCGATCGCCTGGATGCCGAACGGCGCGTACGTCTTCGGGATCGTCTTGTCGACGAAGCCGCCGGACGTGTTCACCTGCGTGAACGTCGAGTCGAAGACGACGACCTTCCCGTTGTGGAAGTCGGTCGCATAGAGCTTCCCGCTCTGGATCGCGAGGCCCTTGAAGATCCCGTTCGGGACCGAGGCCCGGACGGTCGCAGCCGTCGCACCGGGCGCCCAGCCGAGGATCTGGCCGGCCTCGTTCGCGAACAGGAACCGGCCGCCGGCGAACGCCGTCGCGTCCCCGTTGAAGACGGTGCCGGTCGGGCCGCCGGGGACGTCGACGGTCAGCGCGACCTTCGTGCCGGTGCCCGAGTAGAGCGTCGACTTGTTCGTGTGGTTGTCGGAGACCCACCAGGGCGTCGTGGGGCCGGCGCTCAGCCCCCAGCCGTTGACGAGCGACGCATCGGTCGTATTCGTGACGAGCGTCTGCGGGTTGTACGAATTCGTGCCGGCAGCAAGCACCGCTGCCACAGCAAGTGCGGCGAACATAGAAACTCCCTCTTCCGGTCAAATGGTGACTCTTCGTCTACGGGGCCGCCGCGATTACGGTTTGTGCGATGCGGCTGCATGTCCACGAGTGGGGGGATGCGCAGAGCCCGACGGTCGTCTGCCTGCACGGTGTGACCGCGCACGGCGAGCGCTTCAGGCAGCTCGCGGAGGAACGGTGGGCGTCACGGTTCCACGTGGTCGCTCCCGATCTGCGCGGGCACGGCCGATCGAGCTGGGAGCCGCCGTGGACTTTCGCCCAGCACGTCGCGGATCTCGCCGAGACGTTTCCGGAGCCGGCCTTCTGGCTCGGCCATTCGTTCGGCGGCCGGCTCGTCCTCGAGCTCGCGGCACGGCATCCCCACCTCGTGCAACGCGCGGTGCTGCTCGATCCGGCGATCCACGTGCTGCCGCACGTCGCGGCGACAGTGGCCGACCTCGAGCGGGCGGAGCCCGTCTACGACTCCGTCGCGGCGTACGTCGACTCGCGCACCGATGCGGGCGGGATGGACCGGGCGCGCGCGATCGCCGACATGGAGCTGCACGTCGATGCGCTCCCCGACGGCCGCGTCCGCCGGCGCTCGTCGCAGTCGGCCGTCGTCTCCATCTACGGCGAGCTCGCGTCCGAGCCGCCGCCTCCGCCGGCCGTGCCGACGCTGCTCCTCTACGCGCCGGCGTACGGGCTCGTGCGCGACGAGCACGTCGCGCAGTACGAGCACGTCGTCGAGGTCGACGGCATGCACATGGTGATGTGGGCGGCGTTCGACGAGGTCGCGGAGGCGGTCGAGCGGTTTCTCGCGTGAGGCGCGTCGCGATCATCGGCAACGGCGCAGCCGGCAAGACCACGCTCGCGCACGCGCTGAGCGAGCGCCTCCACGTCCCGCACTACGAGGTGGATGCGGTGCAGT
>DATCJJ010000030.1:0-28781 GCA_036562845.1 Gaiellaceae bacterium | reverse complement strand
TGCATGAGCTGCCCGAGATCGCGGGCGCGTGACGTGAGCTGATCGAGTGCGTCGGCCATGGCCGGAGCCTAGCCTTCCGCCGACGCCGCAGCCGAGCGAGGATCACCCGTTCGGGGAAGAGAACGACGAAGGGTGGCGGATGGGACTCGAACCCACGACCACCGGGACCACAACCCGGAGCTCTACCAACTGAGCTACCGCCACCGCGAGCCACACCAGGGTAGCGCCGTTACGTCGTGCGCGCCGGGTGACGGCCCTCGCAGAACTCCTCGATCATCTTCTCGTTGAAGGCGGGAATGTCGTCGGGCTTGCGGCTCGTGACGATGCCGTCGTCGACGACGACCTCCTGGTCGACCCACTCGCCGCCGGCGTTGCGGATGTCCGTCTCGAGGGTCGGCCACGACGTCAGCTTTCGGCCGCGCACGACGCCGGCCTCGACGAGCACCCACGGGCCGTGGCAGATGACGGCGATCGGCTTCTTCGCCTCTGCGAAGTCGCGGACGAAGGCGACCGCGTTCTCGTCGCCGCGCAGCTGGTCGGGGTTGCCGACGCCGCCCGGGACGAGGAGGGCGTCGTAGTCGTCGACCGAGACCTCTTCGACGGTCTTGTCGACCTTGACCGTCGTGGCCGGGTCGAAGTGGTCGAAGCCCTTGATCTCGCCGTCGTGGATCGACACGACCTCGGTCGTCGCGCCCGCGTCTTCGAGTGCCTGCCGCGGCTTCTCGAGCTCGACGCGCTCGAACATGTCGGCCGCGAGGATCGCGACCTTCTTCCCAGCGAGCTTGCGCTCGGACATGCCGGAACCTCCCTCTGTCGTTCGGGTTCAGAGGGAGAACGATCCGGCGGCCGGGTGCGGTGCGGCGGTCGCTAGATCCCCTTCAACATCGCGCGGGCGAACCCGAGCGCGACGATCACGACGACGCCGACGCCGAAGAACAGTGCCGCAGCAGAGCCGATGAAATTCATGGTGCCTCCTGAATCGTGGCTGCTGCTACTAGAGCAACGAGTGTGCGCCTCGCGGCGCCCGTGCGAAATCCCTCGTGGGAGTGATTCCGCGATCAGGCGGCCGGCGGCTGGCCCGGCGGCGCGTCCAGCCGGTGCATCTCGATCTCGGGCGGCTCGCGCAGGCGCCGCTCGAGCGCGGCGATCGCGTCGGTCGGACCGATCACGGTCAGGGGCTTGCCGTCCACCTCGAGGAAGCGGACCTCGAAGCTCGAGGCGTCAGATTCGTCCATGCCCTCTCCACCTAGAGCGTTCCACTGCGGAGCTCGCTCCGCAATAGCTCGGTCGAGGTCAGGCGCGGCGCTCGCGCGTGCGAGCGGCGACGATCGCATGCGCCCGCGCGACGTCCTCCGGAGAGAGGCGTACGGTGTCGAGCGCGATCGCGAGAGCAGACAGGAGCACGACCGACCCGCAGACGACGGCGAGGATGACGACGAGGCTCATCTGCCGCGTACATCGGTGTAGGAGGCCTGTACCTTGAGCGGGACGCGCCGGGGAGGATTCGAACCTCCGACCCGCGGATTAGAAGTCCGCTGCTCTGTCCCCTGAGCTACCGGCGCCTGGGCAGAGGGTACGCGCTACCTGCGGACGCCGAAGTCCGTCGTCACGATCGTCACGTCACGTCCCTGGTAGACGCCCGGCGCGGCGGCCTCGTGCACGGCGGCGACGCCGATCTCGCGCCAGCGCCGGTTCATGAGGTTCGCCCGGTGCTCGGGGCTCGCGAGCCACAGCCGCAGCGCCCGCGCGGGCGTCACGCCCGGCGACGACCAGAGGAGGTTCTCCCCGACCGACCAGAATGCCCACGCGCGGGACGGGTAGAAGGACTGGATCCGCTTCCAGAACGCGGAGCCGTCGGCCGACTCGTGCGCGAAGTACCCGTCCCTCGCCATCTGCAGCGTGTGCTCGCGCGCCGCCGCGTTGAGGCGCAGGTTGACGCGCAGCGGCTCCAGGCCATGAGCGCGGCGGAAGGCATTGATGTCGACGAGGACGCCGGACTCGAGCGGCGTCAGCGCGACGTGTGCGCGCCGCGGCGCGGCCGACCCGGCGGCCGGGAGCAGCGCGGCGAGCGTCAAGGCCGCGAGGAGGATGCGTGCGGCGCGCATCACTCCCGTTGAATCGGCGCCGTCCGCGCCGATCTTTAGGCGGGCACGAGCCTCCCGCGCCGCCACTCGACGAGCACGACCTGGAGGGTGCCGGCGATCGGGATCGCGGCGAGCGCGCCGAGAACGCCGGCCAGCTCGGCGCCGATCAGGACGGAGACGAGGACGGCGAGCGGAGAGAGCTGCACGGTGCGGCCGTAGACGAGCGGCTGGATCAGGTGGTTCTCGACCTGCTGGTAGATCACGAAGAAGACGGCGAGGATCACAGCTGCGGTCACCCCGTTCGCCGCGAGCGCGACGAGGACGACGAGGATCGCGCCGATCGTCGCTCCGGCGAGCGGGATCAGGTCGAAGATCGCGACGAGCAGCGCGAGCGCCGCTGCGAACGGCACGCCGGTCAGCCAGATGGCGAGTCCCGAGGTGAGGCCCGCGATGAAGCTGATCAGGAGGTTCCCCGTGACGTAGCCGCCCACCGTGCGATAGACCTCGTGACCGACCCGCCGGTAGCGCTCCTGCCGCTCCGCGCCGAAGAGGCCGTAGATCCGCTCCATCCATTGCGGCCCCTCGAGCAGCATGAAGAACGTCATGAAGACGATCGTCACCGACGCGACGACGATCGAGATGACGCTCTTCGTGATCGCCAGCGCGGTGCCGGCGCCGCCGACGAGCTTGCCGACGCCGTTCTCCTTCACCGCCGACCGGATGCGCTCCACGATGTGGTACTTCGTCTCGAGGAAGCCGAGGCGGCCGCGCCCGTGCGTGAGGTCGTGGACGTAGTCCGGCACCTTGTTCGCGAAGCTCGTCACCTGGTCGACGAGCGTCGGGATGAAGAGCAGGCCGAAGCCGCCGGCGATCGCGAGCGCGAGGACGAAGGTCGTCCCCGTCGCGGCCCCGCGGCCGAGGCCGCGGCGCTGGAGCAGCTCGACGGCCGGGTTGAGCGCGAGGGTGAGGAACAGCGCGATCAGCAGCCAGCTCAGCACGTGCCGGGCGACCCAGAGCACGTAGAGGACGATCGCGACGCCGAGCAGGATGGCGAGGACGAGGAAGATCGTGCGTGGCCGGAAATGGACGACCCGGTCGAGGTCCACGACCGACAGTTCAGGGCCGCTCGCCCGCTTCCTCTTGCTATGAGTCCGGCATGAGCCTGAGAACACCCCTCACCCGCGACGTCCTCCTCCCCGACGGCCGCGTCGTCCACGTGCGGATCGGCATCGCCGAGGACTCCTACATCCCGGCGCGCGAGCTCGACACCGTCACCCTGGAGCTGTCGAACGACGACGAGCACCTGGCAGCGCTCGCGACCGTCCTCGACGTCGACCAGGTCGACGAGGCGCACGCGCTGCTGCGCGAGGTGATCGAGGGGCTCGAGTCGGGCGCGGTCGCGCCGACCGCAGGCGCCCTCGAGCCGCTCGCGGATAGGTTGCGGGCATGAGCACAGCAACCCTGCACACGAATCACGGCGTGATCGAGATCGAGCTCTATCCGGACGAGGCGCCGAAGACGGTCGAGAACTTCACGAAGCTGGCAGGCGACGGGTTCTACGACGGCGTCATCTTCCACCGCATCATCCCCGACTTCATGATCCAAGGCGGCGACCCGACGGGAACCGGGCGCGGCGGGCCCGGCTACACGTTCGAGGACGAGTTCAACGACCACAAGGTCGAGCGCGGCGCGCTCGCGATGGCGAACGCAGGGCCGAACACGAACGGCAGCCAGTTCTTCATCGTCACCGCCGACGCGTGTCCGTGGCTCGACGGCAAGCACACGGTCTTCGGCCGCGTGACCGACGGCATGGACGTCGTGAACGACATCTCCGGCGTCGACACGGACGGAGCCGACCGCCCGCGGCAGGACGTCGTCATCGAACGGGTCGAGCTCTCGGGCTAGCCCGACCTCTAACGCTCTTCGCGCAGCCAGATCGCGAGCCCGTACCAGGTGGCGGCGATGACCGTCGCGACGGCGGCGGCGGTCGCAATCGCCGTCGTGCGGTCGAAGATGTAGTCGGCGACGAGCAGGACGACCGACACGATCGCGACCGCGAGGGAGAGGAGACCGCCGATCGACAGGCGGTTGCCGACGCGCACGATCTGCTCCTTGTCGCTCACCCGCCAGCCGATCCTGTGAATCGAGCTCGTCGCGATCAGCAAGACGGAGCTGACCGCCGCGCCGATGAACGCGACGAAGAACACATCCTTCTGGAACGCCGTGATCGTCGACCAGCCGCGCGCGAAGGGCACGGCGAGCAGGAACGCGAAGAGCACCTGAACGCCGGGAAGCGCGACGCGGAGCTCGTTGAGCAGCTCGATCAGCTCGCGGTCGTGTCGCTCCTTTGGGTTCTCCTCCGGGTTCTCCACGACGCCGAAGATAGTCGTCTACCCTCCCGACCGCCGTCATGCACGTTCTCGCCCTCGCCGCTCTCCTCCTCGGTCTACACGGAGATCCGGCCCGCTTCCAGAACCAGACGGGCCAGCAGACGCAGATCGTCCATACGTTCCTCTCCTTCGTGCAGACGAGCTCGCTCGCGAAGGTCGCCGCGAACAGCGGGCCGGTGCCGATGCTCGCGCTCAACACCGGCGCGTACGGGTCGTCCGAGACAGCGACGCCGCGTGGGATCGCGCTCGGCCAGAACGACGCGTTCCTGATCCGCTTGAACGGCGTCGTAAACGACTTCCAGGGCGCCCGTTTCTACGTGCGCCCGTTCCCGGAGATGAACGCCTGGTGGGAGTCGAACTGCGCGTACACCCGCAACGGCGCGCCCCGCGGCGGCGCGTACACCACCGCGTGGAACCGCAAGGCGCTCGCGCGCATCGCCGTCCTGCTCCGCGGCGGCGTGCAGGCCGACGTGAACGCCAGGCTCGCGAAGCTCGGCCTGCCCGGCATCCACCAGGATCTCGCGATCACGACGCCGAAGCTGCGGATCGTCTGGAACCCGCAGGGCTTCGGCGCGCCCGACGTGCCGGGCAACTCCGCGCAGGCGTATTACCCCGGCGACGCGTACGTCGACGTCGTCGGCGACGACCTCTACGACATCCGCGGGCACGGCGCGACGTGGACGGCGGCGGAGAACCTCTACACGGCGCACCCGGGCAAGCCGTTCGCGTTTCCCGAATGGGGCCTCTGGGGCTTCGACGACCCGACGTTCGTCCGCGACATGGCGAAGTGGGTGCGCACGCACCGGCGCATGGAGTTCATCGCGTACTTCGCCGGCAAGCCCGGCTCGGTCTTCGACCTCGCGACGAAGCCGGCGTCGCGCGCCGCCTACCGCGCGCTCATCACTCCGCTGGGCTGACGTCGACGGCACTGCCGTCGACGTGCACGGTCCAGCGCTGCCCGAACGCCCGGACGCCCTCGAGGACGAGGCCGTCGGCCCATTCCGGCAGCTCCGCGCCCTCCGACCGGAGCGCGCCTTCAACGCGGTCGGGCACGAGGCCGAGGACGATCTGCAGGAGGAGCACCGGTGTCGCCGCGGCCCACGCCTGCGGCGACGACGCGGTCGGATAGACGACCGGGAAGCGCGTGCGGTGGCGCGGGAAGCCGGCGAACACCTCCGGCAGCCGGTAGTCGAAGTGCGCGGCCGCCTCGATCATCGTGTGGAGGATCCGCGCGGCGTCGTGCGCACGCCCGCCGCGCGCGAGGCCCCACGCGATCAACGAATTGTCGTGCGGCCAGACGGTGCCGTTGTGATAGACGAGCGGGTTGTAGCCGCCTTCGCCGGCGGCCATCGTGCGTACGCCCCAGCCCGACCAGAGCTGCTCGCCGACGAGCACGTCGGCGACCGCGGCCCGGCGCTCCGCCGGGACGATGCCGCTCCACAGCAGGTGGCCGATGTTCGACGTGAGCGAGTCGAGCTGCCGCTTCTCGCGGTCGAGCCCGAGCGCGTAGAACCCGCGCTCCTCCACCCAGAACGCCTCGTCGAAGCGCAGCCGAAGCTCGGCCGCCTCGCGTTCGAGCCGCGCGGCGGTGTCGGCGTCGCGCCACACCTCCCGCGCGAGCTCGGCGACGCGAAGCTTCGCGTCGTAGACATAGCCCTGCACCTCGACCGGCGCGATCGGCGCCTGGGCGAGCGTCCCGTCGTGGAAGGCCATCGAGTGCTCCGAGTCCTTCCACGTCTGGTTGCGGATGCCGTGCTTCGCACGCATCGCGTATTCGACGAAGCCGTCGCCGTCGGCGTCGGCCGGCCCGTCGATCCACGCGAGCGCGCGCCGCGCGGCGTCCTCGAGCTCGAGCGGCAGCGTCGGGTCGTCGGTCCACCGCCAGAGCTCGGAGAGGAGGATGAGGAAGAGCGGCGTTCCGTCGACGCTGCCGTAGTAGCGGTCGGTCCACGCGAGCGCCGCCTTGCCGCGGCGCATCTCGTGGATGATCTTGCCCGGCTCGGCGTCGCGCTCGCCGTCGTCCTCCGTCGCCTGCGTCGACGCGAGCACGCGCAACGTGCTCGCCGCGAGCTCGGGTCCGAACAGCAGCGTCTGCAGCGACGAGATGATCGTGTCGCGCCCGAACACCGTCATGAACCAGGGCGTGCCGGCGGCAAGCAGGCGACCCGCGTCCGCCGGGCCGACGTGCATGCGGAGCGACGCGATGTCGGCGACGGAGCGGTTCCACGTGTGCACCAGGTCGTCCCAGCGCGCGCGCAGCCGCGGCGCCGAGGCCCGCCAGGCCGCATGCGACTCCGCCGCGCGCCGCCGCTCGTCGTCGAGCTCACGCGCAAACGACGCGGCGGGCAGCGGCGCCGCCCCGTCGAGCTGCGGCTGCACGCCGACGACGAGCCGCCAGCGGTCGCCCGGCTCGAGGGAGAGCGCAAAGCGGGCACTGCCGTCCCCGTCCGCGAACGGCTCGGAGAGGTGGATGATCGTCTTGGCCGGATAGGAGCCGTCGGCGAACACGATGGTGCCGCTCTCGGCGCGCTCGTGCGGGCTCGGCGGCGGCAGCCGCTGGTCGCTCTCCCAGCCGAAGCCGGGATCGAGCTCCTTGACGACGAAGATGTCCGCGAAGTCGGCCTCGAGCTCGAGGCCGAGCTCGATCTCGACGCGCCGCCGGCCGTGGTTCTCGACGACGATGCGCTCCTCCATCAGGTCGCCGACGAAGCGCTCTCGCTCGATCGAGAGCTCGTTCGGCTCGAGGCCCTCGACGAGCGGGTTGCGGAGGACGAACGCCGCGATGTGCGGCGCCGGCTGGTCGTGCGACAACGGCTCGAGCCGCTCGCCGCCGAGCGTCAGAACCGAGCGCGAGAGAAAACGCGTGTCGGAGGCGAAGAAGCCGGACGCGGTCGCGATGCCGTCGACGTCGCCGCGCTCGTCGCAGACACAGAAGGTCGAGCCGTCGAGAACCGTGAGGGGCATGGCACCTCCTACGCCGCGGTGCCGACCGCCTGCGTGCTCTCCTCGTCGAAGAGCATCACCTTCTGGAGCGGCACGGAGAACGTCGCCTGGCGGCCGGCCTCGAGCCGCGGCTCGACCGGCAGCTTCGCGACGAGCTCGTGGTCGCCGAGGCGAAGGTGCGCGAGCTGCTCGTCGCCGAGATACTCGACGACCTCGACGAGCGCGTCGTAATGCGCCGAGTTCGGACGGCCGTCCCCGAGCGCCACGTGCTCCGGACGAAAGCCCGCGAGCTTGCCGCCCGCGCCGACGCCGATCACGCCGGACGGGAGGAGGTTCATCGCCGGCGAGCCGATGAAGCGCGCGACGAACGTGTTCGCAGGCTTCGTGTACAGCTCTTCGGGCGTCCCGATCTGCTGCAGCACGCCCTTGCTCATGACGGCGATCCGGTCACCCATCGTCATCGCCTCGACCTGGTCGTGCGTGACGTAGATCGTCGTCGTCGCGAGGCGCCGCTGGAGCTTGAGGATCTCGGCGCGCGTCTGCACGCGAAGCGCGGCGTCGAGGTTCGAGAGCGGCTCGTCCATCAGGAACGCCGACGGCTCGCGGACGATCGCGCGGCCGAGCGCGACGCGCTGCCGCTGGCCGCCCGAAAGCTGTTTCGGCCGCCGCTTCAGATACTCGGTCAGCTCGAGCGCCTGCGCGGCATCGCGGACGCGCCGGTCGATCTCCGGCTTGTCGACGTGGAAGTTCTTCAGGCTGAACGCGAGGTTGTCGTACACCGTCATGTGCGGGTAGAGCGCGTACGACTGGAAGACCATCGCGACGTTGCGCGCGCCGGGCGCGATGTTGTTGACGACGCGGTCGCCGATGAGGATGCGGCCGTCGCTGATCTCCTCGAGGCCGGCGAGCATCCGCAGCGCCGTCGTCTTCCCGCAGCCCGAGGGACCGACGAGCACGAGGAACTCGCCGTCCGCGACCTCGATGTTCAGATCGTCGACGGCGACGGAGTCGTCGAACCGCTTCGTGACGTGCTCGAACGTGATCGGGGCCATTCAGCTCTCCTTCGGCAACGTGAAGTGTGCGACGGCGACGAACGAATAGGCAACGGTGAGCGTGAGGAACGGCATCACGGCCGCCGCGACCCCGGCGGCGTTGACGAGTAGGAGCGAGAGGCCGAGCAGGAGGGTCGCGCCCGGCCTCCGCGCTCCGACGGTGGCCGCATCGCGGGCGGCCAGCCGCAGCGGACGCTCGGGGTCGGCGATCGCAACGGTCGCGACCATGGCGAGATACATGCCGAGCCCGAGCAGGAGGTAGAGCGTGAGGAACGCGAGCGGCCAGCCGAAGCCGATCCGCGTGTAGAAGCGAACGGCAAACGCGCCGAGCACGACGAGCGCGAGGCCCGCGGCGCCGAGCTGAAGGCCGCGCCGCCAGTGCAGTCGCAGGCCCTCGCGCGCGTCCGCGAACGTGATGTTCTCGGTTCGCACGAGCAGCACGGAGCAGTGGACGAGCGCCGCAGCGACCGGGCCGGCGACGACGGCGAGCACGAGCAGTGCGTGCACCGCGTACGCGGCGATGCCGGTCGCGACGAGCACCGCGCCGAACGCGGCGTTGACCGGGACGAGGCGCCACGAGTTGTGGAAGAAGTCGCGCAACGCGAACCGCAGGGCGAATCCCGCGGTCATCCCTTCACCCCCGCGGAGACGACACCGGAGACGAAGTACCGCTGGAAGGCGAGGAAGATCGCGAGGACGGGCAGGATCGCGATGATCGAGCCGGCGCAGATCTGCGGCCAGAGCGTGGAGTACTGGAAGCCGAGCGTCGCGAGCCCGAGCTGCACGGTGTAGTGGCTCGGGTTGCCTTGGCCGAACAGGATCAGCGGCCAGGTGAAGTCGTTCCACGTCCCCTGGAACTGGAGGATGACGAGCGCCGAGATCGCCGGCAGCGCGAGCGGCAGCATCACGCGCCAGAACGTCTTGAAGTAGCCCGCACCGTCGAGCTTTGCCGCCTCCTCGAAGTCCTTGGGGATCGTCAGGAAGTACTGCCGCATGAAGAACAGGTTCACGGCCGTGACGAGGTTGATCAGGATGTAGCCGGTGAAGCCGCCGATCAGGTGCCAGTTCGTGAGCATCACGAACACCGGAATGAAGCGGAGCTGGTCCGGGATCATCAGCGTTCCGAGCACGAGCAGGAACAGGACCTCGCGGCCCGGGAACTTGAGGCGCGCGAACGCATAGCCCCCGAGGCCGCCGAGCACGATGTTCGCGCCGGTGACGACCACCGCGAGAAACACGCTGTTCTTGATGTACGTCTTGAAGTCGTACCGCGACCAGACGTCGTGCCAGGCCGACGTCGTCCACGGGTGCGGTATGAGATTGACGTTGACGCTGTCCGGGATCGACTTGAACGACGTCGTGAGCGTCCAGACGAACGGCACGAAGAAGACGAGCGCGACGAGGACGATCAGCCCATAGAGCAGCGTGCGGCGCGCGACGTCGCTCCGCGCGCGTCCGGGAACGAAGGGCTCAGCAGCCGCGGCCGAGGTCTGCAGCGTCACGCTGCCTCCGGACGGCCGACGGTCAGCCGCTGGGCGATCGTGAGGATGAAGATGATGACGAAGAAGACGACCCCTGCCGCAGCCGCGAGCCCGAAGTCGAAGCTCGTGAATGCGGCGCGGTAGATGTAGAGCACCGGCGTGTACGTCGCGTAGTTCGGCCCGCCGGTGCCGTGCGAGACGATGAAGGCCTGGTCGAAGATCTTCAGCGCGCCGACGCCGAAGACGACGAGCACGAAGAAGTGCGTCGGCTTCAGGAGTGGCAGCGTGATCTTCCGGAACGTGCGCCATGCACTCGTGTTGTCGAGTGCCGCGGCCTCGTAGACGTCGTTCGAGATCGCCTGCAGGCCGGCGAGGTAGTAGAGCATGATCGTCCCCGACGTGGTCCACGCGTTGAGGCCGACGATCGCCCACGTCACGGTGCTCGCCGTCGTGAACCACGGCGTGCTGCTGCCGATGATGTGGTTGAACAGGCCGTCGGAGTTGAGGATGTAGAGCGCGATCGTCGTGATCGCGACCGACGAGGCGATCGACGGGAAGTAGAACGCGGAGCGGAAGAAGTTGCGACCGCGGATCTTCGAGTTAATCAGGAGCGCGAGCGAGAGGCCGAGCGCCATCTCGAGCGGCACGACGCCGATCGTGTACTCGGCGACGTTCTTCAGCGCCGTGTGGAAGACCGGGTCGTGGATGACCTTCGCGTAGTTGAACGTCCCGGCGCCGGGGTGGGTGTGATCCTTGCCGAGGATCCCCCAGTGGAAGAAGCTGATGTAGACCGCGTAGGCGAGCGGATAGAGGAAGAAGATGCCGAACACCGCCATCGGCAGGCCCGCGAAGCCGTAGCCCCACAGGGCTTCGCGCAGCTTCACACCGCGCATCGAGGAGCGGGCAGGCGTCCGGACTGCGTCGCTGACTGCGCTCATGGCACGGGAGGAGCGTCCCTCCGCGCGCTCACGCGCGCGGAGGGACTGATCCCCATTCCCCCTCGATCAACCGCCCTTGAGGGCCGCCGCGACGTCGGACATCATCGCCGCGACCGACTTGCTGCCCGCGATGACGGCGTTGAGATCGTTCCCCATCACCGTGTACGCGTTCGCGAAGTTCGGGTTGGCGAAGCCCCAGCCGCGCGCGAACGGCGCCGCGCTGAGGAACGCTCCCCGCCCGCCGATCGCCTTCACGTCGGAGCGCGACGGCAGCGCGAGGCCCTTCGACACCCACAGCTTCTGCCCGACCGGGCCGGTGAGCCAGCTGAGCAGCGTCCAGGCAGCAGCCTTGTTCGACGAGTCCTTCGCCATCGAGTACGAGACCGTGAAGGCGAGGTTGCCGCCCGTCTTGTTCTTGATCATCGGGAAGACGCCGTACTGCGTGGTCGGGTACGTCGACTTCATGAACGGGAGCACCCAGTTGCCCTCGAAGATGATCGCGGCCTTCTGCTTGCCGAGCGCCTCACCGCACCAGCCGGAGCCGAGCTTGTCCGGCGTGGCCGCGAGGCCCTTGTTGAGCAGGCCGACGTAGAAGTTGACGGCGGCGATCGCCGCCGGCGAGCTGAGACTCGTGAGCGAGCCCTTGTTCTGGTAGATGAACGCGAGCATCCGGGCCCAGTCCGCCGAGAGGCAGATGGGCTTGCCGCCGGGGACGACGTTCTTGTTCGCCATCGTCTGCGCGACCGACTGCAGCTGCGCCCACGTCTTCGGCGCCTTGCCGCCCGCCTGGCCGAGCATGCCCTTGTTGATCTCCATCGCGAGCGGCGACCAGTCCTTCGGGAAGCCGTAGACGGTCTTGCCGGACGTGAAGGCGCCGAGGAGCTTCGGGAAGAACGCCTTCGTGTTGTACTTGCTCGACGCGATGTAGCTGTTGAGCGGCTGCAGCACGCCCTGCTTGATCCAGGAGCCCGCAACGCTCGAGTCCACGTAGAAGACGTCGGGCGGGTTGTGCGCGGCGAACCGGGCGGTCATCGCGGTGCCGTAGTCACCGTTGATGATCGCGAGATCCGCGTGAATCGACGGATGCGTGCTGTTGAAGGTGTTGACCACCTGTTGCAGCAGCGTGTCCTCGTCGGGGCCCGACGACCAGCCGGACAGCGTGATGTTCGTCACGTGTGACCGCTTGGTCCCCGCCTGGGCCGATGCAACGAGGAGCGCCAGAACCAGCAGCACCCCGAGCAGCACTCCTACGCGTTTGCGCATGAGCTGTGAACCCTCCTTGTTGGAACCGGTTTCAGTCCGGCAGTGGCGGCGAGATTAACGCCGTGGGCCGGTACTAGTCAAGACGCCGATCCTCTTGACTTTGTTGGGACGTGCGCGAAGATCGGAGATTCATGGAACCGCTACCAGGCCATGCCCCCGCGCGGATCGCGGACGTGGCTGCGCTGGCCGGGGTGGGCGTCGCCACGGTTTCGCGGGTGATGAACGGCAGCGCCCAGGTCCGCCCGGCCACGCGCGACCGCGTGCTCGAGGCGATCCGCGCGCTCAACTACCGGCCGAGCTCGGTGGCCCGCAGCCTCTCGCTCCAGCGGACGATGGTCGTCGCCGCCCTCCTGCCGTGGTTCACGAACCCTTCGGCCGTCCAGCGCGTCCGGGGGATCGTCGAGGGGCTGAGCAGCTCGCAGTACGACCTGATGGTCTTCGACATCGAGTCCGAGGACCGGCAGCGCCGCGCCTTCGAGCTGTTCGACCGCGGCGACCGAGCCGACGGCCTGCTCGTCGTCTCCACGCTGCCGCCCGAGCAGGAGGTCGAGCGGATCACGGCGGCGCGCATCCCGTGCGTCCTCGTCGACGCCGTCCACCCCGCGCTGCCGAGCATCGCGGTCGACGACGTCGGCGGCGGCGAGACGGCCACGCGCCATCTGATCGAGCTCGGCCACCGCCGCATCGCGCTCATCGGCGACACCCCGCCCGAGTTCCGCTTCGACTGGAGTCGCGACCGGACGCGCGGCTTCGAGCGCGCGCTGCGCCAGGCCGGCATCGCGGTGCGGCCGGAGTACGTGCGCGAGGGAACGCGGCTGCTGCACGTCGCACGCGCGATCGCCGCCGAGCTCCTCTCGCTGCCCGAGCGTCCGACCGCGATCTTCGCGGCGTCGGACACACAGGCGCTCGGCGCGCTCGAGGCAGCGCGCGCACAGGGGATCCGCGTGCCGCAGGAGCTTTCGATCATCGGCTTCGACGACATCGAGGTCGCCTCGTACGTCGGGCTGACGACGGTGCGGCAGCCGCTCGCGGAGAGCGGACGTCGCGGTGCAGAGCTTCTCCTGCGGGCGCTCGGCGGACGGCCCGTCGACCTACGGACGGAGCTGCTGCCGCTCGAGCTCGTGGTGCGCGGGACGACCGGCCCCGCCCCCGCTGAGGCGTAGGAGCTCGGGCTCGCGCCGCTCCTCGCGGAGGAAGCGCGTCAGATAGAGCGCGAACACGGCGAAGAACACCGCCGCCTGCTCGAGCGCCATCGTCACGCCGGCGATCTGCTGATCCGCGAGTGGACGCGGGCCCCACGTGCGCGGCGCTTGCACGTAGAACGGGTAGATCGCGCGCGGGATGAGCGCGAGCAGCAGACCGAGCGGCGACGCGAGGACGAACCCAGCGAACAGGTAGAGCGCTTTCACCGCGGACGGCCCGCTGCCGCGAATCACCGGCCACCACAGCGCGACGCCGGCGGTCAGGTATGTGACGTGCTCGACGTGCAGGAGTGTGTGCGGTCGGCGGAGCGCCGCGTCGTAGATGACCGGGAGGTGCCAGACGAAGTACGTCGCCAGCCAGACGGCGAGCGCGGGCAGCATCGGGATCCTGACCCGGCGTAGCCGGTCCGCCGGAATCGCGAGCACGAGCAGCGCCGGCGCCCACTCGGCGAGGACGACGTTCTGGAGCAGGTGCGCCCAGAGGAACGTGTGCGTCGCGAGCTGCTGGAGCTCGGTGGCGAACGCGGCGAAGATCAGCGCGAGCGCGGCGGCGGCGGCGAGCGCACGGTCGCGCGACGGCCTGAGGGCGGCGATGCCGACCGCGAGCACCGGCACGAGCGCGACGGCCTCCAGCGACGGATGCACCCGGCTACGCTAGCGTCGCGCGCCCGTGGTGTAGTGGTAACACGCGGCCCTTCCAAGGCTGAGTCACGAGTTCGACCCTCGTCGGGCGCTTCGGGAGTCCGTCCCGAGCGCCGCGCGATCGCTGTCGGCGTCTGGGTTCGCCACGTCGAGCTTGACGCAACCGCACGTGCGCGTCTTGCGGCGCGCGTCGGCCGCGGTCCGATCGTCGCCGGTGAGCTGAAGGCCGCACGAGGCCGTGAAGTCCGCCGCGGCTATCGGCGGCTTCGAGCGGCCGGAGTGGCTCGACTAACGCGCTTCGACGACGCCCTTCGGCGCCCACCCGATCGCCGGCGCGACGTCGCGCGCGATCGTCTCCAACAGCCGCGCGTTGTAGTCGACGCCGAGCTGGTTCGGAACGGTGAGCAGCACCGTGTCGGCCGCGCGGACGGCGGCGTCCCGTGCGAGCTCCTCCGCGACGCGGTCGGGCTCGCCCGTGTAGCTCCGGCCGAAGCGGCTGAACGAACCGTCGAGCCAGCCGACCTGGTCCTCGTTCGCGTCGCGGCCGAAGAGCCGGCGGTCGAGGTCGGACGTGATCGGGATCACGGAGCGGCTCACCGACACGCGTGGCTCGCGCTCGTGTCCCGCCCCGGCCCAGGCGTCGCGGAAGCGGGCGATCTGCTCGGCCTGCAGCTCGTCGAACGGCACGCCGGTGTCCTCGAGGAGGAGCGTCGAGCTCATGAGGTTCATTCCCTGCTCGGCCGTCCAGACCGCCGTCTCCCGCGAGCCGGCGCCCCACCAGATCCGGTCGGCGAGGCCGGGCGACTGCGGCTGGATCGCGAGGATTGCCTCGGAGGGCCCGTCGCCACCGTCGGCGTGCACGACGCCGACGCCCTCGATCGCGGCGCGGAAGATCGCGGTCTTCGTGCGCGCCTCGTCCGGATCGACGGAGTAGCCGAATGCCTCGGCACCGCGCCAGGCGTGCTCCGGCGAGCCGCGACTCACGCCGAGCTGCAGCCGCCCGCCCGCGATGAGGTCGGCCGCGGCGGCATCCTCCGCCATGGACAGCGGGTTCTCGTAGCGCATGTCGATCACGCCGGTGCCGATCTCGATGCGGCTCGTCCGCGCAGCGATCGCGGCGAGCAGCGGGAACGGCGACGCGAGCTGCCGGGCGAAGTGGTGGACGCGCACGAACGCGCCGTCGATGCCGATCTCCTCGGCCGCCTCCGCAAGCTCGATCGTCTGCCGCAGCGCATCGGCCGCGGTGTGCGTCATGCCGCCGCCCGGATGCCAGTGGCCGAAGGAGAGGAAGCCGATGCGCTTGGGGTATGCCACGGAGTCGGGAACGTCGTTGCGTACGCAAGTATTCCGCCTAGCGGATCTCGAAGCCGCGCATCCCCGTGGGCGCCTCGTCCGACACCTCGAGGCCGGACACGTGGGCGCCGCGCGGGCCGGCCTCACACGCCGCGACGACCGCCGCGACCGCATCGCGCTCGCCCTCGAGCTCCGCCTCGACCGCTCCGTCCGCGCAATTGCGCACCCGGCCGGCCACGCCGCGCGACTCGGCGCGCGACGCGACGAACATCCGGAACCCGACGCCCTGCACGCGGCCGCGCACGACCACGCGCCGGCGCACGACTACGGCTTCAGCACCACCTTCAGGCATTCGTCGCGCTTCTTCTTGAACATCTCGTAGCCGACCGGTGCATCGTCGAGCTTCATTGTGTGCGTGACGATGTAGCCCGGGTCGATCTCGCCGTTTTCGATCCGCTGCAGCAGCGGACGGAGATAGCGGTGCACGTGGCACTGGCCCGAGCGGATCGTCAAGCCCCTGTTCATCACCGCGCCGATCGGGAACTTGTCCATCAGGCCGCCGTAGACGCCCACGACCGAGACCGTCCCGCCGTTGCGGCAGCTCATGATCGCCTCGCGAAGCGCGAACGGCCGCTCCGTCTCCTGACGCAGCGCCTGCTTCGTGCGGTCGTACATGGAGGACGGGCCGTGGAAGTGCGCCTCCATCCCGACCGCGTCGATGCACGCGTCGGGACCACGGCCGCCCGTCAGCTCCTTCAGCGCCTCCGGGACGCTGTCGACCTCCTCGTAGTTGAGCGTCTCGACGCCGCGGTTCTCCTCCGCGATGCGCAGCCGGTAGTCGAAGCGGTCGATGAGGATCACGCGCTCCGCCCCGAGCAGCTGCGCGCTCGCAGCCGCGAACTGGCCGACCGGCCCCGCACCCCAGACCGCGATCACCGCGCCGGGCTGGATGTCGCAGTAGTCGGCCGCCATGAAGCCCGTCGGGAAGACGTCGGCGAGCATCACGAGCGCCTCTTCCGCGAGGTCTGTGTTCTCGATCTTCAGCGGGCCGACGTCGGCGAACGGCACGCGCACGTACTCCGCCTGGCCGCCGGCGAACCCGCCCGTCAGATGCGAGTACCCGAAGATGCCGGCCGTCGGGAACCCGAACATCTTCTCGGCGAGCCGCGCGTTCGGATTCGAGTTCTCGCAGAGCGAGTAGAGCTGCGCCGCGCACGCGTTGCACGCGCCGCACGCGATCGGGAACGGGACGACGACGCGGTCGCCGGGGTCGAGGGTCGTCACGCCCTTCCCCACTTCGACGACCTCGCCCAGCGTCTCGTGGCCGAGGATGTCGCCCTTCTTCATCATCGGGACGTAGCCGTCGTACAGGTGCAGGTCGGAGCCGCAGATGCACGTCGTCGTGACGCGGACGATCGCGTCGCGGTCGTTGAGGAGCTGGGGATCCGGAACATTCTCGACCGCGACCTTGTTGCGGCCCTGCCAGACGGTCGCCTTCATGCGTGCACCTCCTCCTGCGGCTGGGCGGGCCGCTGCTTCAGGTGGCTGCCGAGGCGACGCCCGTCGGGTGTCGAGTCGGAGCGCATCACCTCGCCCGTCTCGACGCGCGACTTGAAGCGCCGCAGCTCGTCGGCCAGGTCTGTCGCCGGGTCGCGGCCGGAGAGCTTCTGCGCGACGAGCCCGAAGTCGCCCGCCGGCGGATCCTCGACCAGCTCGACCGCGACCTCGGTACCGCGCCCACCCGGTGCGTTCGCGAAGGTCGGCGTGTACTCGGAGAGATCCCAGGCCCGCTCGACCTCGACTTGCGGCTTGTTGATCGTCACCGCCTTGCGAACGCGCCTGCCGCTGTGCGGCTCGCCCTTTTTCTTCGCCAGATGCAGCCCCTCGAGGACGTCGGCCGTTGCGATCGACAGGACGTTCGCGATCGCACCGAACGTCCGCATCCGTCCGTGCCGCGCGACGACGCCGAGTGCGGCGAGGTCGAGCGCGTCGCCGCCGACGCGCGACCAGACCCATCCGGTCGGCCGCGCGCTCGTGAGGATGCCGGCGCCGTGCGCGAGCTCGCGGAGCCCCATGAGCCGGATCACACGCCGGTCGCCGCCGCCGATCACGCGCCGAAGCACGCCCGGCGCGACGAGCTCGGCCGTGCCGAGGCCGATGCTGAACCACCCGAGAAACCGGGCGAGTGAATCCCTGTCGTGTGTGCGGATGTCGTGAGTCGCCATGCAGCACCTCTGCCTGGCGGCTCCGGCTTCTAAACGGTCTTCGCGCGCAACCTGCGACTTCGCTCCGCCTCGGCGTTGATCTCCGCGCCGAGCAGCAGGGCCATGCCGGTGATCCAAAGCCACGTGAGCATCACGATCACCGCGGCGAGCGAGCCCCAGGTCTTGTTGTAGGAGGCAAACGTCGCGGTGTACACCGCGAAGCCGGCGGACGCTGCGAGCCACAGCACGACTGCGATGACCGAGCCCGGCGTCAGGAACTCCCATTTCGGCAGGTCGACGTCGGGGCCGAGGTACAGCAGCGTCGCGAAGGCGGCGAGCAGGCCGAAGAACAGGATCGGCCACTGCGCGGCCCACCACGCGATCTTGATCGCAGAGCCCGCGCCGCCCGCGTGATTCGCGATCGCCGACGAGATGACAGGCCCGAACATCAGCAGCACGGCCACGAGCACGAACGCAAACACCATGATCGCCGACATCTTCAGTGCGACCCAGCGCTTCTTCAGGAAGTTGCGGCCGTCCTTTCGGTTGTACGCGAGGTTGATCGCCGTCATGTACGAGTTCATCGCACCGGTCACCGCCCACACCGCGAGAACGAATCCGATCGCGGTCGCAACGATGCTCCCACCGGGATGTGAGCTTGCACGCGACAGCGAGCTGCTGAGCAGATTCTGCGCGCTGGACGGGATCACGCCGTCCAGGTGGTGAATCAACGTCAGGATCGTCGAAGGGCTCGCGACCAGGGTGAACACGCCGACGGCCACGAGCAAGACGGCCGGAATCGCGAAGAACGTGCTGTACGCAAGCGCCGAGGCGAGCATCATGCAGTTGTCGTTCATGAATTGCTTGCCGGCGCGGACGACGATCGCCCGGTAGTCGCGGAACGAAAGATCGCGGAGACCGGGGTCGTCGAGCCGCGGCTCCCGGCGCTCCGGCTGCGGGGTCGGCTGTTCGTCCCGTGCGAGTGGCGCCTCGTCCGGAACCGGCCGCCGCGAGCTGCGAGTGAGGCCTGAGCGCGTCATCCGAGAGATGAACGTTCGAGCGGCGCCCGCGGATGCGCTATGAACGACAGCGTGGAGTCGTACGAGATCGTCGTCGTCGGCGCCGGCGCGGCCGGGCTCGCCACGGCGAAGCTCCTCCACGACGAGGGCCTGAGCCCGCTCGTCCTCGAGGCGGGGCCCGAGCCGGGTGCCGCGTGGCGCGATCGCTACGACCGGCTGCGCCTGCACACGCCGCGGCTCCTCTCGGGGCTTCCCGGGCTGCGGATCCCGCGCCGCTACGGCCGCTGGGTCGCGCGCGACGACCTGATCGAGTACTTCCGGGACTACACGGCGATCCACGACCTCGACGTCCGCGTCAACTGCCGCGTCGACCGCCTCGAGCCCTCATGGGTGCTGCACACGAGCGACGGCCCGATCCGCGCGGACCACGTCGTCGTCGCCACCGGCTACAACGGCATCCCGTTCGTGCCCGACTGGCCCGGCCGCGGGTCGTTCGGCGGTGAGCTCGTCCACTCGTCGCAGTACCGGAACCCCCGGCCGTACGCGGGCAAGGACGTGCTCGTCGTCGGCGCCGGGAACTCCGGGGCGGAGATCGCGCACGACGTGATCGACGGCGGCGCGGCCCGCTCGCGGCTGAGCGTCCGCACGCCGCCGCAGATCGTGCGCCGCGCGACGCTCGGCATCCCCGCCCAGCTGCTCGGGATGGCGATCCGCAAGCTGCCGCCAGACTGGGTCGACCCGTTCACGATGTGGCAGCGGAAGGTCGCCATCCCCGACCTCGGCGACCGCGGGCTGCCGCGGCCGCCGCACGGCGTGCGCACGTCCTTCATCACGACCGGCACGACGCCGATCCTGGACGTCGGCATCGTCGACGCAGTGAAGCGCGGTCGCGTCGAGGTCGTCGCTGCGGTCGAGGGATTCGAGGGCGCCGACGTGCTGCTCGCTGACGGCTCCCGCATCACGCCCGACGTCGTGATCGCGGCCACCGGCTTCCGCGCCGGCCTCGACGAGCTCGTCGCCGGCCTCGACGTGCTCGGCCCGCGCGGGCTGCCGACGAAGACAGACGGGGAGCCTGCGCTCCCCGGTCTGTGGTTCGTCGGCTTTGTCCCCACCCTCGGCGGCCAGCTGCGGGAAGGCAGCATCGCCGCGGCGAAGGTGGCGGAGGCGCTAGCGGCCGAGCTCGCCGGCCGGATGCAGCCGGTAGGTCGCGTCGACGACGATCCCGACCGCGTGGCCGGTCCGGATCTCGCGCAGTAGCGCGTCGTCGGCCTGCACGAGCTCGCCGTCCGGGCGGACGACCTGCGCGGCCAGGAGGTTCGCGAGGACGAGGCCGCGGTGGTCGGTGAGCGGTGCGAGCCCCCACACGGCGGCGGCCTCGGTCAGCTCGGCGGTCGAGACCGCCGCCTGGACGCGGGCCGTCCGCTCGCGCGGGTCGATGACGATCCGCTTGAGCGCCGAGAGGTCGAGCGAGATCTGCTGTCCCTCGTCGTGCGCGTGCCGCACGGCGATCGCGAGCTCGCGGGCCGTGACGGGGCGAACGGCCTCGCGGCGGGCGGCGCGCATGCGCATGTCGAGCGCGTATTCGTACTCGGTCGTGGTCATGGCAGCGACTCCTTTACGCGTAGGCGGGCGTCCGCCGGACGCTCTTCACGGCCCAGCCACCGAGGGCGAGCACGAGCAGCGCGGTGACGGCGATCGAGATGAACAGCAGCTTCTTCATGGCTGCATCCTCCGCCTGACACGGGGTCGGTCGCCTCGTGGCGACCCCCAAGATTCGACCCTAGGGTTATCCGGCTCCATAGTCTCTCGACCCCTTCGGCCGGCAGAACTCATCGGTTCGGTCGATCGGGGCGGCCGGATCCGAACCGGCGACCTCCCGCTCCCAAAGCGGGCGCTCTACCAGGCTGAGCTACGCCCCGTGGCACCCACAGGATAGGTGCGGGGCCGCCCGGAGGCGGCCCCGCGTGCAAACGCCCGACAGGGGCGCAGGCTCACTCGTACTGCAGGGCGTTCAGGACGTTCAGCCGCGAGGCCCGCCGCGCCGGGAAGATCGCGGCGAGCGTCCCGGCGAGGATCCCGACGACGACGAACTTCAGCAGCGTGGCCGCCGACAGCTCGTAGGTGACGCCGAACCGGCCGAGCGCGTGCGTGACCGCGAACGCGAGCAGGAGGCCGACGGGAAGACCGAGGCCCGCCCCGATCAGGGCAGTCACGATGCTCTCGTGCCGCACCATGCGGCGCGTCTGCCGCCGGGACATGCCGATCGCCCGGAGCATCCCGATCTCGCGGGTCCGTTCCCAGACCGACAGCACGAGCGTGTTGACCATGCCGAACAGGCTGATCACGACGGAGAGCGCGAGCAGGACGTAGACGAGGTTCAACAGGCTGCCCATGAAGGACGTCTGGTTCTTCACGAACTCGTCGTGGGTCTGCACCTTCGTGTCCGGGTATCCCGCCAGGGCCTTCTGGAGGCTCGTCTTCGAGACGTCGCCGTCGATCAGGGTGAACTGATCCTGCGCGCGCGGGAACACGGTGTCGAACGCGTCGTGGCCGACGATGATCCCGCCGAGCAGCTCGGCGATCCGCGGCGCCTCGTAGAAGCCGGCGACGTGCAGCGACACGGGCCGGCCGCTCGAGCCGACGAGGATGAACGACTGCCCGACCTCGGTCAGGTGATTCTTCTTCGCGAACGACCACTTGACGATCGCTCCGTGATTCGACAGCTCGGCCAGCGTCGCGTCCGACGAGCCGTTCTTCCACCCGAAGTCGTACAGCCCGGAGACGGTCGCCGGGTCGACGCCGTCGACGTTCACCTGCGTGTGGCCGACGAGCCCGCGGTCGCCGCGGATCTGCGTGACGCGCTTGACGCCGGCGGCCTTCGCGGCCGCGTCCCCGGCACCGACCGGGTAGCCCGACCAGCCGTTCTTCGAGGTGACGATCCAGGACGCCGGGAACTGCTTGTCGATCGCGTTGTTCATGCTGTCGTGCACGCCGCGCGCGAGCACGGCGACGAACGACGCGAGCGCGATCCCGATCATCAGCGCGGCCGCGGTCGACGCGGTGCGCTGCGGGTTGCGGACGGAATTCTCCGATGCGATCCGGCCGGCCGCTCCGCCCCAGCGGCGCGACGGCGCCCCGAGCACTGCGGCGAGGAAGCGGACGAGCCGGGACGCAACCGCCGCCGTGCCCGAGATCAGCGCGAGCGCGCCGACGGCGAGCGCGAGCAGCGAGGAGCCCGAGCCGAGCCGGCCGCCCGTCACCGCGTAGCCGAGGAGCAGCACCGCGGCTGCGAGCATCACGACGCCCGCGACCGTCGCCTTGCGGCCGCGCACCCGCTGCGGAAGGTCGCCGCGGGCGGCTGCGATCGGCGCGACCCGCGTCGCGCGGATTGCCGGGACGATGCCGGAGACGACCGTGACGACCGTGCCGAGCAGGAGCGAGACGACGAACGTCCGGCCGGCGTAGACGGTGGCGGCCTGCGGCAGGCTCAAGCCCAACGCGTTCATCAGTGCGCTCAGCCCCTTCGCGAGGCCGAAGCCCACGAACAGGCCGACGACAGAGGCGACTGCGCCGAGCACGAGCGACTCGAGCAGGACCGAGCGGAGCACCTGCCGTCGCGTTGCCCCGAGCGTCCGAAGGGTCGCCAGCTCCCGCGTCCGCTGTGCGACCGTGATCGAGAGCGTGTTGAAGATGACGAACGCCCCGACGAACAGCGCGATCCCGCCGAAGCCGAGCAAGAAGCCGCGAATGAACGTCAGGAAGCCGGCGACGCCCTTCTTGTCGGCGTTGGCCTGCTCGTCCGCGGTCTTAACCTGCGCCGTGCCGGGCAGCAGCCGCTGCAGCCGACCGGCGAGCTCGTCCTGCGAGAGATTGCCCTTCGCCGCAACCTGGATCCCCGTGTAGCCGTCGATTCGCATCAGCTTCCGGGCCTCGGGGATCGTGAACACGGCGAACGTCGCGCCGCCGAGGGACTCGACGTCGCCGTACTTCGCGATGCCGACGATGCGGAACTTCTGTTCCGGGCCGATCGCCGCGACGCCGATCGTGTCGCCGACCCCGAAGTGCTCGTTCTTCGCGGTATCAGGGTCGATCACGACCTCACCCGGGCCCGCCGCCCAGCGGCCGGACTCGAGCTTCAGCGCATTGAACTGCGGCTGCGAGGTGTCGACGCCGAAGCCGAACGTCGGCGCGCCGTTGTGGTCGATCGCCTTGCCGTCGTGGCCGATCAGCTTCGCGCGGGTCGAGTCGCCGTTCATGTCGGCGATCGAGCCGGCCGCGGCCTCGACGTACGGGAGCTTCCGGATCGTCTGGAGCAGCGCCTGCGACACGGTCGCGTTGCCGCTCGACGAGTAGTCGACGAGCTTCTTGCCGCTGACGACCGCATCGGTGTGCGCGTACGACGAGGAGAAGACCGACGTGAACGCCTTGGAGATGGTGTCCGTGAGCACGAAGGAGCCGCTCACCATCGCCACGCCGAGCACGATCGCGAGCGCCGTCAGGCCGGCGCGGACCTTGCGGCCGAGGACGCCCTTGAGCGCGACCCGCGTCATCGAGTGCTCACTTCCTGCATCGCCGCGAGGACCTCCGCCGCGGTGGACTCCTCGAGGTCGCGCACGATCCTGCCGTCCGCGATGAAGAGGATGCGGTCGGCCATCGCGGCGGCGCCGGCGTCGTGCGTGACCATGACGATCGTCTGGCCCCACTCGTCCACGGCCCGCCGGAGCAGCGCGAGGACCTCCCGCGACGACGAGGAGTCGAGGTTGCCGGTCGGCTCGTCCGCGAACAGGACCTTCGGCTTCGAGATCAGCGCCCGCGCGACGGCGACGCGCTGCTGCTGGCCGCCCGAGAGCTCGGCCGGCCGGTGGTTGCGCCGGTCCTTGATGCCGACCGTGTCGAGCAGCTCCTCGAGCCACTCGCTGTCGACCTTCTCGCCGGCGATCGCGAGCGGGAGGGTGACGTTCTCCTCGGCCGTCAGCATCGGCAGGAGGTTGAAGAACTGGAAGACGAAGCCGATCGTCTCTCGGCGGAGGAGCGTGAGCTTCTTCTCGCTCAGCTTCGTGATGTCGACGCCGTCGACGACGACCGTGCCCTCGGTCGGGACGTCCAGCCCGGCGAGGAGGTGCATCAGCGTCGACTTGCCGGAGCCGGACGGGCCCATGATGGCGGTCAGCCGGCCTGCCTCGATCCCGATCGAGACGCCGGCGAGGGCCTCGACGGCCGTGTCGCCGTCGCCGTACCGGCGGACGAGCTTCTCCGCCCGGACGAGAGCGCCCTCGGCACGCCCGTCGTGGACGGCGGACGCGACATCGGAGGGAAGTGCGATTGCGGACATTCGTGAGTGCCTTTCTGTCGGGTTTGCACTCAGCAGAGTCGTCCGCGAACCCGGGAGGCGGCAATCGGGGATCACCCCAAACCGTCCCCCAATGTTTGTCCGGGGGTCTTCCGGTTGCCGTTTTCTGCCAGTACTTTGACGAGGCGGATGGCGCAGGGGGCACCGAGTCTGCCGACGGGCACCGTCACCTTTCTCTTCTCGGACATCGAGGGGTCGACACGCCTGCTCAAACAGCTGGGCCGCGAGCGCTACGGGGAGGTGCTGCGGCGGCACAACGAGGTGCTCCGCACCGCCTTCGGCGCCCACGAGGGCATCGAGATCGACCGGCAGGGCGACGCCTTCTTCTTCGTCTTCCGGAGCGCCGGGACGGCGATCGCGGCCGCGGTGGCCGCGCAGCGGTCGATGGCCGAGGCGGACTGGCCCGACGACGGGCGCGTCCGCGTCCGGATCGGCTTGCACACCGGCGAGGCCTCCGTCGACGGCGAGGGCTACGTCGGCTTCGCCGTCCACCAGGCGGCACGCCTCGGCGACCTGGGTCACGGCGGCCAGGTTCTCTGCTCGCGCACGACCGCGGCGCTCGTCGAGCACGAGCTGCCGAGCGACGTCCGCGTCCGCGATCTCGGCGAGACGAAGCTGCCCGGCCTCGACCGGCCGGAGCCCGTCTTCCAAGTCGTCGCCGAGGGCCTCCCCGACCGCTTCCCGCCGATCGGCGTCCGCCGGCCGACAACGGCTGCGCCCGCGCCCGAGGGGCCGCGCCTGCTCGAGCGCGAAGCCGAGCTCGCGGCGCTCCGCGCGTACGTCGACGCCGCCGCCTCCGGCGGCGGGCGGTTCGTCGCGATCGAGGGGCGCGCCGGGATCGGCAAGTCACGCCTGCTCCAGGAGGCCCGGGCGATCGCCGGCGAGGCGAGCCTCACCGTCCTCACGGCCCGCGGCGGGGAGCTCGAGCAGGACTTCGCCTACGGCGTCGTCCGTCAGCTCTTCGAGCCGGTCCTCGCCGCTGCGTCGTCCGACGAGCGGGCCGAGCTCCTCGACGGGCCCGCCGAGCTCGCCCAGACGCTCTTCGGGAAGGCCGAGAGCGTGCTCGACGACGACGCGGACGTCTCGTTCGGCGTCCTCCACGGCTTGTACTGGCTCGCCGCCAACCTCGCGCTGCGCCGGCCCGCCTTGATGCTGATCGACGACCTCCACTGGTCGGACGGCCCGTCGCTCCGCTGGTTGACCCACCTCCAGCGGCGCCTCGACGGCCTGCCGCTCCTCGTCGTGGTCGGCACCCGGCCGCCGGACCAGAGCCAGATGGAGATCCGGCTCACCGAGATCCTCGGCGACCCCGGCGCGTCGATCGTCCGGCCGTCGGCGCTGAGCTGGGAGTCCGCGGCGGTCCTCACCCGCGAGCAGTACGGCCGCGACCCGCACGAGGCGTTCGTGGACGCGTGCTGGTCGGCGACGCGCGGCAACCCGCTGCTCCTCCAGGCGCTCCTCGACACGCTGCGGCGCGAGGAGATCGAGCCGACCGCCGACAACGCCGAGGCCGTGCTGGAGATCGGGCCGGAGCCGGTGACGCGCGCCGTTTCGCTGCGCCTCGCCCGCCTCCCGGCCGAGGCCCGGCTGCTCGCGCGCGCGGTCGCCGTCCTGGGCGGCCGGACCGAGCTGCGGCACGCGGCGGCGCTCGCCGATCTCGACATGGGCCTCGCGTCCCACACGGCGACGACGCTCGCGCGGGCCGACGTCCTCGACTACGAGCTGCCGCTCGAGTTCACGCACCCGGTCGTGCGACATGCCGTGTACGACGACATGTCGGCGGCGGAGCGGATCGCGGCGCATCGCCGGGCGGCGACGATCCTCCACCACACGGGCGCGGAGCCGGAGCACGTCGCTGCGCATCTCGAGCACACGATTCCGGCCGGCGACGCCTTCGTCGTCTCCACGCTCACGCGTGCCGCGCAGCGCGCGCTGCAGCGCGGCTCGAGCGACGTTGCCGTCTCGCTGCTGACACGTGCGATGGACGAGCCGCCGGCCCCCGCCGACCGCGGCGAGGTCGTGCGCGCGCTCGGCCTCGCGCAGCGCCTGCTCGACAACAACGAGGCGATCCGGCTGTTGACGGAGGCGTTCGACCTGATCGAGGAGCCCGAGCGGCGCGCGCGGATCGGGATCGAGCTCGGCCGTGCGCTCCTCCGCGCGAACCTGCCGAACGAGGGAATCGAGGCGTTCCGGCGCGCCCGGGAGGTTCTCGGCGGCCGCGACCGCGACCTCGACGAGTCGATCCTGTCCGAGGTGATCAACGTCGGCTGGTTCCAGCCCGAGGACGTCGCGGCCTCGGAGGCGGAGCTCGCGAAGGTCGACGTCGCCATGATGCGCGCCACCGTCGGCAGCGACCTCCTGCGGACGGCGATGGCGTTCGAGGCGACGCGCAACGGCGTCAACCGTGTGCGCGCGATCGAGTTCGCCCGTTCCGCGATCGCCGGGCAGCGGATCGACGTGCTCGGCGCGCGCGGCCTCCATCTCGCGGCGCTCGCGCTGACGACCTCGGGCGTCCCCGACGAGGCGCTCGCGCTGTACGACCGGGTGCTCCAGGCCGCGTATGCGCGCGGCGACAACGTCCTCGCGTCCGCCGCGGCGCTCTTCCGCGCGTACACGCACATCCGCCGCGGCGACCTCTACGCGGCCGAGTCGGACATCGCGCGCTTCTCCGAGCTGATGCAGTGGGAGACGGCGCGGATGTACGGCTACGCGTACCGGGTGGAGCTCGCCGTCGAGCGGGGCGAGCTCGACCGTGCGGAGGAGCTCGTCCGCGAGAGCGGGCTGCCGGAGGAGATTCCGGCCAACGGCGCTCTCACGTTCTTCCAGATGGCGCGCGCGAAGCTCCGTCTCGAGCAGCGCCGCTATGCGGACGCGGTCCGCGAGCTCGAGAGCCTCCGCGACAACCTCGACGCCCTCGGCGTGAAGGACAGCCTGCTCTACGACTGGCGCTCCCATCTCGCCTTGGCGCTCAACGCGGCCGACCGGCGCGACGAGGCGCTGCCGCTCGCGCTCGAGGGAGTCGATCGCGCGCGCGTGTGGGCGGCGCCGCATTCGATCGGTGTCGCGCTCCGGTCGCTCGGCCTGATCGAGGGCGGCACCTCGGGCGAGAAGCTGCTCCGCGAGGCGGTCGACGTCCTCGAGGGCTCGCAGGCGCGGCTCGAGTACGCACGCTCGCTCGTCGAGCTGGGCGCCGCGCTGCGCCGCTCGAACAAGCGCTCGGAGTCGCGCGAGTTCCTCCGGCAGGGCCTCGAGCTCGCGCACAAGCTCGGAGCGTCCGCGCTCGAGGAGCACGCGCAGACCGAGCTCGCCGCAACGGGCGCCCGGCCGCGGCGCCTGATGCTGAGCGGCGTCGAGTCGTTGACGCCGAGCGAGCGCCGGGTCGCCGAGATGGCTGCCGACAACATGACGAACAAGGACATCGCGCAGGCGCTGTTCGTCACGCCGAAGACCGTCGAGGTCCACCTCTCGAGCGTCTACCGCAAGCTCGAGATCACCTCGCGCGCGCAGCTCCCGGGCGCGCTCGCAGCGACCTGATGCATTGACTCAGCGCCGGCCGTACGTCGGCTACGCGATGGTCCTCGCAGCCGCGGCGCTCTTCGGGATCAACGGCACCGTCGCGAAGGTCGCGCTCTCCTCCGGGCTGTCGTCGCTCCGCCTCACGGAGGCGAGATCGGCGGGCGCCTGCCTCGGGCTCGTCGTCATCGCGCTCCTCCGGCGGCGGTCGTCGCTGCGCGTCGCGCGGCGCGAGGTTCCGCGGCTCGCGCTCTTCGGCTGCGTCGGGGTCGCCTTCGTGCAGCTGACGTACTTCCTCGCGATCCACCGGCTCGCGATCGCGATCGCGTTGCTGATCCAGTATCTCGGCCCGTTGCTCGTCGCGATCTACGCACGAACCTTCGGGCACGAGCACGTGCGGCGCCGGATCTGGGCTGCGCTCGGGCTCTCGCTCGCCGGCCTCACGCTGATGGTGGAGCTCTGGAGCGGGGTCACGCTCGACGGCCTCGGCATCTTCTTCGCGTTCCTCGGCGCGCTCGCATACGCCACGTACCTCCTGCTCGCAGAGCGCGGGATCGCCGCCCGCGACACCATCACCCTCATGGCGTGGGGCTTCTTCTTCTCCACGCTCTTCTGGTCGGTGGTCCAGCCGTGGTGGAGCTTCCCCGGCCGCACCGTCGGGCGGACGGTGACGCTCCAGGGCTCGCTGGGCGGCGTGCACACGCCGGTGTGGGCGCTCGTGCTCTGGATTGTCGTGCTCGGGACGATCGTCCCGTTCTCGCTCGTCGTCGGCGCCCTCCGCCACATCTCGGCCACCCGGGTCGGCGTCACGGCGATGCTCGAGCCGGTCGTCGCGACCGTCGTCGCGTGGGCCTGGCTCGAGGAGTCGCTCTCGCCGGCGCAACTGTGCGGCGCGGCGATCGTGCTCGTCGGCATCGGTTTGGCGCAAACAGCACGATGAGCGCGCCGCGACGACGCTCCTCCCGGCGGTGAACCACACGCGCACCGCCCACGGCCTCCGCCCCTTGCGCGTCGATGCCGCCCTCGTCCGCGCGGCGCGGTCGCACTCGGCCGAGATGCTGCGCGGCAACTCCTTCGCGCACGGCGACTTCCACGGCCGCATGGTCGCGTTCCACGTCCGAGGCCCGGTCGCCGGCGAGAACCTCGCCTGGGGCAACGGCCAGTACGCGCGCCCCGCAACGATCGTCCGCGAGTGGCTGGCGAGCCCGGAGCACCGCGCCAACCTGCTGCACGCGGGGTGGATGCGGATCGGGATCGGCATCTCGAGCAGCAACGTTCCTCGGGAACGCCGGCGCAGCCATCGTGACCGCCGACTTCGCGGGCTCGTAAGAGCCTGCGAGGGCGCGCCGGCCCCCACCGGCGTCGTTGGGAGTAGCGCAAAGGGCGCCTCGCGGCGCCCTTTGCGCT
>DATCJJ010000011.1:0-15372 GCA_036562845.1 Gaiellaceae bacterium | reverse complement strand
CGCGCCGCGGGGCACGAGGTGCAGGAGCTCGGCCGCGACGGCGGCGATGCGTCGGCGGCCGACGTGCTCGTCGTCGCAGTACCGGGCGGCGAGATCTCGGCGGCGCTCGGACGGGTCGACGGCCTGGCCGGGAAGGTCACGATCGATGCGACGAACGCCGTTCGCGACCGCCCTGCGGAGTTCAAGTCGCTCGCGCACCAGGTGAAGTCGATCGTCGGCGGCCCGGCCGCGAAGGCCTTCAACCTCAACTTCGCGAACATCTACGACGAGATCGACGCGCAGGCAGAGCGGCCCGCCAACCTGTTCGCAGCGGAGGACGACGCGCGCGAGCCGACGGAGCGTCTCTCCCGAGATGCGGGCTACGAGCCCGTCTACGCCGGCCGCCTCGACGCTGCGCGTGCGCTCGAGGACCACCTCGCGCTGATGTTCGCGATCAACCGCGCCGGGCTCGGCCCGTTCTTCTACCGAATCTGGTCGCCGCGCTAGCCGGCCGGAACGGTTTCGCTCTCGAGCTGCTCGAGCGCGCGGCCGCGCACGAGCACGAACGCCGCGACCGCGCCGGCCGCTGCAAACGCCGCGATCACCCAGAAGGCGAGGCTGAAGCCGCTCGTCAACGCCGCGGGCTGGTCGTGGCCGCTCGCGAGCAGCGTGCGGACGTGCGTGAACGCGACCGTCGAGGCGATCGCGACGCCGAGCGCGCCGCCGATCTGCTGGGTCGTGTTGATCAGCCCGGATGCGAGCCCGGCCTCGTGTCCCTCGACGCCTGCGAGCGCGGCGATCGAGACCGGGATGAACGAGAACGCCAGCCCGAAGCCGACGAGCAGGTACCCCGGCAGCAAGTCGCCGAGGAAGCTGCCGTTGACCGAGATCTGCGTGTAGTAGAGCATCCCGGCCGTCAGCAAGAGCAGGCCCGCGGTCAGGGTCGGGCGGACGCCGACCCGCGTCGTAAGCGCCTGCGCGAGCCCGGCGACGGGGATGACCGTCCCCGCGGTGGCGAGGAATGTCAGACCGGCCTTCAGCGCGGAGTAGCCCAGCACCTGCTGGACGTAGAGCGTGAGGATGAAGAAGTTCGAGAAGGTCGCTGCCCCGATCAGGAAGCCGCACACGTCTGCGCCGAGCACGTTGCCGACGCGGAAGATGCGGAACGGCAGCATCGGCGACTGGACGTGCGTCTCGATGTAGACGAACGCGGCGAGCAGCAGCGCAGCTCCCGCGAGAACGCCGATCGTCTGCGCCGTGCCCCAACCGACGTCGGGTGCCTTCGAGATTCCGTAGACGAGCAGCGCGAGCGAGCTCGTGATCGTCGCTCCGCCGGCGACGTCGAATCCCTGGAGCCCCGGGATGCGGGACTCGCGCACGATCGGCCGCGTCAGCGCGAGCACGAGTGCGCCGACCGGCACGTTGACGAAGAAGATCCACTCCCAGCCGGCGTACTTCGTGAGGATGCCGCCGAAGAGCACGCCGGCCGCCGCGCCGCTGCCGCCCATCGCTCCCCAGATGCCGAGCGCCTTGTTGCGCTCGGCGCCTTCCTCGAAGGTCGTCGTGATGATCGCCAGCGTCGCGGGCGAGATGATCGCCGCTCCGAGACCCTGCACCGCCCGCGCCGCGATGAGCACGCCGATGGAGCCCGCGAGCCCGCACACGAGGGACGCGGCCGAGAAGAGCGCGATGCCGACCATGAACATCCGGCGCCGGCCGAGCAGATCGGCGGCGCGGCCGCCGAGCAGCAGGAAGCCGCCGAACGTGATCGCGTACGCGGTGATGACCCACTGCAGGCTCTGATCCGACACGTGCAGCGACGTCTTGATCGACGGCAGCGCGACATTGACGATCGACACGTCGAGCACGGTCATGAAGAACGCGACGCAGACGAGGGTGAGCGCCTGCCAGCGGCGGGGATCGGGTTCCATGGATTTCAGTATTTCAGGCCCGCGTGAACCGGGCTCGTACCGTGGAGGCACCGGTCGCGACGCAGGTGGTGACGCCGTGACACGCGCCGCTCCAGCCGGCGAAGCGCCAGCCCCGCGGCGCCTTTGCGCTGAGGGCGACTGCGCCGGCCGTGAACGAGGCGCGGCACGTGCCGGGGCACGAGAGGCCGCGCGGCGTGCTCGTGACGCGACCACGTCCGGCGACGACGACTGTGATCCGGGTCGTCACCTTCACGAACGTCGCCGTCGCGGTCGTCTCCGCGGAGACGATCACGGCGCAGGTCGGGACCGTTCCGGTGCAGGCGCCCGACCACGACTTGAACTGCCAGCCGGCCTGCGGGGCGGCCACGACGCCGAGCCGGGTGCCGTCGTCGATGGGAATCCCGGCACAGCCGGTGTCGCACTGCAGCGCCGCCCGGCCGGCCTCGGGGGTGCCGGCAGTCGCGGAGAGCGTGCCGGAGCCCTGTGTCGTCAGGGTGACCGGGTACTGGGGAAAGTGCTCGAGCCAGAGCGACTCGCGGACGTCCCACCGCGGACCGCCTTCGCCGTAGTAGTCGTCGCGACCGACGTCGAGCGCCACCGAGTCGAGCGACGACCCGTCGGTGATGAACGGGTACATCAGGTCATGGGTGTCGTCGCAGACGTGGTTCGCGTTGTCGTGGCATTCGTGCGGCGCACCGTCGGGGACGGCGCCGAAGCTGTGGGCCAGTTCGTGCGCCGCGACTTCCGCCGTCTCGCCGCTCCCGGGCGGTCCGAGCGAGCACGAGTGCAGGAAGACGTACGCGATCCCCTGGTTGCCGCCCGCAAACTCGCTGAGGAAGTCGGTGGCGCCGCACTCGTTGGTCTGCTGGATCGGTCCGTCGTAGTAGACGATCGTCTTCTGGTTCGGCAGGAACGCGCCCGCCAGGGCGGTGTCGAGCGTGAAGGACGGCTGGGTGCTGCTCTCGATGTCCGCCGTTTGACGCGTGAGCCGGACGAAGCCGATGTCGAGCTGACCGAACCCCGGCTGGCAGTTGGGGAAGGGATAGCGGTCGAAGCGCGGCGTTCGGCTCGGATCCTGTCCCTGCCACCAGGCGGAGATCCAGGCGGCATCCGTCGCCATCCCCGAGGCGGCCGCAGCGAAGTTGTCCGTTCCGTCTGAAGGGATGACGTACACGAACCTGACCTGCTCGGGCGACGACACCTCGAGGTCGGGGACGCGGTCGCTCGCGACCTCGTCGCTGCCGCACCACGTCACCGGCGCGGGGCGCGCGGCCGCGACCGGTGCACTTCCCAGCACGACGGCGCCGGCCACCGCAGCAAGGGCCACCGCTCGGCTAGTGACGGAAGTGCCTCCGACCTGTGAAGACCATCGATGCTCCCGCGCTCGAGACGGCGTTGACGACGTCGCCGTCGCGCCGCGACCCGCCGGGCTGGACGATTGCCGTCACGCCGGCGTCGAGCGCGAGCTGTGGGCCGTCCGGGAACGGGAAGAAGGCGTCGGATGCGAGCACCGCGCCCGCAAGGTCATCGTCGTGCTCGCGCGCCTTCTCGACTGCGATCCTGACGGCGTCGACGCGGCTCATCTGCCCCGCGCCGATGCCGATCGTCGCGAGATCCTTCGCGATGACGATCGCGTTCGACGACACGTGCTTGCAGACGCGCATCGCGAACACGAGGTCGCCCCATTGCCGCTCGTCCACGGTTCCGGCCACGGTCTCCCAGCCGGTGCGCTCTTCGATCTCCGCGTCGGGGTCCTGGACGAGCAGCCCGCCGAGGACGCGCTTGTACTGACGGGAATCCGCACCGCTACGCCGGCGCTCGTGATCGGCCAGGATTCGGACGTTCTGACGGCCGCGCAGCGCCTCGAGCGCCGCGTCGCCGTAGCCCGGTGCGAACAGCACCTCGACGAACTGCCGCGCGAGCTTGGCGCCGAGCGCCTCGTCGACGTCGCGGTTGACGACGACGATGCCGCCGTACGCGCTGACGGGGTCGCTCGCGAGCGCTTTGTCGTACGCCTCTTCGATCGTTGCGCCGACGCCGACACCGCACGGGTTCGCGTGCTTGACGATGACGCACGTCGGTAGCGCGAACTCACGCGCGAGCATGCGTGCGCCGGAGAGGTCGTTGAGGTTGTTGAACGACAGCTCCTTGCCGTGGAGCTGCTCGACGCGCGCCAGCAGGTGCGTGCGGCCGCCGCGCTCCGCGTAGTACGCCGCGCGCTGGTGCGGGTTCTCGCCGTACGAGAGATCCTGCACCTTGTCGAGCGCGACGACGAGCGTCTCCGGAAACGGCTCACGCTCGGCGAACCACGTCGCGATTGCCGCCTCGTACGCGGCGGTCGTCGCGAACGCCTCGGCCGCGAGCTCCCGCCGCGTATCCGACGAGAGCGAGCCCGACGATCGCAGCTCGTCGAGCACGAACCCGTACTGCGCGGGCCGGCAGACCGGCGCGACGTGCGCGAAGTTCTTGGCGGCGCCGCGCAGCATCGACGGGCCGCCGACGTCGATCATCTCCACGGCCTCCGCCTCGGTGACGCCCCGTTGCTGCGCGACGTGCTCGAACGGATAGAGGTTGATGCAGACGAGGTCGAACGGCTCGATCTCGTGCTGGGCGAGCGTTGCGACGTCGTCGTCGCGGTCGCGCCGCGCGAGGATGCCGGCGTGGATGCGGGGGTGCAGCGTCTTGACACGGCCGCCGAGCATCTCCGGGAACTCCGTCAGCGACTCCACGTGCTCGACCGAGAGACCGAGCGACTCGAGGTGTGCAGCGGTGCCGCCGCTCGCGACGAGATCCCAGCCGAGTTCGGCGAGCCCGCGCGCGAAGTCGTCGATCCCCGACTTGTCGTAGACGGAGATCAGCGCGCGCACAGCATCTCCTCGACCGCCTGCGGGAGCAGCCGGTGCTCGACGGCCTTGATCCGTTCGTGCAGCGTCTCCTCGGTGTCGCCGTCGAGCACCGGGACGCGCTCCTGCAGCAGGATCGGTCCGCTGTCGACGCCCTCGTCGACGAGATGGACCGTGCAGCCGGACTCGCTCACGCCGGCCGCGAGCTGGTCGGCGACGGCATGTGCGCCCGGAAACGCGGGCAGGAGCGACGGGTGCACGTTCAGCACCCGCCCCGGGAAGCGGTCGAGAAACGTGGGCGTGAGCAGATGCATGTACCCGGCGAGCACGACGAGCTCGACGCCGTGGTGCTCGAGCCAACCGGCCATTGCCGCGTCTCGCTCCCCGCGTGAGGCGTAGTCGCGCAGCTCGAAGCTCGCCGTCGGCAGATCGCCTGCACGCGCGAGTGCGGGCGCCGCCTCCTTGTTGCTCGCGACCGCCCGGACGGGCAGCTCCGCGTCGAGGAGCGCCTGGAGATTCGTGCCTGTGCCGCTGACGAGGACGCCGATCACTGCAGCTCTCCGATCACGAGCGCGTCGGCCGGCGGCTCGGCGACGACTGCGGCCAGGCCGATCCCGAGATTGAAGACGCGCCGCGCCTCGTCCTCGGACACGCCGTGCTCGGCGAGCCACGCGAACACCGGCGGGCGCTCCCACGCGTCCCAGTCGACGTGCGCCTCGACGCCGGCCGGCAGGACGCGCGACAGGTTGCCGACGAGACCGCCGCCGGTCACGTGCGCGAGCGCCTTCACGTCTGCGTGTGCCCGGAGATCGCGGATCTCGTCGACGTAGAGCCTGTGGGGCGCGAGGAGGAGGTCGGCGTCGAAGTCGTCGTCGCCGACGATCGCGCGTACGAGTGAGAAGCCGTTCGTGTGGATGCCGTTCGAAGGGAAGCCGACGATCGTGTCGCCCGGCGTGCAGCGCGAGCCGTCGATCACGGCGTCCCGGCCGACGATGCCCACGCAGGTCCCGGCGAAGTCGAGCTCTTCGCCGCGGTACACGCCCGGCAGCTCGGCCGTCTCGCCGCCGATCAGCAGGACGCCCGCGGCGCGGCAGACCTCGGCCGCGCCCTCCACGAGCTCGGCCACGTGCTCGAGCTCGATGTGCGCGGCCGCGACGTAGTCGAGGAGGAAGAGGGGCTCCGCGCCGACGCAGAGCACGTCGTCGATGCAGTGCGCGGCGAGATCCATGCCCGCCCAGCGGAGCTTCCCCGCCCGCCGCGAGAGCATGAGCTTCGAGCCGACGCCGTCGGTCGAGGCCGCGAGGAAACGGGAGTCGTCGAGCGGGAAGAGCCCCGCGAAGTGGCCGAATCCGGCCGCTCCGGTCGATTCGACGGCCGCCCGCAGGCGCTCCACGACGGAGTCGGCCGTGCCGAGCGAGACGCCGGCGCAGGCATACGTGCGGTTCTCCCCCGTCAAGGGCTCCACTCTAGGCGGTGTCCACGACGATGTCCGCGAGCGACGCGGGGTCGATCTCGTCGAGGTAGCGGTCCTCCGCCGGGCCGTAGCGGCGGTCGTAGCGCGAGACGGCGTCCTCCATCCACGACGCGTCGCGGGTGAGCGCTCGCGCCCGTGCCGTCGCACGGTCCACCTCCAGCCAGACGGACAGATCCCACACGTCCCGGATCTCGGGCTTGTGGATGAAGATCCCGTCGGCGATGACCGTGCCCTCGACCGCCTCGACCGCGGCGCGGAAGGCCGCCAGATCGAAGGCGTCCGTGTAGTAGTCGACGCGGACCTCGGCAGGTCGGTGGAACTCGTCGCTGCTCAGGCGCGTCGCCGGCACGAGCGCGGCCAGTGCGTCCGCGAAGACGGTCTTTCCGGCGCCCATGACGCCGTCGATGCCGACGCGCATCCCCGGCTCGATGCGGGCCGCCACGTCGTGGAGGTTCACGCCGGCTCGTGTCGCAGCGACGGCGACAGCGTCGACAGGACGGCGATGAGCAGCGTCCACGCGGCGACCGCGAGGAACGTGACCCGCCCGCCGTGCGCCTCGTCCAGCCAGCCTGCTGCGAGCAGCGCGACCGGCCGCAGCCCGAACGAGAGGAGCGCGTCGGCCGCGCTCACGCGTCCGCGCAGCGCGTCCGGCGTCAGCGACATCGTCTTGCCGACGACACCGCCGTTCCACGTCGGCGCGAGGAACATCGCCGCGCCGGCGATCGCACCGAGGGCGAACGGATCGGTTGTCGTTGTGAGCAGCGCGATGAGCACGGCCCAGATCCACATGATCCCGAGCACGATCGCCGGCAGTGAAAGGCGCGCGAGCAGCCGCCGGCTCGCGAGCGAGCCGAGGATCCCGCCGGCGCCGAGCAGCACGAACATCGCTCCGATCGCTGCGCCCGACGCGCCGTTCGCATGGGCGACGAAGATCATCGTCAGCGTCGTCGCAGACCACGTCAGGTTCGTTCCCGCGGCCTGGAGCAGGCTTGCACGGAGAAACGGCACCGCCCAGATGAACCGCAGTCCCTCGAGGACCTCGGCGCGCAGCCGGCGACGCTCCGCCGGCGGCGCCGCGAGCGGGGTCCGAAGTGCTGCGATCGCGCCGAACGAGACCGCGTATGACGTCGCATCGGCGACGAACGGCGCGTAGATCGCGAGGCCGAAGAGCGCTCCGCCGAGCGGCGGGCCGGCGAGGCTCGCGACGTGCTCGCGGGCGTCGTTGCGGCCGACGGCCTCCGCGTACCGCTCGGGCGGGACGATGCGGGCGAGCGCGGACGCCTCGGCCGGTGCGAAGAAGGTCGAGAGCGTACGGTCGGCGAAGGCGACGACGAGCAGCTGCCAGAACGACAGCGCGCCGAACGCATACGCGACGGGGATGCTCCCGACCGCGGCCGCGTTGAGGCCGTCGCAGACGAGCATCGTCGCCCGCCGGTTCCAGCGGTCGACGAACGCGCCCGCGACGAGCTGGAAGAGCAAGTACGGAAGCCAGTTCGCGGCGCCGACGAGGCCGGCGCGGGCGGGCGACCCGGTGAGCGCGAGTGCCGCGAGTGGATACGCGAGGTTCGAGGCGTTCGAGCCGACCTGCGACAGCGTCTGCCCGAGCCAGAGGAGCCTGTAGTCGCGGTTCCGCCGCAGCGGCTCAGAGGAAGAGCTCTGCATGGAGCTGCGGCCGTCCCTGCGGCCCGCCGGGCACGAAGCGCACGAGCGTGTCCCCGACCTCGACGTCCGCCCCGATCCGTTCGCAGTCGAGCACCTCCGCGAGCGCGTCCGCCTTCGCCTCCGGGTCGTCCGCCTTCAGGTGCAGCTCCGACAGGCGAAGACGGTCGCCCTGCCCGAGCAGGTCGTCGATCCAGTCGCGCGGCGGGTGGAGCTCGAGGCGATAGCCGGCGTTCGTCGAGACGAACGTGCGCCGTCCGCCGTGCTCCTGCACGCGGAGCTCCGCATCCTCGGCGCGTCCGATCGCAGCGTCGAACTCCTCGTCGTCGAGCGCGAGGCCGAGATGGTCGACGCGCGGCAGCGGCCACTGGCCCGGCTGAACGACGACGTTCACGGCGCCGAGCTCGAGCTCCGACAGGCGCAGCTTGAAGCCCATCGCATCGAGCTCCGTCCACGACATCCCGGACTCGTACGACGAGAGGTCCTCGCCGATCCGGCCGTGGCGCGCGATCAGCTCGAAGCCGAGCTTCCCGATGTAACGCGCCTCGACCTCGCGGACCCGGCTCGTCACCAGGTGGTAGTGGAACAGGTGCACGGGCGGCATCGTAGGAGGAGTCGCGCGCGCGCCGTCGAAGCTCCTCTGGCTCGATGGGCGTCCATCACGTCGACCTCGTCGTCTCCTCGATCGAGCGCAGCCTCCCGTTCTACCGCGAGCTGCTCGGTCCCCTCGGCTGGCATCGCGTGAGCGAGGTCGAGGGCGAGCGCGGCGAGACGATCTTCTATCTCGAAGGGCCGGAGTGCTCGATCGGGCTGCGCGAGGCGCAGAGCGAATCCGACCCGTACGACCGCTACCGCATCGGACTCCACCATCTCGCATTCGAGGCGTTCTCGCGCGCCGCAGTGGACGAGCGCGCGGACTGGGTTCGCTCCAACGGCATGTTGCTCGAGAGCGAGCCGCAGGAATACACGTACTCGCCCGGCTACTACGCCGTGTTCTTCTACGACCCCGATGGGCTCAAGCTCGAGATCCTCCACACGCCGGCCTACGCGGCCTGAAAGGAGCAACGAATGTCGACGACGCCTCCGGAAGAGCCACGCAGCTACACGGGGCTGAGCCACACGCCGACGACCGGCGCGATCCTGCCGGTGCCGGGCAACGCAGAGCTTGCGATCTGGTTCATCGTCGAGGTGATCCTCGCGATCGTCGCTGCGGTCGCCGACGACTTCGACGCGCACGGCTGGGCCGTCGCGACGACCTGGCTCACTGCGGCGTACATCCTCTCTCGCGGCATCGCGAAGGCGTCGCGCGTCCTCGAGCAATAGGTCCCGGCGTCCGCAACCGGGTTGCAACGGCGTTGCAACCCGGTTGCGTTCGGCGTACCGTCGTCGGATCGATCCCGCTCCCGCCGCTGCGGCGCGAACGGAGGAAGGGGAGAGTGACATGCGACGGATTGCTCTCGGCGTCGCTGCCGCCACGGCGGCATTTGCAGCGCTCGTCTTCGGCGGATCCGCATCGGCGGGGCATCCCGGCAGATGCCCGGCGAGCTTCGACCGGATCAGTGCCACGGTCGATCCGAGCGTCGACCTGAACGGCGACGGCTGGATCTGCACGAAGCTGATCGGCGGGCCGCCGGGCACCACGGTGCACAGCGACGTCGACAACAACGCCCAGGGCCAGGGCTGACCCGGCGGTCAGACGACTTCGAAGCGGAGCTTCGCGCTCTCGACCGGCACGGTCGTGGGATAGCGGCCGGTGAGGCACGCGCGGCAGAGCTCGTTCTCGGGCCGCCGCGTCGAGGCGACGAGCGCGTCGTGCGACAGGTAGGCGAGTGAGGTCGCGCCGATGTGGTCGCGGATCTCGTCGACGCTCTTGTCCGACGCGATCATCTCGGCGGGATCGGCGAGGTCGATGCCGTAGAAGCACTGCCCGATCACGGGCGGCGACGACACGCGCACATGCACCTCCGCCGCGCCGGCGTCGAACAGCATGCGCACGATCTGCCGCGTCGTGTTGCCGCGGACGATCGAGTCGTCGACGACGACGACGCGCTTGCCGGCGACCTCGGCGAGCGGGTTGAACTTCAAGCGGACACCGAGCTGACGGAGCTCCTGGTCGGGCTGGATGAACGTGCGGCCGATGTAGCGGTTCTTGATCAGGCCCTCGCTGAACGGGATGCCGAGCGCACGCGAGAACCCGATCGCCGCGGGCGTTCCGGAGTCCGGGATCGGCAGCACGAGGTCGGCGTCGGCCGGCGCCTCCTTCGCGAGCATCTCGCCCATGCGTACGCGTGCGGCGTGCACCTCGACGCCGGCGAGCCGTGTGTCGGGACGCGCGAGGTAGAAGAACTCGAAGACGCAGAGCGCGCCCGCGTCGCTCGGCTCGATCGCCCGCACGCTGCGCAGCCCGTCGCCGTCGATCAGGACGGCCTCGCCGCGCTCCACCTCGCGCACGAACTGCGCGCCGACGAGGTCGAGCGCGCACGTCTCCGATGCGACGACCCAGTCGCCGTGGATCTGCCCGAGCACGAGCGGGCGGAAGCCGTGCGGGTCCCGGAAGGCGATCAGCGTGCCGTTCGAGAGCGCGACGGTCGAGTACGCGCCGTCGAGCCGCCGCATCGCGTGCGCGACCGCGTCGTCGAGCGGCGCCTCGTGGTTTGCGATCAGCGCAGCGATCACCTCGCTGTCGGAGGTCGCGCGCAACGTGACGCCGGCGGCGCGCAGCTCGTCGCGCAGCTCGTGCGCGTTGACAAGGTTGCCGTTGTGCCCGAGCGCGACGGTGCGCGCGCGTCCGTGCTGGACGAGCGGCTGCGCGTTCGACCACTGCGACGAGCCGGTCGTCGAGTAGCGCGTGTGCCCGATCGCGACCTGCCCCTGGAGCCCGTGCAGTTTCCGCTCGTCGAACACCTGCGTGACGAGCCCGAGGTCGCGCAGCGCCGTCAGGCGTCCGGCCTCGGAGACGGCGATGCCCGCCGACTCCTGGCCGCGGTGCTGCAGCGCGAAGAGGCCGAAGTACGAGAGCCGGGCGACGTCGCGGTCCGGGGCGTAGACGCCGAAGACGCCGCACACGGCTAGCGCACCTCGCCGATCTGGACGAAGCCCTTGGAGCCGAGTCCGCCAACGGCGTCGGCGGGCATGGCCAGGACTGCGGCGCCGTACGCGGGCTCGTCCGGGAGCGAGACGTCTGCCGGGCGCCCGCTCCACTCCGCCGCCTCCGCCAGCGCGTGCTCGAGGCCGGCATGGCCCACGTCGTGGCAGAGCGAGAGGAGCGGCGCCGCCTTCCAGAGGAACCGGACGAGCGCCGCCTCGGCGGCGAGCGACCCCTCCGGTGCTTCCGCGAGCAGGACGACGTCGCCGGGCTCCCACTTCCCGGGGACGAGGCGCACGTCGGGCACGAGGCCGACGCAGCCGACGACCGGGGTCGGCGGGATCGACCGGCCGTCGGTGTCGTTGTAGAGCGACACGTTGCCGGAGACGACCGGGATCCCGAGCGCTTCCGCGGCCTGCGCGATCCCCTCGATCGCCTGCGCCAGCGCCCACGCGATCTCCGGCTTTTCCGGGTTGCCGAAGTTGAGGCAGTCGGTCAGGCCGAGCGGCTCTCCGCCCGCGCACGCGACGTTGCGCGCGGCGCCGAGCACCGCCTGGACGCCGGCGCGGAACGGATCGGGCTCGCCGGGGCGCGGCCCCTGGAGCGAGACCGCGAGGCCGCGAAGCGAGGGCCGCAGCCGCAGGACGCCGGCATCGAGGCCGGGTCGCCGCACGGTGCGCGAGCCGACGAGCTGGTCGTACTGCTCGAAGATCCATCCCTTCGACGTGCGGTTCTCGTCCGAGAGCGCGCGGCGCGGCTCCGGCCAGGCCCCTGCCGGCGGCGCCTGCTCGACCTCGTAGCGTGGGCACTCGTCCGTGAGGAGCGCCGCCGGGATCGAGCCGACGACCTCGTCGGCCCAGTAGGCACGCAGCTCCCGATGATCGGTGACCTCGCCGATCGCCGTGCACGGGAGCTCCCAGCGCGCGCACGCCGCGTGCACGGCGTCGAGCATCTGCGGGCGGACGACGGCGACCATCCGCTCCTGCGACTCGGAGATCATCACCTCCCACGGCTCCATCCCTTCCTCTCGGAGCGGCACGCGGTCGAGGTGGACGTCGATGCCCGCCTCGCCGGCCATCTCGGACAGCGCGGAGGCGAGGCCGGCGGCGCCGCAGTCCTGCAGCGACTCGACGAGACCGGACTCGACGAGCTCCACGGAGACCTCGATCAGCTTCTTGCCCGTAAACGGGTCGCCGACCTGCACCGAGGGCCGCTTGTCCGGGTCGTCCTCGCCGAGCTCCTGGCTCGCGAGCACGGATGCGCCGCCGATCCCGTCGCGACCGGTGGTCGCGCCGTAGAGGACGACGACGTTGCCGGGGCCGTGGGCCTTCGCGGACTGGAGGCGGTCGGCGTCGAGGATCCCGACGCACATCGCGTTCACGAGGCAGTTCCCGGTGTACGCCGGATCGAAGACGGTCTGCCCGCCGACATTCGCGACGCCGACGGAGTTGCCGTAGCCGCCGATGCCGGCGACCGCACGCTGGAAGTGCTGATCCGGCGCGCCGAACCAGAGCCCGTCGAGCAGGGCGATCGGTCGTGCGCCCATCGCGATGATGTCGCGGATGATCCCGCCGATGCCGGTCGCTGCGCCCTGGTAGGGCTCGACCGCGCTCGGATGGTTGTGCGACTCGCACTTGAACGTGACGGCGACGCCCTCGCCGAGGTCGAGGACGCCGGCGTTCTCGCCCGGGCCCTGGAGCACGCGCTCGCCGCGCGACGGCAGCCGCTTCAGCAGCAGCGCCGAGTGCTTGTAGCCGCAGTGCTCCGACCAGAGCAGTGAGAACACCGCGAGCTCGAAATGGTTCGCGTCGCGGCCGAGCAGCTCCCGGATACGGTCCGCCTCCCAGTCCGTGAGGCCGAGAGCGCGGTGCAGGGGCTGTTCTGCCAGCTCCGTCAGGTGGTTCATCCTAGCCGGGGAAACAGACGGCCACCCTGCTGCGTTATACGGGGGAGTGGGCCGCCGGAACGTCCTCATGCTGGCCGCGCTCTCGCTGATCTGGGGTGCGTCCTTCCTCTTCATCAAGATCGCCGTTCGGGATCTCGCGCCTGCGACGCTCATCCTCGGCCGTCTCGCCCTGGCGGCGATCACGCTCGCCCTGATCGCGCCGTTCGCGGTCGGCTCGCGTGACACGGTCGCGGCGCTGCGCGCGAACTGGAAGTGGCTCGCCGTGGTCGCGCTCGTCAACACGGCGATCCCCTTCTGGCTGCTCTCGTGGGGGGAGACGAAGATCCAGTCCGGACTGGCGTCGATCCTCCAGGCGGCGGTCCCGATCTTCAACGCGCTGCTCGCGTTCGCCTTCTTCCGCGAGCTGCGGGTGACGGGCCTCAAGCTGCTCGGCGTCCTCGTCGGCTTCGTCGGCGTCGCGCTCCTCGTCGGCGCACAGCCGGAGGGGAAGGTGCTCGGCGCGCTCGCCGTCGTCGGGATGGCGCTCTGCTACGGCCTCGGCGGCCTCTTCATCGGCCGCCATCTGGCCCACGTTCACCCGCTCGTCGTCGCGCTCGCCTCGACGGCGATCTCCGCGGTCCTCGCCGCGCCGGCCGGGATCGCGCAGGCGGTCGGGACGACGATCGGCTGGGAGCCGATCGTCGCCGTCGTCGTGCTGGCCGTGCTCGGGACGGCGATCGCCTACCTCTTGAACTTCGCGCTCATTCGCAGCGCGGGACCTGCCTATGCGGCGCTCTGCACGTACTTGATACCGCCGATCGCGCTCGCCTACGGCTCGATCTTCCTCGACGAGCGCTTCGGCGTGTCGGCGCTCCTCGCGCTGCTCGTCATCCTCGCGGGTGTCGCGCTCGGCTCTGGGCGCGTGCCGATACCGTCGTCGCTGTGGGCCGGCGGTATGCGCTCTTCCTCCTCGCGCTCGGCGCGATCTGGGGATCCTCGTATCTCTTCATCAAGGTCGGCGTCCGCGACCTCTCGCCCGCCGCGCTGATCGAGATCCGCCTCGCCTGCGCGATCCCGCCGCTCGCGGTGTTCGCGGCGCGGCGGTACGGGTGGAGCGCGCTGTGGCGCGCACGCCGTCAGGGTCTCGTGCTCGGAGTGATCAACGCGGCGATCCCGTTCACGCTGATCGCCTGGGGTGAAAAGCATGTCGACTCCGGCGTCGCAGCGGTCGCGAACTCCTCGGTTCCGATCTTCGTCGCGATCCTCGCCGTGTGGTTCGTCCCGAGCGAGCGGTCGACCGGCTGGCGCCTCGTCGGCGTCGCACTCGGGCTCGTCGGCGTCGCAGTGCTGGCCGGCGTCCATCCGGCCGGCGGCTTGCTCGGGGCGGCGGGGACCGGCGCGATCGTCGTCGCGTCGATCTCGTACGCAGCCGCGAACCTCTATGCCGGGAGGCGGATGACGATCGGGCCTGCGGTGCTCGCAGCGACCTCGATGGTCTCGGCGGCCGTCGTGCTCCTGCCGTTCGCATCGCTCTCGCTGCCGTCGCACCCGCCCGGCTGGAAGCCGCTCGGCTCGGCGGCCGCGCTCGGCCTGCTCGGGACCGCGCTCGCGCAGATCCTCTCCTACCGGATGCTCCGCATCTACGGCTCGTCGCGCTCGGTGCTCGTCGCGTACATGCTCCCGGCGTTCGCGCTCCTGTACGGCGCGCTGTTTCTGGGCGAGCCGCTCACGTGGCAGAAGCTCGTCGGGCTCGCGACGATCCTCGGGGGCGTCGCGCTCGGGTCCGGCGCGCTCCGGCTGCCGCGGCGGACGCCGCTCGTGCAGACGCCGTGAAGCTCCGCCGCGCGACGCCGGACGACGTCGACTTCCTCGTCGACCTGATCGCGGACGAGGAGACGCGGCCGTACCTCGGCAACCGTGCCGCGGACACGCACGAGCAGGCCCGGGCCGACGTCGAACGCTCGCAGCGCGACCCGGCCGCGTACGGCTGGTTCGTGTTCGAGGTCGACGGCGAGCGCGCGGGTTGCGTCGCGTTCGAGCGCGTCAGCGAGCAGCACCGGATCGCCGAGGCCGGGCGGTTCGTCGTCCACCCGCGCTTCCGCGGCCGCGGGATCGGCGTCGACGCCGCGCGTGCGTTCCAGCGCCACCTCCTGCGCGAGCTCGGCTTCCACCGGATCGAGCTGAAGGTCTACGGCTTCAACGAGCGCGCGATCGTGCACGCCGAGCGCGCCGGGTACGTCCGCGAGGGCGTGAAGCGGCGTGCGTACCTCAAGGACGGCGAGTGGGTCGACGCCGTGCTGTTCGCGCTGACCGCTGAGGACCTCGATTAGCCTCTGACCATGGCCGAATTCCTGCACACGATGGTCCGGATCACCGATCCGGAGAAGAGCCGGAAGTTCTACGAGGCGCTCGGCTTCGAGTTCGAGCGCGACATGGACATCGTCCGCAACGGCGAGGTCGAGGCGACGAACTACTTCTACTCGCTCGGCGACCAGAGGTCGGTGCTCGAGCTGACG
>DATCJJ010000167.1:0-26239 GCA_036562845.1 Gaiellaceae bacterium | reverse complement strand
CCCACCTACCGACCATGCCGAAGGGGTCCCACGATTCCCCTGTTCGAGGGAGAGCCTCAACGATCGTGTGGAAAATGTCAAGCCTCTGGTGGAAAACTCCGGTCACAGGGGTTCTCACGGCCGGGGTTCCGTCCTAACATCCGGTGCCCATGCGGCGGGACCGGGCACCTCGCGTCGTCATCGTCGGGGCCGGCCCTTGCGGGCTGGCCTGTGGACGAGAGCTTCGCGCGCTCGGCCACGACGACTGGACGATCTACGAACGCGCCGGCGTCGCCGGCGGCCACGCCGGCTCGGAGGTCGACCCGGCCGGTTTTACCTGGGACCAGGGCGGCCACGTCGTCTTCAGCCACTTTGGCGAATTCGACCGGCTGCTCGACGAGGTGCTCGGCGACGACGTCCACGAGCACGAGCGCTCCTCGTACGTCCGGCTCGACGGGCGCTGGGTGCCGTACCCCTTCCAGAACAACCTCCGCTACCTCGCCCCGGAGGACGCCTACGAGTGCCTCGTCGGGCTCCTCGAGGCCCCCGGGGCGAACGGCGCCAGGGACTTCGGCACGTGGATGGAACGGACGTTCGGCGACGGGATCACCGAGCGGTTCATGCGCCCGTACAACACGAAGGTCTGGGCGACCCCGCCCGAGCTAATGCAGGCCGGCTGGATCGCCGAGCGCGTCAGCGTCCCCGACGCGAAACGGGCCCTCAGAAGCGTCATCCTCGGGCTCGACGACGCCGGTTGGGGCCCGAACAACACCTTCAAGTTCCCGCGCACGGGCGGGACCGGAGAGATCTACCGGCGGCTCGCAGACCGGCTGGCGCCGCAGGTCCGCTACGACGCGGGGCTCGTCGGCGTCGACGCGGAACGGCGTACGGCCCGCTTCGCCGATGGCACGACCGCCGAGTACGACGCGCTCGTGTCGACGATGCCGGTCGACCTGCTCGTCGGCCTCGTCGACAACTGCCCGTCGGAGGTCCGAGCGGCGGCCGCGGACCTCCAGCACAACGGCGTCTGGATCGTCGGCGTCGGCTGCGAGCGGGCACTCGCCGACGACCGCTCGTGGCTCTACTTCGCCGACCCGCCGGTTCCGTTCTATCGCGTCACGAACTTCGCGAAATACGCGCCGGCGAACGTCCCGGACGCCGACGTGGCGCGCTATTCCTCGTACATGGCGGAGACGTCGTACTCGCAGCACCGGCCGCGTGAGCGGGAGGGGCACGAGCACGAGGTGGTCGAGGCCCTCATCGCGACGGAGCTGATCGACGCAGACGTCCCCATCGCCTCGCTCTACGTGCAGGACATCGACTACGCGTACCCGATCCCGACGCTCGGGCGGGACGCCGCGCTCGCCGTCGTCCAGCCGTGGCTCATGGAGCACGAGATCTACTCGCGCGGCCGCTTCGGCTCGTGGCGCTACGAGATCGGCAACATGGATCACGCCGTGAAGATGGGCATCGACGCGGCGCGGTTCCTCCTGGAAGGCCGTCCGGAGGAGCTCTGGACCTCGTGAGCGCGAGGCCTTAGACGCGTGCTCGACGCCGTCCTCTTCTGGATCGTCGTCGCCGGGCTCGGGATCGTCGGTCTGCCCTTCGCCGAGCTGCTGCTCGGCCGCCTCCCGACGCGCGGGCTCGCGTTCGCACGGCCGTTCGGCCTGCTGCTCGCAGCCTTCCCGGTCTGGCTCCTCGCGAGCCTCCACATCGTCCGCTACTCGCGCATCAGCGCCTTCGCCTCGATCGGGGTCCTCGTCGCGGTCTCCATCCTGCTCCGACGGCGCGGCCTCGGACGAATCGGCGGCGACCGCTCGGTGTGGCTCGCGGGCGAGGCGGTCTTCACGATCGCCTTCGCCGGCTGGGCCGTGATGCGGAGCTACGTCCCGGACGTCTGGCAGACCGAGAAGCCGATGGACATGGCGATCGTCAACGCGATCAACCGGAGCCCCTTCTTCCCGCCGCACGACCCCTGGCTCGCGGGGACGCACGTCAACTACTACTACTTCGGGCACTACCTCGTCGCCTTCGTGACCCGCGTGACGGGCATCGACCCGGCCGTCGCCTTCAACCTCGGCGTCGCGCTCTTCTATGCGCTTGCGGCGACGAGCGTCTTCGCGGTCGCCGCCGCGCTGTACGCCGCGGCGCGCCGCACCGACCGGGCGCCGGCGCGGTCGCCCGTCCTCGCGGGCTTGACGGCCGCCGTCTTCGCCACCGCCGTCGGCAACCTCGCGGGCGGCGTCCAGCTGCTCCAGCACACGAACGCGATCGCCTCGTACGACTGGTGGACGCCGTCCCGAGTGATCGCCGGGACGGCCAACGAGTTCCCCTTCTTCAGCTTCCTGCTCGCCGACCTGCATGCCCACGTCATGGCGACGCCCTTCGCCCTGCTCACGGTGGCCTACGCCGTCCAGCTGGCGATCGCGGGGCCGCCGATCCGGGGGGAACACGAGGGGCGGCGACGCCTCGTCGCGGAGCTGTTGCTGGCGGCGCTCGTCCTCGGCGCGCTCTATCCGACGAACAGCTTCGACTTCCCGACGGCCTGCCTGATCGGCGCGGGATCGCTGCTCGTGTGGACGCTCGGCACGAGACGCCGGAGGCGGCGCGCGCTCACGTGGGGAGCCGGCTGGCTCGTCCTTGCAGTCGTGCTCTTCCTGCCGTTCTGGACGCACTTCACGCCGCCGGCGCACGGGATCGGGCTGATCCGGCAGCACAGCCTCTTCAGCCACTTCCTGCGCGACTACGTCCTGATCTACGGCCTGCCGCTGTGGGTCGTGCTCGCGATCTTCGCGGGCCGGTTCCGCGGTCCGCGCCGCTACTTCGTCTGGGGCGGATCGGCGGCGGTCTTCGTGCTCGTCCTCCTGTCGCCGTCGAAGCTGGCCGGGCCGGCCGTCGCGCTCTTCCTGGCCGCCGCGGCGGTCTTCGCGGTCTTCGGGTCGGGGCGCTTCTCGCAGACGTACCGCGTGTACTGGCTCCTCGTCGCGGTCGCGCTCGGGCTCCTCGCGAGCGGCGAGCTCGTCTACCTCCGCGACGCGTTCAACGGAACCGCGAGCTACCGCTTCAACACCGTCTTCAAGACCGGATACCAGGCGTGGTTCCTCCTGGCGGTCGTCGCAGGCGTCGGCGTGCACTGGAGCGCCAGCTGGCTCGCGCCGCGCGTGCGCGTCGGCTGGCTCGGCGTGCTCATCGCCCTCGGGGGCCTCGCCCTCGTCTATCCCGTGCTCGGCTCGTACTCACGCGAGCTCCGCTTCGACCGCTCCCCCACGCTCGACGGCATGCAGTGGCTCGAGGAGCAGGCGCCGAACGACGCAGCGGCGATCGACTGGCTCCGACAGTCGGTGCGCGGGGCGCCCATCGTGCTCGAGGCGCCGGGCCCCGACTTCGACCCGCAGGGCAGCGGCCGCGTCTCGACCTTCACCGGTTTGCCTGCGCTCGCGGAGTGGCCGGGGCATGAAGTGCAGTGGGGCCACTCGCCCGGCTCGCTCACCAATATCGCCCAGTTGATCTTCAAGACCGACGACCTCGCGTACGCGCGGAACCTGCTTCGGCGCTATGACGTGCGCTACGTGTTCGTCGGCACCCTGGAGCGACGCGCCTACTCGAGGTCGGAGCTTGCGAAGTTCGCACGAATCGGCACGCCGGCGTTCCGCAGGGGCTCGACGGTCGTCTACCAGCTGCCGGCCTGATCAGCGCACGACGGCGAGCGGCGTCTCGACAGGCTGCGTGCCGAGCTTTGCAACTGCGGCGGGCGGCCCGACGCCTGCGCCGGCCGGAGGTTCGAGGACGCTCGGCGGGACGATGCTCTGCGACCCGCCCGGCGGAAGCCATGCCCACTCGAGGCCACCCGGCGACGGCGGCGCCACGTGGTAGCGCAGCGCGACGGCATGGAGGCCAGCCGCGAGGCGGATCTTGCCGAACGTCACTGCATCTGCCGCCGACCGAACGGTGATGACCGGGCGACCGTCGATTCGCAGCGAGGCGAGGCCCTGTGTCGCGAGCCGCATCGCGTAGACGCCGCCGCGCGGCGCGCGAAGGCTCCCGACCCACGTCGCCGACACCGAGCCCGGGCCCTCACCCGACTCTGATGCGATGCAGCACGTCGCGAGCGTTCCGTCCACGCGCTGCTGATCGGGAACCCCGCCGCCGCGCACGGTGGCGAAGAGACCGTGCCGCGTCGTCTCCGGCACGAGGGCGCCTTCCGGCAGCGGCTCCCAGGCGTTGACTCCCGCCGGCGCCGGTTCCGGCGCTGCAGCCCGCCACCGCAGACGCGGCGTCGCGGCACGCGCCGCGACGCGGGCGTCGAGCGTGAGCAGATGCCTTCCACGCGCGAGCGCCACCGTGGTCACCGCGCTCGTCCGACCGGAGGGGACGTCGAGAACGGTCATGCCGTCGATTCGGAGGCGCGCCGGGCCCGGCCCGACGCGGAAGCTGTAGTTCCAGTACTGCAGCACGTGGATCGATGCCGACCAGGTGAGCGACATCGGCAACGGCATCGTCTCGGGGACGGCACCGAAGCCGCGGACCCGTGACTCGGCGCCGGTGGAGCTGACGAGCGCGACGCCTGTCCTCGCGGCGACGGTCGCCCGGCTGACCCGATACACCGATACGACAAGGCCCTCTGACGGCGCGCTGTACGCCGTCAGCGACCCGTCGGGATAGAGACTCTGGAGGTAGCCGAGGTAGTCCGATTGATCGGGGTAGAGCATGAACGCGAGGTCGCGCGGCGGCGGCGACGTGAGCGGAAGCGTGCTACCCGGTGCATCCACGCCTCCGCGGTCGGCGTGCGGCGCGAGCAGCCGCACCCAGCCGGCGTTGATCTGATGGGCGTCGGGGCCGAGCGTCATCACGAGCGCATCGCCCTGGTCTGCGACCGCCTGCCCCTGCACGGTCGGCTGCGGCCAGCCGTCGAGCGCCGCGTACGTCCAGAAGTAGAAGTGCGCCTGCTGCACCGCGAGTGCGAGCGCGGCGAGCGTCACGACTGCGAAGGCCGCCGCGCCGCGGAAGCGGATCAGGCGCTCGCTGCCCGACGACCAGGCGGCGACGCGCGACGCCGTGGCGTCGAGGGTGCCCGCGGCCAGCAGCGGCAGGACCGGGACCGCCGTCGCCATCCGCTGGAGGTTCGGTGTCTCGACGGTTGCGACGACGCCGCTGAAGCCGACCCAGAACCAAAGCGCCACCGTGAAGCGCGGGACGTTGCGCCAGCTGAGCGTGAACCAGCCGAGGCCGACGAGCACGAGCGCCGTCAGCAGCCATCCGAGCGCCGCTTGGTTGGTCGGCCAGAAGCCGCCGCCGTCGCCCGTGTCGGCGAATACCGCGAACGAGTGCTTGAGCTGGGCCCACAGGAGCTCGGCCTTGTTCCAGTCCGGGTTGTAGTACGGGAGCCGCGCCGCGTTGTCCCCGGAGAAGGCCGACGTCTGGCCGGCCCGCAGGAACGCCTGGCCGGGGAACGCGCGTGCATTTGCGAGGAAGGGGCCGAGCGTGAGCAGCGCGCCGACGGCGGCTGCTGCGACCCCTGCCCCGATCACGCGCCGCGCTCCGACCCCCCCGGCGACGAAGTAGAGACAGACGAGGGCCGCAAGGACGACCCAGAGGCGACCGCTCGGATAGAAATAGAGCGAGAGCGCGCCGCTGATGCCGGCCGCGACCCAGAGCCACGTCGCACCGCGCCGGCGCGCCTCGAGGAGGAACGCGACACTCAGCGCCCACAGGAACGCTGTCGGCGTCGCCTCGGTCGTTTCGCGTGCGAACTGCAGCGAGACTGCAAGCGTCGAGCCGAGGATCGCCGTCAGCAAAGCGACGCGCGGACTGAAGTGGCGGAGAGCGATCCAGACGACCACCACGAGAGCGAGCCAACCGGTCGCCGCGCCGAGCAACCGCGCCTGCTCGAACCCGACGCCGAAGATCTTCATCGTGGCGGCGAGCAGCCAGAAGTAGACGTTCGAGATGTAGAACCAGCCGCTCGCGAAGAGATTGCGTGTCGCCGTTCCGCTCAGGAGCGACATCGCCGATGACGCACGGTCGCCCTCGTCGGCGTTGATGCCGCGCGGGACGCTCCCCAACGCGACGAAGCGGGCGGCGCACGCTCCAACGAGGATCAAGCCGAGGGAGACGACGAGCGCGCGCCGCAGCCGCAGCGAGAGCCGCGGCCCGGCCGTCCGGTGCGGCGACCAGTCCGGGAGCGGACGCGCGACGGCGGCCACCGCGACGACGATGGCGAGGCTGAGGAGCCACAGCACCGGCTCGGAGATCGACGACCGGTCCGTCTTCAGGCTGTGGTAGACGCCGACGTCGGCGACGACGTTGAGGGCGATCGCGACGGCGACGGCGGCGAACGCGAGCAAGGTCGAACGCGAGCGAAGCGACGGCCAGGCACTCGTGACGGTCGACGCCGCCACGTCGCCGCTCCGACTCCGCGGCGTCGTGATCGCGAACACGATCGCGGCGGCCGCGTAGAGCGCGAGCACGACGCCGTCGACGCCGGAGAAGACGCGGACGAGCTCGGCGAAGTACGCGACGCAGAGCGCGCCGAGCGCACCGACCGCGGACAGCATGCGCAGGATCGCCGGATTCGAGACCTTACGCATCTGCCTTTCAAGCCTAAACTCCTTTCACGATGGCGCATATCGACGCCGACGCCCCGCCCGCCCCGCCGCGAGCCGCGGGCCTTTCCACGCGGGCCGTCGTGCTCGCCCTGCGCGAGCACGCACTCGTCGTCGCGCTCGCCGTCGTCGTCCTTCTCGGGGGCTGGCTGCGTCTCAGCGGTCTCAACTGGGATCACAACACGCACCTCCATCCCGACGAGCGCTACATCAGCAGCGTCACCAACGTCATCGAATGGCCGAGCTCACCGATCCAGTACTTCGACGTCTCGCAGTCGCCGCTCTCGCCCTACAACACGCCCGAGGGTCAGGCCTACTCGTACGGGACGCTGCCGATCTTCGCGACGAAGGCGGTCGCCGACATCGTCGGCGAGGGCGACTACGACCACCTCTATCTCGTCGGCCGGGCCCTGTCGGCACTGCTCGACTGCGCGACGACGGTCCTCGTGTTCCTGATCGCGCGAATCCTCTTCGCCGGGGGCGACCGACGCCGCGCGTCGCGCGTCGCACTCCTCGCCGCCACGCTCTACGCATTCACCGTCGCGGCGATCCAGGCGTCGCATTTCTTCACGACCGACAGCTGGCTCGTCTTCTTCGGAACGCTCACCTTCTATCTCGCGCTCCTGAGCCTGCGGCGAGCCGCGCGTTCCGAACGCGCCAACCTCGGGCTGGTCGTGGCCATCGGCTTCGGGACGGGGCTGACGGTGGCGTGCAAGATCAGCGGCTTCTTCGTCGCCGTCCCCGTCGCGATCGCGCTGATCGCCGGCGCAGCCGGGACGATGCCGATCCGCCGGGCGGCCTTGCTCGTCGCCCGCGACGGCCTGATCGTCCTCCTCTGCACCTACGTCGGCTTCCGCCTCGTCTCGCCATACGCGTTCGCGCACTCGAGCTGGCTCGACCTCACGCTGGGCAAGGACTACCACGAGGCGCTCGACACGCAACGCAACATCCTCGACGGCGGCGCCGTCTTCGCGCCGACGTTCCAGTGGCTGCTCTCGCCGAGGCTGTGGGACCCGCTGCGGAATCTCGTGACGTGGCAGCTCGGGTTCCCGCTCGGGATCGCGGCTGTCCTCGGCACCACGCTGGCCGGCGTGGATACCACCTGGTACACCACGCGGCTTGTGCGGCACCGGGCGAGGGTATCGCGGGACGCGATGATCAACCTCGCGACGCGGGCGATGACAGTCGCCTACGTCCTCGCGATCTTCCTGTACATGGGCACCCGCTTCCAGCACATGGGCCGCTATCTCCTGCCGATCGCCCCGTTCCTCGCGATCCTCGCGGCCTATGCGCTGCACGGGATCCCGCGCCGGTACGAGCGCGTCTTCGTCGCGGCCGCCGCGGCACTCGTCGCGGCGACGGGCCTGTACGCGCTCGCCTACCACTCGATCTACACGTCCCGGATGACCCGACTCGCCGCGGACGACTGGATCGTCGCGCACGTCCGTCACGGCTCGGCGATCGCGAACGAAAACTGGGACGACACGCTTCCGGTCGGCGGGCTCGCCGCGCACTACAAGCTCGTGATCGTCCCGGTCTTCGATCCGGACGACTCCACGAAGCTCCGCAAGCTCTACGACGGGCTGTCCGAGTCGGACTACTACGTGCTGAGCTCGCAGCGGGGATGGCGGACGCTCGGACGGCTCGACGAGCGGTACCCGCTGATGGTGCGCTACTACCGGCAGCTCTTCGCCGGCCGCCTCGGCTACACGCTCGCCGCATCGTTCACCTCCGAGCCGCGACTCTTCGGGGTTCGACTCGACGACGTCGGCGCCGAGGAGGCGTTCTCGGTCTACGACCACCCGCCGGTCAAGATCTACGTCAACCGCGGGCACCTGACGTTCGCCGACTTTCGCGCTCGGCTCTGCACACCGCCGGCGCCCGCGGCCTGCGACTAAGACTTCAGCCGGTAGATCTGCACGCCCGGGTTCGTGTAGACGAGCCGCCAGAAGCGCGGCGCGCCCTCGGCCCACTTCGCCGCGCCCGACGGGAAATACGCCCGCTCGAGTGGGCCGACGACGACGTAGGACGCGTGGTAATGCGTGAGGATCCGGTAGGCGACGGACGGGTCGGTGGTGGTGTACGCCTCCTGAACGTCCTTCACACGTCCACCGACCTGGTCGCTCTGCGACGGACGCTGTTGGCGCTGGTGGTAGTCCCAGCCGATGATCGCCGGGTTTCCGGTGAACATCGCATAGCGCAGCTCCCACCCGTACAGCACCGGCGCCGTGTTCACCTCGGCGACGATCGGTGAGCCGTCGACGTGCTCGAGCATCCAGAAGATCGCGTCCCGGTCGTAGACGAGCGGCATCGCGACACCCTTGTCGGTGAAGACCGCCTTCTTCATGAATGCGGTTCCGTCGAGTGTCCGTCCGACAGAGGTGTCGAAGCGGTCCTGGATCTTCGCGCGTGCCGCGAGCACCGGATAGAGGCTCGCAACCGCGAGCAGCAGCACGAACGCCAGCCGCCACGACTCGCGCACGACGCGCCGGACGCGCGGCAGATGCTCGTACACGACCGCCGCCGACGCCGCTGCCGAGATCGCCCAGAGCACCCAGACCTGGAGATAGAACTTGAACACCGTGTTCGTCCGGCCGATGTCGATTGCGCGGAGCACGTAGTACTCGACGGCGATCGTCAGCGCGAGGCCGATCAGGACGAGGGCGATCGTGAGACGTCCGAGCGAAACGGCGAGCGTCGTCTCCCTCCGTCGCCCCGGCAGCGGCCAGGCGAGCACGGCGAGCGCAGCGAGGACGACTGCGAGCGCCTCGGGGCCTTGGCTCAGGATTGCGCACACTGCGGCGAACAGCACCGCCGCGGGCACGAGCCTCAGGCCGACGCGATGCAGCGTGCTCGGCCGGACGAGCACGCGACGCAGCCGCCGGAAGCGGGCAAGCCGGCCCCAGCTGCGCACGCCGAGCCGGTATTCGCGCGCGACGCTTCCGAGGTCGCGCGCGAAGGCGAGCTGCACGACGAAGCCCGAGACGATCGCGAACAGGAAGACGCCGTGGATCGTCAGGTAGTCGTTGAACCGCGATCGCCGCCCGTGCCAGCGCTCGAAGCCGTGGAAGACGGATGAATAGTGGAGATGGAACGGCAGGTACGCGAGGTACGCGACTGCGACCACGGCGGCGACGGCGACAACGAGCGAGACGAGTGTCCGGAGGGTGCGCGGCAGCCGGAGCGCGACGATCGCGAGCCCGCAGGCCGCGATCAGGGCGTACGTCGGCAGATCCCATGTGTTCGTCACCCAGAGCGCGCCGAGCACGAGCGCGAGCAGCGCGAGTCGCAGGCGTGCGCGCGTGAGACTCCGGTCGTCGCGGACGACGGCGATCACGAGCGCAAGCGCGCACGCCGCAAACGGCAACGCCATCGCGTGCGCATGCAGATCGCCGTAGATATAGGTGAAGGCGGGGAACTCGCTGATCGGCCCCGGTTCTCCCGGGCCAGGATGGATCACGCGGGTCGGGTTCCAGAACCACCAGTCGTTCGCGACCGTCCCGTGCAGCCAGATGCGGATGACGCGGATCTCGCCGAGGTTGCCGAGCACGGTCACGAGCAGCGCGCCGAGCGCTGCGAAGCCGACCGTCCGGCCGCGCTTGAGCGTGTCACTCGTCGAGACGAGGCCGAGCGCCGCGGAGAACGCGGCTGAGCCGAGCAGGCCGACGAGCATCGGGATCGCGAGGTTGTACGCGATCGCCGGCGGAATGCCGGTGAGCTTGATGAGCGACGCGACCTGGACGAATGCGAAGTAGTAGTAGTTCATCTGCCCGCCGCCGAACCACGGGTCGTACGGCGGGAAGTAGCTCGACTTCGTGACCGCGTTGAGGTACGCGAAGTCCATCGGCTTCTCGCCGCCACGCGTCGGGTGCCAGAGATCAGGGTTGGACCAGCGGACGAAGAGCGCCGCGCCGAAGAGCGCCCAGAACAACGCCTCGTGCGTGAGGATGAGGCGGCGGTTCGCGCGCACCCACGCTCGAAGCTCGGCGCGGTGCCTCAGGACGATCGCGACGGCGCCCGCGGCGACGATCGCGACGGCAAGCCAGATCGCGAGTCGCGTGAAGCGAAGAAGGCGGAGGCTTGCGAGCCACCACACCGACCAGGTGACGAGCAGGAGGCCGAGAACGCGGGCCAGGCCGTAGCCGCGGTCCGGGAGCGAGCGCGCCGCGAGCCACGCGTATGGGAAGCCGAGCGCCGACGCTCCCACCAGGGCGAGCATCCAGAGCGGCAGCGGGATCGAGGCCGCGACGCCGTGCAGGTCGAACATGTGCCGCCACGTCCCGTGTGCGGCCTGCACGTGCGCGACGCCGGGGGCGAGCATGAGCTTCTTCGAACCGACCCGGACGACGACGAGCGCCAGCACGCCCACCGCTCCGAGCGCTCCGGCGAGCATCCAGAACCGTCGGGCATGCCAGAGCCGCGCCGAGGGCGGAAGCTCGATCCGTTCGTCGATCACGAGCGACCCCGCGCTCGCCTCGCGCGCAAGGCTGGAGTCCGACCCACGAAACCGACGGTAGCGCGCGATTTGCAGGACTTCAATCGTCGGGCGCGGGTATTCCGTTTCGGAAACGACAGTGCTAGTGTCGGGCGCCCTTGGGGACTGCGGTAAGACCAACCCTCTCGATCGTCGTGCCGGTGTTCAATGAGGAGCGACGGCTGCCGGCGATGCTCGACGCGCTGCGCGCGCACGGGAAGCTCGTCGCGGAGGACGCGAATCTCACGCTCGTCGAGGTCGTCGCCGTGGACGACGGCTCCACCGACAGCACGCCCGAGCTGCTCGCCCGCGCGAGCGGCCTGCCCGCCCCGCTGCGCGTCGTGCGCCTGCCGAAGAACACCGGCAAGGGCGCAGCCGTCCGCGCCGGGATGCTCTCGGCGACGGGCGAGATCGCCTTGATGACCGACGTCGACCTCTCGACGCCGCTGGACGAGCTCCGTCGACTGATGTCGTTCATCGACGACGGTGCGGACGTCGCCATCGGCTCGCGCGCCCTCGCGGCGTCGCAGATCGTCGTCCATCAGCCGGCGCACCGCGAGCTGATGGGCAAGACGTTCAACCTGCTCCTCCGGCTCGCGGCGGGAATCCCCTGGCGCGACACGCAGTGCGGCTTCAAGCTCTTCCGCCTCGACCGCGCGCATCGCCTGTTCGAGCTGCAGCGCATCGACGGATTCGCGTTCGACGCCGAGCTGCTCGTGCGGGCCCGTCGGCTCGGCCTCGACGTAGCGGAGGTTCCGGTGCAGTGGATCGACAACCCCGACTCCCGGGTCGGGCTCGTCGGCTCGTCGAGCCGGATGGCGTTCGACGCCCTCCGGATCGCGTACTGGGCGCGTGCCCGCGCCCGGCGGCCGCCGGCGCTCGTCAGCTCGCCGCAAGAATCGCCGCGCACGTAAGGCCGAACAAGGCGACGGCGGCGAGAATCGGGACGTCGGTCACGAGGACCTGGTCCGGCTCCTCGCCTGCTCCCTGACGGTGCAGGAGGAGCAGGTAGCGGAAGATCCCGAAGACGACGTAGGGGATCGTGATCATCATGGTGTGCGACTCGCGCGCCGTGAACGTGTACAGCGCGTACGACACGATCGTCGCCGAGGCCACGACGGTGACGAGCTGGTCGATCAGCGGCAGCGAGTAGCCCTCGAGCACGCGTCGGCCCGGCGTCTCGGCGCTCAGCACGAGCACGAGCTCACCGCGCCGCTTTGCAAGGGCGAGAAACAGCGCAAGCAGCCCGGTGCAGAGCAGGAGCCACGGCGAGATGCGGACGTGGACCGCCTCGGCACCCGCGGCCGCACGGACGACGAACAGCGCGGCGATCGTGAAGACGTCGATGAGAACCACATGCTTCAGGCGCAGGCTGTACCCGCCCTGCAACGCTGCGTAGACGATGAGAAGGCCGAGGAATGCGAGCCCGAGCGGCAGCGCGAGCGCGACCGACGCCGCGAAGAGGGCGCCCGCTGCGGTGAGCGCAGCCCGCGGCGTGAGCGCCCCGCTCGCAACCGGCCGAAGCCGCTTGACCGGATGCGCGCGGTCGGCGTCGCGGTCCATGACGTCGTTGACGAGGTAGCCGGCGCTCGACGCGGCGCAGTAGGCGACGAAGCTCGCACCCGCCTCGAGCCACTTCGTCCCGTCGCCGAGCTTCGCCGCGAAGACGATGCCCGCGAAGAGCAGCAAGTTCTTCGTCCACTGGCGTGGACGAAGCGCGCGCACGAGCGCCTTGGCCGCAGTGCGACGCGCCGGGACCTCGACGACCTCGTAGAGAGCGTCGGCGCTCACCCTTGCGATCGTAGACCGCTTGTGCGCGAATGCACAGAGGCCGCACCATGACCTGTCCGATGGTCCTGGTTCGAGCCGTCGATTCTGCGTTTGAACGTGATAGGACTGAGCCATGGCGGCCGGCAACGCGCTGCGGCGTTCGCTCACCGGCTGGGGCCGCACCTCTCCGTCGCAAGCGTCCGTCGTCGCCGTGCACGGAGCCGAAGAGGTTGCGCCCGCCCTGCTCGACGCGGGCGCCCGAGGACTGATCCCGCGCGGGCTCGGCCGGAGCTACGGCGACGTCGCGCAGAACGGCGGCGGCGTCGTCCTCGACATGACGGGCATGAACCGGATTCTGCAACTGGACGCCGAGCGCGGTCGCGTGACGCTCGAGGCCGGCTGCTCGATCGCCGACCTGATCGATGCGTGCCTGCCGCAAGGCTGGTTCGTCCCGGTCACACCCGGCACGGCGCACGTCACGATCGGCGGCGCGATCGCAACCGACGTCCACGGCAAGAACCATCACCGCGACGGCTCGATCAGCCGTCACGTCGTCGAGATCGTCCTCGTCGACCCGACCGGCGAGATCCATCGCTTGGGGCCGGACTCGGAGCCCGACCTCTTCTGGGCAACCGTCGGCGGCCTCGGCCTCACCGGCGTGATCGTCGAGGCGACGCTCGAGCTGATCCCGGTCGAGACGAGCGTCATGCGCGTGGACATGGAGCGGACGCGCGACCTCGACGAGACCTTCGAGCGCCTCGCGGCGACCGACCACCTCTACCGCTACTCGGTCGCCTGGATCGACTGTCGGCGTCGGGGGCGGTCGGTGCTCATCCAAGGCGACCACGCGCGGGTCTCCGATGCAAACGGGCACCGAGGACACCGGCCGCAGCCGGCAGGCGGCACGGCTCGTCGGGTCCCGCTGGGCATCTCGTTCGGTCCGCTGCTTCGGAGCCGTGCCGTGAGCGCATTCAACGAGCTGCACTTCCGCCGCGCACGGGACGTTCAGGGTGGGCTCGAGCCGCTCGCGCCGTTCTTCTTCCCGCTCGATGCGATCGCCGACTGGAACCGCCTCTACGGCGGCGGCGGCTTCCTTCAGTATCAATTCGTCGTCCCCTTCGACCGTGACGACGTCGTGCGCACCACGATCTCGACGCTGAGCTCAGCGGGCGCGAGCCAGACACTCGCCGTGCTCAAGCGTCTCGGCACGGCCGACGGGATGCTGTCCTTCCCGATGCCCGGCTGGACGCTCGCCGTGGATATCGCATTGCCGATGCGCGGGCTCGGGCGTGTGCTCGACGAGCTCGACGAGGTGGTCGCCGAGGCCGGCGGCCGCGTCTACTTCGCGAAGGACTCGCGCCTTCGTCCCGAGCTGGTGGATCGGATGTATCCGCGTCTCGCGGAGTGGCGGCGCGTGCAGGCGACCGTCGATCCTGAGGGCAGGATGCAGTGCGACCTGGCGCGCCGACTACGCCTGACGGAGCGGCTTGCATGAAAGATGCGACGCACAGGTACGGGCGGGTCGTCGTCTTCGGCGGCGGATCCGAGATTGCACATGCGACGCTGCTCGAGCTCGCACGCGAAGGCGGATACACAGCGGTGCTGGCGGCTCGCCATCCGGAAGAGCTCGACGTCGGTGAGCTGGAGCGCGCCGGCATCACGGTCGAGCGGGTTCCATTCGACGCGCTGCAGCCCGGCTCGCACGCCGATGCCGTCGCGGAGGCGTTCGGCTCACGGGACGTCGACCTGGTCGTCGTCGCGTTCGGCGTCCTCGGCGAGCAGGCACACGACGAACGGGACGCGGAGGCCGCCGTCGCCGTCGCGGCGACGAACTACGTCGGCGCCGTCTCGGTGTTGACGCTCGTCGCCGAGCGGCTTCGCGAGCAGGGCCACGGCGCGATCGTGGTGCTCTCGTCGGTCGCGGCGCAGCGCGCGCGGCGCTCGAACTACGTCTACGGCTCGTCGAAAGCCGGCCTCGATGCATTCGCCGACGGCCTGGCACTGACGCTCGACGACACCGGCGTCCGCCTGGTCATCGTCCGCCCCGGCTTCGTCCGGACGAAGATGACCGCAGGCCTTCGACCGATGCCCTTGAGCGTCGGCGCAACGGAGGTGGGCGCCGCGATCGCCGGCGCCCTGCGCTCCGAGAGGTCTGTCATCTGGGTCCCCGCGCTGCTCCGGGTCGTGATGGCACTGATCCGACTCGCGCCGCGCGCGGTCGTCCAGCGGCTCTGACCGCGCCTAGCCGCCGTCGATGCAACCCCCGTTCGCGTAGCCGCTCGCGCTGTTGTAGGCGGTGTTGCTCCAGTTGCCCTGAACCCGCCACTGCGTGCCGTTCGTGAACGTGAGGTACGAGTGCCCGAACGTCCACGCGCACTTGTCTGCGTTCTCGGATCCCTGCTGGTCGTACCACGCGTCGCCGTGCGGGTCGGTCAGCGCCTCACTCAGCTCGTGGCCGCTGACGTTCGCCAGCGCGGCGAGGCCTTCGGTCTGCCCCGCGACGGTGCTGTATGGGTTGCAGCCGAGATCGCCGTCGAGCTTGAAGAAGAATGCGAATTGCACGAGCGTCGTGCCGATGTAGCCCCAGCTGTGCCAGGCGCAGTAGCCGGCCGTGCCCCGCGGCTGGTCCGAGTACACCGGGTAGTAGCCGTTCGACACCGGAGACGTCACGTTCCGCGCGACGACCGCGAGCACGGCACCCGTGCTCGGAGGCTGTGACGATGCCGCCGAGGGGTCCGTCACGTGGCCGGCGTACGTCACGCTCGTGCCGACGTTCGCTGTGCCGGCGCCCCCGTTGTACTCCCGTGTGGTGCCGAGGTAGCTGCTGCCGCCGATGCCGGCGTAGAAGCTGTCGAGACCGCTGATCTTGTCCGCAGGGGCCGAGCTCCACGACGAGCCCCAGAAGATCGCCTGAACAGCGGCGCCGCTGCTCATCACGGTGCCGCCGTGCCAGCTCAGATTCGGCGAGCTCGCACTGCCGCCGCCGGGTTTCTTGCCGTTGCCGTTGCCGTTGCCGTTTCCGGCGTGGTCGTGCGCGAACACGATCCCCGCCGGATTCGCCGCCGCCCGGAGCACCTCCGGGCGTGCATCGCCGCGTGCGGCGACCGCCGCCACTCCTGCGACGGACGCCGCTGCGCAGAGCGCAAGCAGGCGCCGGATGGCCACAGATCCGCAATTCATTCCGTCCTCCTGAAAAGTGCCGCGTCGAGGAACGTTGCCGCCGCAGTGAACAAGAGGGTGAACCGCGGTCAGGATTTAGTCAAGACCCGGGCACGTCAGGCTCAGCAGTGAAAGCCGCCGCCGTCGAGGCCCGGCCCGGTGACCTGCGGCCTGTTCGCGCCGCCGCCCGGCGGGTAGACGGTGTCCCACCACTCGGTGAAGAACTCCGTCAGCGCCGCGTTGCACGACGCCGTCTTCGTCGGGAGGAACGACTTGAACGCCGACTCGAGCTGCGGCTCCGAGATGCTCCCCTGTCGGTACGTGCGCTGGATCTGCTGCAGCGCCGCGTCGAAGCTCGCCGCACCGAGGATCCGACGCAGCGCGATGTACGCGATGCCCGGCCGGTCGTACGTCTTCGAGCCCGAGAAGAGCGTGTACGGACGCGGATCGGACGGCGCACCGGTCCACATCGTGTCCGGTCCGGCATAGAGGGCGTTGAACTGGTCGACGAGGCTCTGCTCGAACGCGGCGCTCGCACCGCCGGCCGCGACCTGCGCGTTTCGCGCGATGAAGAGGAACTCGCCGAGCGTCGCCAGTCCTTCCTTGAAGAAGGTCAGGTTGTAGTTCGCCTCGGAGACGTTGTCGCCCCACCACTGGTGCATGTTCTCGTGGTGCAGCGTCTGCAGGTCGATCGTCTCGTTCGCGAACGTGATCTTCGTCTGCATCTCCTCTTCGAAGCCCGCGTTCGGCACGCCGACGATCACGCCGTCCGTCGTGAACGGGAACGGCCCGTTGAAGCCGCTCTGGAAGTTGAGGACGTCCTCCTGCATGTCCATGATCGCCTTGTTCGACGCGGCCCTGTTCTTCGCGATCCCGAGGTCCTGCGCCTCGTAGTACTGGATCCCGCTCGACGAGAGGCGCGTGGTCAGGTCGTAGGAGCCGATGCTGTTCTCGACGAGGTAGGACGCGATCCCCTCGGGCGAGTGCCAGTGCCACGTCGTCGACCCGGCCGGGAAGTTCGCGTCCGGGAGGTTGGCGAGCCGCGACACGAGCTCACCGTTCGCGATCGCCGTCTTGCCGACCGGCACAGTGTCGTAGAAGTCGTACGTCGGCTTCGAGCTCGGATGGTCGTTGAGCGGCATCCAGTCCTCGCTCGCAACCGGCTCCGTCGTGACGAAGGCGCCGGTGTCGCCGGGCTGGCCGACCCGGAACCACCCTTCGGTCGTCCCGTCGCCGTCGTTGTGCACGCCGGGGCGCCCGGTGTAGTTGACCGTCACGACGAAGGTCGCTCCGTTCGGGATCGGGCTCGAGGGCGTGATCACCAGCTTGTTGGCCGGGCACTGCGTGCCGTCGAGATCGAACTGCTTGTTCGGGTTGAACGACAGCAGCTCGGGCGTGCAGGCGGGCGGGAACGGGTTGCCCTCCGGTCCGCCGACCGGATTGAGCTCGCCCGCCTCGTGTGCCCGCGGATCGGGGTCGTTCTGGCCGTTGGGATCACCCGGGTAGGTCGGCTGCACGAACGTGAACGACGCGGGCGCGCCGTTGACGAGGACGGAGCCGACGCTGAGGTCGGGGCCGTCCGTCGTGTTCGCAGACGTTCGCTCGAAGTCGAGGCTGAGGTCGGAAAGACATTGGGTTGCGACGTCCGTCAGCACGACACGCGTCCCCGGCAGGAAGAGATTCGCCTCGGTGTCGTAGTTCACGTACACGTCGCTGTGCATGCTCGTGTAGCCGCCGTTGCCGGTCTCCGGATACACGTGCGCGCCGAACGGCGACAGCGAGTGAGCACCGGACGAGCAGCCCCGCGCCGGCGCGGCGGCCGGCACTCGGACGACGTGCGGCGACGGCCCGACCTGCAGATGCCGCTCGGCCGTCACGCACGACAGGCGCGCGCACGCGACGAGCGCATACGAGCCCTTCCGCAGCACGCGCGGGAGCCGCACACGCACGCGATAGTCGCGGGAGCTGTGCGCGGCCAGCGTGACGGCCGTGCTCCCGATCACGACCGGCGTCCCGCCGGGGCGAAGGAGGTGCACGAGGACGGGCGCGCTCGCAAATCCGCTCCCGTCGTTCAGCAGGCTTCCCCGCACGACGTACGTTCCGCCGACTTGGGCGGCGGCGGGAAGGGAGCCGACGCTCGACACGGCGATGTGCGGCCCGACGACGGCCCGCAGCGGCACGAACGTCGGCGGCAGGGGACCGGTGAACGGCCGGTCCGGCTGCGGCGGCCGTGCACCTCCGACGAGCGGCACGCACAGTGCAAGCACGACCGGCGCCGCGAGAACGGCCAACCTCTGCGAGCGGCTCATGATCTCTCCCCCTCCGTTGTCGACGATGCCGCCCGTTTATACGGCATTCCTGCGCTCTTAGGAAGATGCGGGAGACTGCACGCGCGGGTCTCGCCCTTGCGCCTTGATCCGGCGAGGTCGCCGTTGCCCGGCACGGCGCGATCGTCGTCGCACGCGGGTACGGCCTCGCGGACCGAGCACGTCGACGGAGGGTGACGTTCGACACGGCCTTCGATCTCGCATCGATGGGAAAGATGTTCACCGGCGTCGCAGCGGCCGGCTACGGCTTCGGGATCCGCGGGACGACGGTGTGGCACAACGGCGGCGCCCCCGGCGCCGGCGGCGAGCTCGACATCAGCCGGTCGTCGACGCGCTCCTCGACGCGTCGGGCGTGCCCTAGGGTCGGAGGCGGGACCCTCTACGATGGGCGCCCACCCGGAGAGGTGTCCGAGTGGTCTAAGGAGCGCGACTGGAAATCGCGTACGTGCCGAAAGGTGCGTCGCGGGTTCAAATCCCGCCCTCTCCGTTCTCGCGGGCGGCCCGCCGCCGGAGCCGCCCGCGTCCCCTCCCTCTCCTCACAGCAACGGCCAGGGCGACTGTGCAGCCGCGAGGATCCGCTCGAACGGGATCTCGGCCTCGACGGCGGCGCGCCGCACTGCGGCCTCGCTGCCCTGGAACCGGCAGAGGACGACCTCGTCGTCGCGCAGCAGGATCGAGCCGAGGTACCGCACGTCCTCGCCGGCGCGGCTGCACGCGGCCGCCCGCGCGAGCGCCCGGACGTCGAGCGCGTGCAGGTCGCTCGATCGGACGCCGGGCCAGAAGCACTCGGCGACGTAGCTCGGAGGCTCCCCGACCACGACGTCGAGGCTACGAAGCCGCCGGCGGCGACGAAAGCGGGGAAACCCTACGGAATCGCCTGCGCCTGCCGCGCGTCGAGCGCATGCGCCAGCTGCGCGCGCGAGCGGATGCCGAGCTTTCGGTATGCGCGCGCGAGGTTCGCCTCGACGGTCTTCTGCGTGACGAACACCTCGGAGGCGATCTCGCCGTTCGTCCGGCCGGAGGCGGCAAGGCGCGCGATGCGCAACTCCGTCGGGCTGAGGTCGTCCCGCGCAGTGCGACCCGCGACGCGCTGCAACTCGGCTCGCACACGGGCGGCCCAAGGCTCTGCGCCGAGCTCGTCGAACAGCGTCAATGCCTCCTCGAGCGACTCGCGCGCCAGCCGCTTCTGCTTGAGGCGCCGCAGGATCCGGCCGTGCACGAGGAGCGTGCGTGCGCGTTCGAAGACGACCGGACAGCTGTCGTGCTCGACGAGCGACCGCTCCACCGCACCGCGAGCCTCTCCGATCTCGCCGCGCGCCGCGAGCACGAGCGCACGGCTGCGTGCGCTCACGGCGAGGCTCCACGGGATCGTCGACCGCGCGGCGCAGGCTTCGAAGCGCGTCACGATTGCCTCCGCCCGTTCGAGATCGCCGGCGGCAACCGCCGCCTCGGCCGCGTCGCCGTCGACGCGGAAGATCGCCGGCTCGACGATGTCGACGTCGTCGAGCAGCTGCATCGCGCGGGCGAGGTGCCGGTCGGCGGCAGCGAGGTCGCCGGCAGCGAGCTCGGCGAGGCCCACGGTTCGCTCCCAGAGCATCCGGATGATCGGCTCGTCGATGTCGTCGGCGCCGAGTGCCGCCTCACGCACGGCCTCCACGTCTCCGAGGTGCGCGTCGACGTACGCCCTCCACACGCTGCGCGCGTCGGCTGCGACGCCGATTTGCTCGAAGGCCTCGCGCGCCTCGTCGGCGAGCGCGCCGGCGAGCAGGAGGTCGCCGGCCCAGCACTCGGTCACCGCGCGGTTGAGCAGGATGTTCGGGAGCGACGACTCGTCGCCCTCGTCCCGCGCGCTCGTCTCGACGGCAGCGAGGTATGTGCGCGCGCCGTCGACGTCGTCGACGTAGCGCAGCCATTGACCGAGCTTGAACGCGGTGCGCAGGTCGACGGTCGCCGGCGGCGCGGCGCGCTCGAGCTCGGCCGCCCGCTCGCCCGCAGAGCGGTCCAGCCCCTCGCCCATGAAAAGCTGCGCCCGGACGCGGGCGCCGAGCGCGGCGGCGAGCAACGGCCCTTCGACGCCCGGCAACGCTTCGAGCAGCGCGACAGCGCGGTTCGCGGCGGCTGCCGCGCGCTGGACGTCGCACGTCGCGGCGTAGCCGGCGACGGCCGTGTAACTGCGTCCGAGCAGCAGCGGATCCACGGCTTCCGCGACCGCCTGCTCGGCGAGCGAGAGCGCCGCCGACTCGCCGGTCCGCCAGTACTCGATCTCCGCGAGCATGAGGAGAACGCGTGCGCGCACGTCGCCGGGCGCCAGCTCGTCGGCAAGGCGCTGCACCTCGGTCCGGGCGCGGTCGAAGTCGCCTGCGAGCAGCACCTGCTCGGCAAGCGCGATGCGGCGCGCCTCGTGATCCGGGCTGTCCTCGGGCGTCAGCTGCAACGCGAGCGCGGCGAGCTCGGCAGCACCGTCCGATGCACCGCGCGCGCGAGCGTGACGCGCCGCGTCGTCCACCACCTGCGCGACGACCGGATCGACGCCGTCACATGCGAGCGCCAGATGACGGGCACGCTCTTCGACGTCGCGGATCGATCCGGCGAGCGCGGCATGCGTCGCGCGCCGGCGGGCGTACGGCGCAGTCGAGTAGACCGCGGAGGCGAACAACGGGTGCTCGAACGCAATCCGCCCGTCGGCGGCGACGTTGACGAGGCCGGCTTCCTCGGCCGGCGCCATCGCCTCGGCGTCGACCGTCGTCAGATCGGGGCGCCCGAGCGCGGCGGCGCGCAGGAGCGCGTCGCGCGTCGGCTCGGGCAGCGCCGCGACCCGTTTCGCGACGAGCGCGCGCACGCCTTCCGGGATCGGCATCGTCGGTCCCGGATCGCCCTCCGGAAGGAGGCGTGCGATCTCGAGCGCGAACAGCGGGTTGCCGCCCGAGGCCTGGGCGATGCGAACGAGCGTCGGCCGCGGGAAGCTCCGCCCGAGGCGGTCGGAGAGGATCTCGTGGAGCGCCGCGACCGAGACCGGCCCGAGCTCGACGCGGTGCGCGTCGGGAAGCGTCGCGCCTTCCGGGCGCGTTGCAGCGAGGATCCGTACCCGCTCGCCGGTCAGTCGCCGGACCGCGAACTCGATCGCCGCGGCCGAGGGACGGTCGAGCCACTGGGTGTCGTCGAGCGCGACGACGACGTCCTGCTCAGCTGCCAGCAGGCGCAGAAGCGACAGCACAGCCGTGCCGACGGTGCGCCGCTCCGGCGGCGTGCCGCGCGCCTCGGCCCGTAGGAGCGCGACGTCGAGCGCGACCTGCTGCGGGCCCGGAAGCTCGGCGAACGCGGCCGCCGGAATTGGAGCCAGCAGGTCGGTGAGCGCGGCGAACGAGAGCTTCGCCTCGGACTCGCTCGGGCGCGCGACGAGCACGAGCGCGCCGGCTGCGCGGGCGCGGCGCACGCCCTCCTCCCACACGGTCGTCTTCCCCACTCCGGGCTCGCCGACGAGTTGCAGCGCAGCCGAGCCACCGCCGGCGAGGAACGCGTCGACGACGGCGAGCTCACGGTCACGCCCGACAGGTGACGGCACGTCGTGAGCGTACGACGCCGGTGGGAAACGGAGAAGGAGGGATTCGAACCCTCGAGGCAGACATTCATCCACCTAACGCCTTAGCAGGGCGCCGCCTTCAGCCACTCGGCCACTTCTCCGGACTTGCGCACAGAGTATCGAAGCGCGAAATCACCCTTTATCGGGACGACGGGCGTCTCCTCCCCCGCGGATGATCCACGTGCCGGCCCCTTTTACCCCCTCCCTAGGGATCCGGCAACTCCCCCTCGAGCCCGCTGCGGCCCTCCCCCGGCGGGCTTTCCTTTGGAGCGACCTCAGCCGACGGCGAGCTTCGCGACCATGCCGAGCTTCCGGTGGTCGTCGATCGCGCAGAAGACCGTGTAGTTGCCGGCCTCGAGCGAGACCTCGAGCCTGCCGTCGCCGCCGGGAGGGATCGTCGCGCTGATCGGGTTGCCGCCGACGTGCGGGCCGGTGATCGCGAGGTTGTGCGCGATGTTGCCCGCGTTGTGGATCTCGAACGTGTACCGGCCTTGCGTCATCCCGGTCAGGGTCGGCAGGAGGATCCGGTACTCCTTCTCCGTCACCTTGATCGTCTTGGACGTGGACGACGGTGCGGCGGCCGCGGCCTCCGCGCCCTTCGCCTCCTCCGACTCCTTCCCGAAGAAGTAGACGGACGCGAGCATCCCCGCGAAGACGACGAAGCAGGCGATCACGAACGGGCTCAGCCCGTGCTCGCCGGGGAAGTCCGGCCAGCGCCGGGGGGCGAGGAACGAGGCCGAGAGCGCGAACGCGATGAACACCGCGCCGACGACGCCGAGCCCGATCTTGTGGCCGGTGGAGAGACCCGCGAGGACGTGCAGCACGCGGCCTATTCCATCAGAAGCCGGTCGACGGCGCGCCGCCGCCAGAACCACAGGAGACCGAAAGCGATCGCGACCGGACTTGCGACGATCAGCGCGAACAGGAGGACGATCCCCTCGATCGCGAGGAAGCCGACCGCCGAGTGGAGCATCCGGCCGAGGCGCCCGCGATGGTGCGGGACCGCTGCCGCGTGCTTGCGGTTCTCGAGCACGAGCGACACGCGCGACGTTGCGCCGGCGGCGAGGGTGCCCTTGCGGCCGTGCACGCGCTGTGCGAGCGCGCGCTTCGCCTCGGCGAGCTTGATCTGCAGCAGCACGCGTTGCGCGTCGGGGACCGACGGATCGCGGAGCGCTGCCTGCAGCGCCGCGACGCGCCGCCGCAGCTGCGCGATCTGCGCGGACTGGCGTTCCAGCGTGTTCGTCAGATCCTCGATCGACAGCTGCTGCGACACGAGCGTGCCGAGCCCGCCGAGCTGCGCGAGCGCGCGCTTGACGTTCTGGGCCGGGATGCGCAGCTCGATGTACGACACCGCCGCTCGATTCTGCGGCGTGCGGTAGCGCACCGACTGCGCGTAGCCGCCGAGCTCCGTCGCGACGCGGGTCGCGCGCGTCGTCGCGGCGCCGACGTCGTCGACGCGGATGCGAATCGACGCGTCCGTGTGCTGCAGACGGCCGGGCGCCGGCGCCGGGACGGCAGCGGCGCGCACCTGGAGGCTGCCGGAGAGTGCAGGCGACTTGGCGCTCGACGGAACGGTGACGGCCTCGTACGCGTGGCTGTCGGTGGCGCCGCCGCCGGCCGACGCGACCGTCGGCGCTGGAGCAGGAGCCGACGTCGAGAAGCCGTGGACGACCGCGGCGAGGACTGCGATCGCCGCAGCGGCGGCGAGCACGAGCACCGGCCGCACGCGCGGACCGCGGCGTGGCGCCGGACGGAGGGCCGAGACGCGCCGGTGCAGTTCCTCGGACGCGGTCGGCGCATGAGCGCGCAGCAGATCAGCCGTCGACATCGTTCGTCATCTCCTCGAGTCGTTTCAGCGCGCGGCTCAGCCGCGTCGAGCAAGCGGTGTTGCTGATGCCGAGCACGCGTGCGGCGCTCGGACCGTCGAGGTCGAGCAGCACGCGGAGCGCGATCACCTCGCGCTCGCCCGGCGCGAGCGAGCGCAGCGCAGCCTCGACCGGACCGGGCAAGCCGTCGCCGAACTGCTCCGTCGGCTGCTCACGCGCATACGCGTCCTCGCGGCGCCGGCGCCGCGTCTCCGCGCGGAACCAGTCGACGGCGACACCGCGTGCGATGGTGCACAGCCAGGTTCTCGGTGCCCCGCGGCGCGGGTCGAAGCGCCGCCAGCTGCGGAACGCCTTCTCGAACGTCTCGGCGACGAGATCCTCGGCAGCGCTCCGGTCGCCGGTCAAGTAGACGAGGTAGCGGTAGACGGCGTCGAGCTGCTCGGCGACGACCTCGTCGAACGAGGGCTGCGCGCCGGCACGGGGCAGGCGGAGCGAGGTCGAGGCCGCGTTCACGACCGTCTATACGGCGCCGGTCGCCGAATCGTCACAGGGTCAGTTCAGCACGGACCGGCGGCCGGCGCACCGTTCGGCCCGGTCTCGTGCACGTGCCCGTCCGCCGACTGGAGGCAGAACGACGTCGCGTCGCCGCGGACGACCGTGACGCCGTCGGCGGGCGGCAGCGCCGCACCCGCGTACGTGCCGTGATCCGCATACCACGCCTGGAGCGTCGGGAGCGCCGCGTCGAAGCTCGTCGCGGACGCCGCCGCCGTCGCCAGCGCCTCGTCCTGCTGCACGGCCTGCGAGGTCGGCCCGCTCGTCTTCGACTGCTGCGCGAAGAGATAGCCGCCGATTGCCAGGGACAGCACGAGGAACACCATGCCCATGCTGCGGGTCATGGGGCCTCTATCGGCACCCTCGTCCGTAGGCTGAAGGCGTGCGCCGCCTCTTCCTGCTCGTGTGCGTGCTCGTCGCCGTCGACACGATGCTCTATGCGGCGCTGACGCCGCTGCTGCCGCATCTCGCGCACTCGAAGGGCCGCGCCGGCATCCTCGTCGCCGCGTACGCGGCGGGGGCGCTGATCGGCGGACTGCCCGGCGGCTGGGCGTCGGTCCGCATCGGCGCCCGGAACGCCGTCCTGCTCGGCCTCGCCGGGATGGGGCTCGCGAGCCTCGGCTTCGCCTTCGCCGACTCGTTCTCGAGCCTGTTCGCCGCGCGGCTCGTCCAGGGCATCGGCAGCGGCTTCACCTGGGCGGGCGCCTTCGCATGGCTGCTCGCCGCGGCGCCGCGCGACCGCCGCGGGCAGCTGATCGGCAGCGCGATGGGGGCCGCCGTGTTCGGCGCGCTCTTCGGGCCGGCCGTCGGGGCCGCTGCCGCGCTGGCGGGGCGCGAAGCAGTGTTCGCCGCGCTGGCGAGCCTCTCCGTCGTGTTGGGGGTGTGGACGTTGCGGATCGCCGAAGCGCCGGAGGAGGAGCAACCCTCCGCCGCGGTGGTCGCGGGTGCGCTGCGCAACCGGTTGTTCTCGGCCGGCCTTGCGCTCATGTCGCTCGCGTCGCTCCTCTTCGGCGTCCTCGGGACGCTCGCCCCGCTCCATCTCTCGCGCGCCGGCTGGGGCGCGGCGGCGATCGGCGGCCTGTGGCTCGTGGGCGCCGCGCTCGAGACGGCCGAGTCGCCGCTGATCGGCCGACTCAGCGACCGCCGCGGCCTGCTGCTCCCGGTGCGCGCGGCGCTCGTCGCGAGCGCCGTCTTCGCAGGCCTCCTCGCATTCGGCCCACGACCGCTCTTCTATGCACCGCTCGTCGTGATCGGCGGCGCGGCGTTCGGCGCGCTCTTCACGCCGGCCTTCGTCCTCATCGCAGACGGCGCGGAGGAGGCGCGGCTCGCGCAGGGGATGGCGTTCGGCGTGATGAACGCGGCGTGGGCACTCGGTGCAGTCGTCGGCCCGGCCGCCGCAGGAGCGATCGCCGGCGCCACGGGCGACTGGATCCCCTACCTGCTCGTCGCGCTCGCGTGCCTCGTCTCACTGGCCCTCACGCGTGCGAAGTCAGAGCATGAACGCGCCGCCGTTGTGGTCGATCGCCTGACCCGTGACGCCTCGCGCGTCCGCTGAGAGGAGCCAGGCAACCGTGCCGGCGATGTCCTCCGGCTCGCTCATCCGGTGCAGCGGCACCTCGCGCATCGCCTGTTCGAACGCGTCGTCATAGGTGACGTCGAGTCGCAACCCAGCCGCGACAGATCGCGTTCACCTGCACGTCGTCCGGTGCAAGCTCCGCGGCGAACGACCGCACGAGCCCGAGCAGGCCTGCCTTCGAGGCCGAGTAGCCCGTGTACCCGGGCACGGGGATGCGCGCGAGGATCGACGACTTGACGACGACGTCGCGCCAGCCGTCGGCGGCGAAATGCCGCTGCGCCGCACGGACGCAGTGGTACGTGCCGACGAGGTTCGTCTGCACGAGATCGTCGAAGCCGCCCCGGCCGCGGCGAACGCGGCGTCGACCGCCGCGCGCGTCGACGCGTGCTACTAG
>DATCJJ010000093.1:0-16264 GCA_036562845.1 Gaiellaceae bacterium | reverse complement strand
CTAATCGGAGGCGGAGAATCCAGGCATGAACCCACAGGAGACCAGCGAGCGGCTCGAGCAGGCGCTCTTCGAGATCAGGCGCGTGATCGCAGGACAGGACCGGATGCTCGAGCGCGTCCTCGTCTGCCTGCTCGCGCAGGGCCATCTGCTCATCGAAGGCGTCCCCGGCCTCGCGAAGACGCTGACGATCAAGACCGCGGCCGGCGTGCTCGGCGGCACGTTCGCGCGCGTTCAGTTCACACCCGATCTCGTGCCGGCCGACCTCGTCGGCACGCGCATCTACCGGCCGGACTCCGGCACGTTCGACACGGAGCTCGGCCCGGTCTTCTGCAACTTCCTGCTCGCGGACGAGATCAACCGCGCGCCCGCGAAGGTGCAGTCGGCCCTACTCGAGGTGATGCAGGAGCGGCAGGTCACGATCGCGCACACGACGTATCCCGTGCCCGAGCCGTTCCTCGTGATGGCGACGCAGAACCCGATCGAGTCGGAGGGCACCTATCCGCTGCCCGAGGCGCAGATCGACCGCTTCATGCTAAAGATCCTCATCGGCTACCCGGAGCACGACGCCGAGCTGACGATCGTGCAGCGACAGCTCGAGGCGGCGCCGGAGCTGCGCACGGTGCTCGAGCTCGACGACCTGCAAGCGCTGCAGGCGAGCGTCCGCGACATCTACGTCGACCCCGCGCTCATCAGCTACACCGTCCAGCTCGCGTCGACGACGCGCTCACCCGGCGAAGCGCTCGCGCGGTACGTCTCGTTCGGCGCGTCGCCGCGCGGCCCGATCAGCGTCACCCAGGCGGCGCGTGCACTCGCACTCGTCCGCGGCCGAGACTACGTCACGATCGAGGACGTCCGCGAGCTCGTGAAGGACGCGTTCCGCCACCGGATCGTGCTCAGCTACGAGGCGCTGGCCGAAAGCGTCGACGCGGACACCATCCTCGACTCGGTCCTCGAGACAGTGCCCGTGCCGGAGGTGAGCCTGACCCGGCCGTGATCTCGACGACGCCCGAGCAGCCCGGTCCCGGCCCCCTTCCGCCGGAGGCGTTGCGTGCGCTCGACCTCGTCGTCGAGCGGCGCCTGCGCGGCCTGCTCTCGGGCGACTACCGGTCACACGAGCAGGGCGACGGCGTCGAGCTCGCCCAGCTGCGGCCGTACGAGCCCGGCGACGACGTCCGCCTGATCGAGTGGAACGTGACGGCGCGAACCGGAACGCCGCACGTCCGCATCAACCTCGCCGAGCGCGAGCTCGTGACGTACCTGCTGCTCGACACCTCTCCGTCGATGCATTTCGGAACGGCCGACCGGCGCAAGGCGGACGTCGCGACCGGCGTCGCGATCGCCGTCGGGCACGTCGCGACGCGTCGCGGCAACCGCCTGGCGGTCTCGACATTCGGCGGCGACGAGCGCGTCGAGCTCCCGCCGCAGCAGGGGCGGCACGGGCTCGTCGGGCTACTCGGCGTCGTCCAGCGCGCGCATCCGCAGGAGGGCGCCGGCGCCACGTCGCTCGGCGCGGCACTCGCGCGGCTCGCGCCGATCGCCCGCCAACGCGGCGTCGTGGTCATCGTGTCGGACTTCCGCGGCCCACTCGACTGGCGGCGGCCGCTGCTGCAGCTGCTCGGCCGGCATCAGCTCGTCGCGGTCGAGATCCGCGACCCGCGCGAGCAGGAGCTCCCGGACGTCGGCGAGCTCTGGCTCGTCGACCCGGAGACGGGACGGCAGGTGCGCGTCGACACCGGCAGCCACTCGTTGCGCGAGCGGTTCGCCGACGCGGCGCGGGAGGAACGATCCGCGGTCTCGCGCGTCTTCTCGGCGCTCGGCGTGCCCCACGCCGTCCTCACGACCCAGGGCGACTGGCTGCGGCCGCTCGCCGCCTTCCTCGGGGCACGGAGGATCCGGCGATGAGCTTCGGCCGGCCGGCGATGCTCGTCGCGCTCGTCGCAGTCGCGCTGCTCGCCGCCCTGTGGTGGTGGCTCGACCGGCGCCGCCAGGGCCAAGCCGCGCGATTCAGCGCGCCCGCCCTCCTGCCGAACCTCGTCGGGGCGAAACCCGGGCGGCGGCGCATCCTGCCGTTCGCCCTGCTCCTCGCCGGCATCGCCGTCCTGACCGTCGCGGCAGCGCGGCCGCACGCGCGTGTGCGTGTACCACGGCACGAGGCGACGATCCTGCTCGCGGTCGACGTGTCGCGGTCGATGACGGCTCGGGACGTCGCACCGACGCGCGGCGCCGCCGCGCGGAAGGCGGCGGACGCGTTCCTCGCCGAGATCCCGTCGGTGTACAAGGTGGGCGTGATCGGCGTCGGCTCGCGCGCGTTCGTCGCAATTCCCCCGACGATCGACCGCGTGCTCGTGCACGACGCACTCGCCAACCTGACGCAAAGCGAGGGGACGGCGCTCGGCGATTCGATCGCGCTCGGCGTCCGGATCGCGAAGCGCCAGCGCTCGAGCGACGGCTTCGTGCCGCCCACCTCGATGCTGCTCATCTCGGACGGCGCCCGGGACGGCGGACGGACCGCGCCGCTCGCCGCGGCCAAGCGGGCGCGTGCCGCGCACGTGCCGGTCTCCACGGTTCTCATCGGAACCGGGAACGGGATCGTCACCGTCCCGCTGACAGGCGGCTACCAGGAGCAGATCCGCGTGCCGGCCAACGGAAGTGCTCTCCAGGCGATCGCGAAGACGAGCGGCGGACGGTTCTATCGGGCCCGCTCCGCCGTGGCGCTCAAGTCGGTCTACAAGGAGCTCGCGACGCGGGCCGGCCACACGACGACGAACCGCGAGATCGCCGACGTGTTCGCAGGGGGCGGCATCGTGCTGCTGCTCGCAAGCGTCGCGCTGTCGCTCACGTGGTTCCGGAGGGCGGCGTGAAGCGCTGTGTCCTGCTCGCACTCCTCGCAGCGGCGATCGTCGCCCCGACGGCGCATGCAACCAACGAGTGCCGCGGCTTGATGGTGTGCGTGCCTGTCACCGGGCCGTGGGTGGTGACGCCGTCCACGTCGCGTGTCGAGTACGACCTTTCGTGCCCGAAGAACTACATCGTCGCCGGGCTCGACGCCGAGGTGACGAGCCGCGGCATCGACGTCGGCTTCGTCGGCGCGCTCGGCAGCCCTGTCAACCCGGGCATCACGACGCAGCGCGACGCGGTCTTCCTCGGCCGCGTCGTGCGGGGCTCGCCCGTGGGCGCGACGTTCCGGCCGCATGTCGGCTGCGTCCCGGCGCAGGGCGGCGGCGGGCGCGCGCCGACGGTGCACGATGCGCTCGCGCCCGGGAAGCCGATCGACCGCCGCGTCATCGAAGTTCCGGCGCTGCACAGCCGCGCCGTGCACGCGCGGTGCCCCAACGGCGAGCGGTTGAGCAATGCGACGCACGCGGTCGCCTTCTACGGGCCGACGCCGCCGAGCGCGGCCGCAGCCCGCTCCGTCCGGGTCGCGCAAAGCGTGAGGAACGGCACGGTCACCCTCGCGATCCGTTCCCACGTCAACGCCGTCGTTCAACTCGACCTGCTGTGCGTGGCGGCGTGAGCTTCGGGCAGCCCCTCCTCCTGCTCACGCTCCTGCTCGTGCCGGCAGCGGTCGCCGGGTACGTCCTCCTGCAGCGCCGCCGCGCGCGCTACGCCGTGCGCTTCACGAACGTCGCCGTGCTCGAGCAGGTGCTCGGGACGACGCGGCCATGGCGGCGCTGGGCGACGAACGGCCTCCTTCTGCTCGCGCTCGCGACGCTTTGCGTCGCGGTCGCGCGGCCGCGCGCCCCCGTGACGATCGTGAACGAGAACGCGACCGTCATCCTCGTGCTCGACGTGTCTGGATCGATGCACGCGGTCGACGTCAAGCCGACGCGCCTGATCGCCGCGCAGCGCGCGCTGCATTCGTTCCTCGACCGCGTGCCGAAGCGACTGAAGGTCGGGCTCATTCTCTTCGCCGGGGAGCCGGAGGTCGCTGCGCCGCCGACGATCGATCACGATCTCGTCGCCAACGCGATCGACGACGCGAACTTCTTCAACGGCTTCGGCGGCACGGCGATCGGCGACGCGGTCGCACTTGCCGTCAAGCTCGGCATCCGGTCGGCGGGCCTCTCCGGCCAGGCGACGACGGCGCTCGGGTCGAGGCAGCTCGCGGCGTACGTCGCGGCAAAGCCGACGGCGAGCAGCCTCGTCTCGGTGCTCTTCCTCTCGGACGGCCATCAGAACCGCGGCGTCATCCAGCCGCTCGAGGGCGCTCAGCAGGCGAAGCGGGCCGGCGTCCCCGTCTACACGGTGGCGCTCGGGACAACCGGGAACACGCACCTCTCCGGCGACGTCTTCGGCGGCGGCGGCAACGTCGGCAACGGATTCGGCGGCTTCGGCGGTCGTGCGCTTGCACCCGACCCGAAGACACTGAGCGCGATCGCCCGGATCACGGGCGGCGAGTTTTTCCGCGCGCGCAACGCAAACGCCCTTCAGGACGCGTACGACACGCTCGGCTCGAAGCTCGCGCGCACGCACGGGACGCGCGAGGTGACCGACCTGTTCGCCTTCGGCGCGGCGCTCCTGCTCGTCGCCGGCGCGGGGCTTGCGGCGCTCTGGGCGCCGCGCTTGCCCTAGGCGCGCGCGATCGGTCGTTCGGTCCGCGGGACTGATCGAGCTCACGCCGGAAGGCAGAGAGCTGTTCGAGAGGCGCCGGAGTATCGCCGGACGTTCCGCACGATCGTCCAGGAGAAGGCGGGATCCTCGACGACACGTTGCAGTGATCGTGCGTGGGACTTCCTCGCACGCGCGAAGATCGGCCGGCTCGAGGTCGTGACGACCGAGACCTTCCCCGTGGAAAAGGACCGACGCGCTAGGCGCGCACGAGGGGCTTGTACTTGATCCGGTGCGGCTCGAGCGCCTCGGCGCCGCGCGTCTCCTTCACCCAGTCCGCGTACTCGCCCCACGTCCCCTCGAACCATGTCGTCTGCGAGTTGCCCTCGAACGCGAGGATGTGCGTTGCGACGCGGTCCAGGAACCAGCGGTCGTGCGTGATGACGACGGCGCAGCCGGCGAAGTCGAGGAGTGCGTCCTCGAGTGCGCGAAGCGTGTCGACGTCGAGGTCGTTGGTCGGCTCGTCGAGCAAGAGGACGTTTCCGCCGCTGCGCAGCAGCTTCGCGAGGTGGACGCGGTTGCGCTCGCCGCCGGAGAGGTCGCCGACGCGCTTCTGCTGGTCGCCGCCCTTGAAGTTGAACCACGACACGTACTGGCGCGAGTTCACCTCCCGCTTGCCCAGGAGGATCGTGTCCTGGTTGCCGCTGATCTCCTTCCACACCGTGTTCGCCGGATCGAGGTCGCCGCGCGCCTGGTCCACGTAGGCAAGTGACACTGTGTCACCAACTCGGAGAGCCCCACCGTCCGGCGACTCCTCGCCGGCGATCATGCGGAAGAGCGTCGTCTTGCCGGCGCCGTTCGGGCCGACGACGCCCACGATGCCTGCAGGTGGGAGCGAAAAGGTCAGGTCCTCGACGAGCAACCGGTCGCCGTAGCCCTTCTGCACGTGCTCGGCGTCGATCACGAGGTCACCGAGCCGCGGCCCCGGCGGGATGTGGATCTCGACCTTGTCGAGCTTCACCTGCTCCTCCTCGGCGAGGAGCTGCTCGTACGCCGAAAGGCGCGCCTTCGACTTCGCATGCCGCGCGCGCGGGCTCATTCGCACCCACTCGAGCTCGCGCGCGAGCGTGCGACGGCGCGCGGACTCCTGCTTTTCCTCCATGGCCAGCCGCTCCTGCTTTTGCTCGAGCCAGCTCGAGTAGTTGCCCTGGAACGGGATGCCGCGGCCGCGATCGAGCTCGAGGATCCAGCCGGCGACGTTGTCGAGGAAATAGCGGTCGTGGGTGACGGCGACGACGGTGCCCTTGTATTCGGCGAGAAAGCGCTCGAGCCAGGCGACCGACTCGGCGTCGAGGTGGTTCGTCGGCTCGTCGAGAAGCAACAGATCGGGCGCGGAGAGCAGCAGCCGGCACAGCGCGACCCGGCGGCGCTCGCCGCCGGAGAGGGTCGTGACGTCGCGGTCGCCGTCGGGGACGCGGAGCGCGTCCATTGCGTGGTCGATCGCCGCATCGAGCTGCCACGCGCCGGCGCGGTCGATCGCGTCCTGCACCGTCGCCTGCTCGGCGAGCAGCGCGTCGAAGTCGGCATCGGGCTCCGCGAATTTCGCGGAGATCTCGTTGAAGCGGTCGAGCAGGTCGCGCAGCGGACGCACGCCGTCCTCGACGTTCTCGCGCACGGTCCTGGCGGGGTCGAGCTCCGGCTCCTGCTCGAGGAGCCCGACGGTCGCGCCGGGTGCGAGCTCTGCGACACCGGAGGACGGCTCTTCCTTACCGGCCATGATCCGCAGGACGGTCGACTTGCCCGCGCCGTTCGGGCCGAGCACGCCGATCTTCGCCCCAGGGAAAAACGAGAGCGAGATGTTCGCCAGGACTTGCCTGTCCGGGCCGTAGAACTTGTCGACCCGGTACATCGTGAAGATGTATTCGCTGGACATGCGGGGCGGGACGATACCGAATGTCCTTTCAAAGCCTTAAGAGGCTGTTCACGGGCCCGGCCTACCGTGATGCCGTGAAGAGCCGTCTCTTGCTCGTCGTGCTCGGGCTGGTCGGCGTTCTGCTTGCCGCAGGGCAGCTCGCGCGCGCCGCTGCCGGCCCGGAGCCCAACGACATCCAGGACAGCCTCCCGGCCTGGAACGCGGACGGCACGCGCGTCGCCTTCGAACGGACGGCCCCGAGCTTGCAACACGTCGTCACGATGTCGGCGTCTGGCAGAGACCTGTTCGTGGCGACGTTCACCGGGGTCTTCCGCGGCTTCCTTCCCGGCGGCGCCACCCCGCCGTACCTGCTCGTCCAACAGGACGACAACACGATCCTGACGATCGGCGGGCGTTACGCCGGCCCGGCGGCGGAGGTTCATGGCGTCGACGCGACCGTGTCGCCGGACGGCACACGGCTCGCGTACCTGCGCAACGAAACGCTCTACGTCGCGCGACTCGACACGATCACGCTCAACACGTTCCCGGTGCCCGTCCCCGCGGAGACTGCCGTCGCGACCGGCATCGACCCGCCGTCGTGGGATCTCACCGGTCCTGCCTGGTCGCCGGACGGCACCCGGATCGCGATTGCCAGCGGCTCGTCCCTCCTGCTCGTCAACGCGGACGGCTCGGGCTCGAGGGTGCTCTTCTCCGGTGCCGACCAGAGCGTCAACCCGAGCTGGTCGCCGGACGGCTCGACGATCGCGTTCGAGCGCAACGAGACGTCGAACTGGCAGATCTGGACGACCCCGGCGAACGGAACGCAATACGACGCGCGCGACTGGCTGTACGGGCTGTCGAACTTCCGGTTCCCGCAGTTCTCGCCGCACTCGAACACGATTGCGTTCATCAGCGACAAGCAGCACGCGAAGGGAGGCGCGACCCGGTACCAGTTCGCGCTCTACGTGAAGCCGCTCGACGGCGGCGTTGCGCACAAGCTCGTTGACGACGTCCATCCGTACTCGCCGCCTCGCTGGTCACCGACCGCTGCACTGATCGCGGTCGCGGCGGGACAGGAGTGCAGGCGATGGGGCGTGTACGTCGGACGGCCGGAGGTGCCGTCGACCTTCAAGCGCCGTTCCAACATCTGCCGCTACGACGGCACGCCTTCCGCCGACACGATCCACGGCTCGCCGTACTTCGACATCATCAACGGCCTCGGCGGCGCCGATCCTCTGTACGGCTTCTGGGGCAACGACAAGATCCTCGGCGAGGACGGCAACGACACGCTCGTCGGCGACGCCGGCAACGACGTTCTCTTCGGCGGCCCCGGCAACGACGTGCTCTCCGGCGGTTCCGGCAACGACATGATCGTCGGTGGGCCCGGAGCCGACCGGATCGACTGCGGGCCGGGCGACGACGTCGTTGAAGGGGTCGACCGGCTCGATCGCATCGCGAAGAACTGCGAGCACGTCCGGCACTGAGAACCCGGCCGCTCCCTCGAACGGCCTAGCGCAGGATCCCCGTGTGGCCGAGCGAGTAGCGCCCCGGCTGCGGCCAGACACACAGCCCGTGCGGGCCGGCGCCGACAGGGATGCGCGCAAGGAGCTTCCCGGTCGCCGTGCTGATCGCGTAGACGACGCCGTTGTAGCGGCCGGAAAGCCACAACACCTTGCCGCTTGCATCGACATTGCCCATGTCCGGACTTCCCCCGCTCGGGATGTGCCAGGTGCGCACGATCTTCCGCGATGCAAACGAGATGACCGAGATCGAGCCGGCCATCCGGTTTGTGACATAGAGATACTTGGCGTCGCGGCTCGGGTAGAGCCCGTGCGCGCCGCGGCCGGTCGGCATGAACCGCAGGACGCGGAACTGGTGCGCGTCCACGAGCCAGACGCCGTTCGCGTTCATGTCGGCGACGTAGAACACGCTGCCGTCCGGAGAGAGCTTCACGTCCTGCGGTGCTGCCCCAGCCCGGAGCGTCAGGACATCGGCGACGCGCTCGTGCGGAATGTCGACCTCGAGCAGCTGGCCCGAGAACTCGCAGCTCACGACGGCGAACCTGCCGTCGGCCGAGAAGTCCATGTGGTCGACGCCGCTGCACGGGACCGAAACCGACTTGTGCAGCCTGAACGTGTGCGCATCGCGGAAGTCGAGGCGATGCAGCCGCTCGGCGACGACGATCGCATAGCGGCCGTCGGGCGTGAAGTACATGTTGTAGGGATCGGCGACCGCGATCGGCTTCCCGGGAGCGCCGGTGTCCGGGTTGATCGGCGTCAGCGAGTTTCCGAGGTCGTTCGTGACATAGAGCCGGCGGAGGTTCCACGCCGGGACGACGTGCTGCGGCAACCCGCCGACGGCGAAGCGGCGGACGACCTTGAACGTGCGCTGGTCGATCACGTCGACGGTGTTGCTGTCGCTGTTCGGCACGTAGACATAGGGCCGCGCTCCGCGCACCGCCCGGCTGAGGTTCCCGGCGCGGTCGGCCGCGTAGACGTTCGTGACGCGCGCGATCCTGCGCACGCCGCCCGGCCGGAGCACAGTCAGATCGGAGACGGTGCTTGAGGCGCGCCCGCCGGCGAGCATCAGGCCGGTTCCAGTCGAGACGGCGGCGAGATCGGAGAGCGGGATCGGCAACGAGCCCGCACGGCGAACGCGACTGCCGACGACGGCGACGATGCGATCGGTCGGCGTCCCGACGGCTGCGCCGCGCCCGCCGACGATGTACGCGACGTCGCCGACGGCGGCGGCGGCCGCGTGCGTCGTCGGCGCCGGCAGGTGCCCGAGCAGCACGACGCGCGAGGTGCCCGGCGTGTACTCGTAGACGGCCGAGCTCGCCGAGCCCGACTCGAGCGACCCGCCCGCGATCACGACGCGATTGCCGGCCGTCGTCACCGCCGCGTAGCGCAGCGTGTGCGGGAGATGCGCGACGACGTGCGCCGCGTGACCGGGCCGCCAGGCGACGATCGTGTCCAGCCAGCGGGAGCCGGTGTAGCCGCCGATGACGTACGCCGTGCCGTGCAGGCCGGCGGCGGCCTGGTCGGAGCTCGGCGCCGGAAGCGAGCCGACGCGCTCGGCCGCACCCGTGCCCGGGTCGATGCGAAGGATCTGGTCGAGCTGCGCGACGCCGTCTCCGCCGCCGAAGGCGTAGACGAGCTTGCCGAGCCGCACGAGGGCGGAGTCGTGGAACGCTCCCGGGACGCGACCGACGACGCGAGCGCCCGCCCGCGTCGCGACGACGATCTGGTCGGTCGAGACGTCGGCTGCCGTCAGGCCGCCGACGAGGACGATGCCGCCGTGCCACGGCGCGGCCGCGGCGTCCTGAACCGGTGCGGGGAGCGAGCCCGCGGTGAGCGCCGACAGCGGAACCGGCGGTTGCCGGACGTGCACCGCGCGCGCGGCTGCGACCGGCGCACTCTGCGTCGCGACCGTCGTGCGTTGCGGCGCTGCCGCCTGCATGCGCCCGCCGCACCCGGCGAGCAGCAGCACACCCACCACGACGAGCGCAGCCCTGCGCATTGCGAGCATCGTCGCGGCCGTCCGTGAGATCCGGATGAGTGCGTACGATCCACCGGAATGCGTTGCGTCGCCGTCACGCTCGCCGCGCTCGCCCTTGCGCCCGCCGCGGCGGCGTGGTCGCCGCTCGGCGCAGGCGTCGGCAACACGACCGTTCCGTCGCTGCTCGTGACACAGGCCGGCACGATCATCGCTGCGTACGACATGCCGAACGGCTCGATCGCCGTCGTTCGCAACGGCACGACGAAGACCCTCGTCACCGGCGATCCCGTCCCCGGGCACACGCAGGTCGTCCAGCAGCCGAGCGGCGCGCTCCAGCTCTACTTCCCGAACGCGCAAGGTGTCGGACGCATGACCTCGACCGACGATGGCCAAACCTGGACTGGGCCGATCGAGACGCAGTCGCACACGGTCGGCCCGGTCAACGGGGCGGCCGTCGCGCCGGACGGAACGCCGTACTTCGCGCAGGACGGCACGGGCTTCGTCAACGTCTTCCGCGGCCTGAACGGCGAGCAGGTCAAGAACGTGTACACGCGGTGCTGCGGCTACTTCGAGTCACTGGCCGTCGACTCGAGCGGGCTCGCGCAGATCGCCTTCTACTCGAACGCCGATCCCGATGCCGCGACGGTCTACGAATCCCTCGGCTCCGACCTCACGCCTGCGGCGCCGACCGTGTTGAAGCCGGTTGCGCAGCACGAGGCGCCGCTCGTCGCGGATCACGCCGGCAACACCTTCCTCGCGTGGGCGCCGGGGTATCCAACGGCGACGACGCTGTCGGTCGTGCCGTTCCGCGGCGGTGCGCCGTCGGCCGACGGCGTGAGCTTCCGCGGTGCGTTCTCCGGCCCGGAGCCGCACATGGCGCTTGCGGTCGACACGACCGACCGCCTCTGGCTCGTCTGGACGCAGGGCGGGAAGCTCCACGCCGCCCGCTCGCGTTCGCACGGCCTCCATTTCGGCGCGACCGTGACAGTCGGCGAGCCCGGCAGTGTCTACCAGCTGGCCGCAGCCGGCATCGCCACGGGGGTCGGGAGCGTGGACGTCGTCGTCAACACCGGCAGCTCGCTCGTCGGCCAGACGCTCCATCCGGGGCTCTCGGTGCGGGTCTACAAGAAGGGCAAGGCGATCTGGGCGCAGGCTCTCGACGATGGGTTCGGTATCGGGGGCGCGAGGTTCAAGGTCGGCGGGAAGACGATTTCGGCGAATGCGACCGGGGCGGCAAGAGTGCCTCGAGGCCGCGGCTCGGCCTCGGCGGCCGGCTACGTCTCGGCGACGTTCCGCGTCCCCTAACTACCATGAGGCCGTGGCTGTCACGGCCGGAAAGACGAAGTTGAACGCGCACGCGGTGCGAGCCGACTTCCCGATCTTCGAGCAGAAGATCCATGGCAAGCCGCTCGCGTTCCTCGACTCGGCCGCGAGCTCCCAGAAGCCGCGCCAGATGCTCGAGGCGATGACGACGTTCTACGAGACGTCGTATGCGAACGTCCATCGCGGCGTCTATGTCCTCGCCGAGCGGGCGACGGCGGCGCTCGAGGGCGCGCGGGAGAAGGTGCGCGCGTTGATCAACGCGCCGGACGCGCGCGAGATCATCTTCGTCCGCAACGCCACCGAGGCGATCAACCTCGTCGCGTACGCGTGGGGGATGACGAACCTCGGGCCGGGCGACATCGTCATCGTCAGCGAGCTCGAGCATCACTCGAACTTCGTCCCGTGGCAGTACGTCGCCGGCCGCACCGGCGCGCAGCTGCGCATGCTGCCGCTGACCGAGGACGGCGAGCTCGACCTGTCGGCGCTCGACCCGATCGCTCGGGAGGGCACCGTCAAGGTCGTTGCGACGAACCAGGTCTCGAACTCGCTCGGGACGATCAACCCCGTCCCGAAGCTCGCGGCGTGGGCGCACGAGCACGGCGCGATCTTCGTTTGCGACGGCGCACAGGCGACACCGCACCTGGCGATCGACGTGCAGGCGCTGGGCGTCGACTTCTTCGCGATCTCGGGCCACAAGATGTGTGGCCCATCCGGCATCGGCGCGCTCTGGGGCCGCGGCGAGCTCCTGCTGCGGATGGAGCCGTTCCTCACAGGTGGCCACATGATCCAGTCGGTCCGCCTCGAGAAGACGACGTGGGGCGAGCTGCCGCACAAGTTCGAGGCCGGGACCGCCCCGATGGCCGAAGCGGTCGGCCTCGGAGCCGCGATCGACTATCTCTCCGACCTCGGCTTCGACGCGATCGCCGCGCACGAGCACGAGCTCGCGGAGTACGCGCTCGGCCGTCTCTCGGAGCTGCCGTGGCTGACGCTGTACGGGCCGCCTGCCGACCGTCGCGCGGGGATCGTCTCGTTCAACGTCGAGGGAATCCATCCCCACGACGTCGCGCAGATCCTCGACATGCAGGGCGTGGCGATCCGGGCGGGCCACCATTGCTGCCAACCGCTGATGCAGAAGCTCGGCGTCGCCGCAACGAACCGCGCGTCCTTCTATCTCTACACGGTGCGCGAGGAGATCGACCAGCTCGTCGACGGGCTGCACACGGTGCGGAAGGTGTTCGCATGAGCGACGCGTTCGACGATCTCTACCGCGAGGTCATCCTCGACCACTACAAGAACCCGCGCGGCCATGGCGTGATCGAGGACGCCGACGCCGAGGCGGAGGGCCAGAACCCGCTCTGTGGCGACGAGGTGTCGATCTACGTCGCGTTCGGCGAGGACGGCGAGACCATCGACGAGGTGAAGTTCTCCGGCCGCGGCTGCGCGATCTCTCAGGCCGCGACGTCGATGTTGATGGAGATGGCGAAGGGGCGCAAGGCGACCGAGATGGCCGCGCTCGACAAGAGCCAGCTCCTCGACGAGATCGGCATTCCGCTCACGCCGGTGCGGCTGAAGTGCGCGATGCTCGGCCTGACGACGTTGAAGGTCGCGCTGCACAAGGCGAAGGGGACGCCGCTCCCCGACGGCCTGGCCGGCTTCGACGAGCTCGAGCTGACCTAGCGTGCCGCCGATCGACGTCGCGCGCGCCGACGAGTTTCCGCCCGGCTCGACGAAGCTCGTCATCGCGGGGCCGGGCGAGTACGTCGGCGTCTACAACTGCGGCGGCTCGCTCTACGCGATCGAGGACCGGTGCTCCCACGACGACGGGCCGCTCTGCGAGGGCGAGTGGGACGAGGATCTCTGCCGCGTCGTCTGCCCTCGTCACGGGTCGTCGTTCGACCTCTCGTCGGGGCGCCCGCTCGGCCCGCCGGCGTACGAGCCGGTGGCGACGTATCCCGTGACGATCGGCGACGACGGCGTCATCCGTGTCGACGTCTGAGACCACGGCAGTCGTTCGCTGCTGGACGTCGACCGATCCGGCGTACAACGACTACCACGACTTCGAATGGGGCCGACCGGTCACGGACGAGCGCGGCCTGTACGAGCGTCTCTGCCTCGAGGGCTTCCAGTCGGGCTTGTCCTGGTTGACGATCCTCCGCAAGCGGGAGAGCTTCCGCGCGGCGTTCCGCGGCTTCGACCCGGACGTCGTGGCCCGCTTCGGACCTCGTGACATTTCGTCACTTGTGGAGGACGCCGGCATCGTCCGCCACCGCGGGAAGATCGAGGCGGCGATCGCGAACGCGCGCGGCGTCCTCACGCTGCGCGACGCCGGCACGCCGCTCGACGAGCTGATGTGGTCGTACCGCCGCGACGCACCGCGCTCGGATCAGTGGGTGGCCGAGACGCCGGAGTCACGCGAGCTCTCGACGCGGCTGAAGGGAGCGGGGTTTCGTTTCGTCGGACCGACGACGGTCTACTCGGCGATGCAGGCATGCGGAATCGTCAACGACCACCTCGCGGCCTGCCACGTGCGTAACGACGTCGAGCGCGAGCGTACTGCGCTCGTGACGAGTCGCCACTAGCGATTGTTCGAAAGTCGTGTCGATCGGGTGACGCCTGCGCCGCGATCCTGTCGAGCGCGATGCAGTTCGCGCCGGCCGTCCATCCGACATTGATCCGCCTGGCCGACGAGCTCGATGACGGGAACGACGTTATCGCCGCGATCTGGCGCGAGCTCGGTCACCGCGCACGCGCCCTCGGCCTCCTGCAGCCGAGCTACGAGACCGTGCGCCGGCGCGTCCACGCCCAGCGCGCCTGGCGGCGGCTCCAAGAGGTGCGGCTCAAGCGCGCCGCGATCCTCGTCGCCGAGTTCCTCCTGAAACCGCGGAACCGCCAGGCGATCCTGCTCGATGCGCGGGACGAAGCGGAGATCGAACGTCGCCGCCGAGCGGCTAGGTCTCGAGCATCCGCTTCAGCCGCTCGAAGTCCTTCCGGAACTGCTTCTCGGCACGACGAGCCATGATCCCGGCGGCGAACCCCGGCAGCATGCCGGCGTCCCCTTCACCGACGACGTGCAGACGTGTGCCCCCGGCGCCGTCCGGCTCGAGCTCGTGCCGCACACCGAAGGGCACCGGCGAGTCGAGCGCCCGGATGGCGAAGACCCTCGGGCGCTCCTCCGCCTCGATCGCGAGTGTTGTCGACAGCTCGCGGCCGAGCATGTGGCGCGACTCATGGATCCGGTCGCCGTCCCGGCGTGCCGCATGGACGCCCGACTGCCACGACGGCAGATTCGAGACGTCTGTGAGGTAGTCGAAGACGTCCTCGGGCGTCCGGGCAATCTCGATCGTCAATTCAGCGCGCACGGTGGCACGATACGCAGGTGAGGAAGCGCCTGCTCCTGCTCATGGCCGTCGCCGCCGTCGGCGCGGTCATCCTCGACGTCGCGACCGTGCAGAGCGCGTCGACGCCTCAGGGGCGCCGGGCCGCCGTCACATGGGACGGCGTGGCGCCGCTGTTCGCGCAGAAGTGCGCCGGCTGTCACCAGTCGGGGGGCATCGCGCCGTTCTCGCTCACGACCGCGCGCAGCGCCCACCTTCACGCCGCCGCAATCCTCGCGATGACGCAGGAGAACCTCATGCCGCCCTGGATGCCGGGCAAGGACTCGCCCGCGTATCTCAACCAGGCGCAGCGGATCCTCACGCCGCGGGAGAAGGACTTGATCGCGACGTGGGTGCGAAGCGGCGCGAAGCTCGGCAGCGCCCGCACGATCACGCCGGTCACACAGCCGGACACGGCGCCCGGCACGACGATGAAGCTCACCGCGCCGCAGGCCTATCGGCCGCGCGGGATCGGCGGCAGCACGGACGACTATCACTGCTTCCTCCTCGACCCGCACCTGACGCAGGACTCCTTCGTCACCGCCGCCCGGGTCGTGCCGCAGCACCCGGACATCGTCCACCACGTCATCCTTTTCGACGCGAGCGGAGCAAACGTTCAAGACGCGCGGCGGCTCAACGCGCAATCGGGCGGCACGGGCTGGACGTGCTTCGGCGGGCCCGGCCTGAGCGAGACGCAGGCGAGCGCGAGCAATGCGACGAGCGAGCGGCTCGGCGCACCGCAGTGGATCGCCGCATGGGTTCCAGGCCACACAAGTGACGAATTGCCACAAGGAACGGGCGTGCTCGTGAACGCCGGCGACCTCGTCGTGATGCAGGTGCACTACAACCTCCTCCACGACCCGGGCGCGAAGGCGGTCGATCGCTCGAGCGTCCAGCTGCGCGTCACGCCGGCGGCGGGCGCGAACCTGACGCCGCTCGACACGTATCTCCTGCCGGCGCCGGTCGAGCTCCCCTGCCCGAACGGGGTGCGGAACGCGCTGTGCGATCGGACAGCCGAGCTCCGCGACGAGGCGAAGAAGTACGGCAACGACGCCGCGTTCATCCCACTCGGCCTGCTCATCCTCTGTCAGCAGCAGCTCCAGCAGGCCCAGGGCTCGGTGAGCACCTGCACACGCACCGTCGATCGGCCGCTCCGCATCTACGGCGTCGCCGGCCACATGCACCTGCGCGGGGTCGACATCCGGATCGACCTGAACGGCCAAACGCTCCTGCACATCCCGCGATGGCAATTCCACTGGCAGGACGCGTACTACCTTCAGCAGCCGGTCGACGCGAACGCCGGCGACGCGCTCAAGGTGACGTGCCGCTTCGACAACTCGCGCGCACACCAGCCGTACGTGAACGGGAAGCCGATGACGCCGCGCTACGTCCTGTGGGGCGAAGGGACGACCGACGAGATGTGCCTCGGTCTGCTCCAGGTCGCCGCCCGCTGACTTCGCTATTCTGGGATCACCGCGGAAAGGAGGTGGTCCGGTAGTGATTTCATCAAGTACGGGCAGTGGAGGTACCAGCGGGTAGAGGCGTGTCCCCGGGACCACCGGGAATCGCCTAGCCAGCGTGGGGGACGGCGCGGCTCGCGCCAAGCGCC
>DATCJJ010000142.1:0-58240 GCA_036562845.1 Gaiellaceae bacterium | reverse complement strand
GATCGCGCGGAGCGCTTCATGCGAGCGCGCCGCCCTGCCGGTGCCGCCGTAGACGACGAGCTCCTCGGGCCGCTCGGCGACCTCCGGGTCGAGATTGTTGAGGAGCATCCGGAGCGGCGCCTCGGTCGACCACTGCCTCGCATTCAGCTCGACGCCGCGCGGCGCGCGCACGGAGGAGAGATCTCCGACGAGCGCGTCGACTCGCTCCGACAACGACGTCGTCGCGCTCATGCCAGCTCCCCCACTTCCGCTTCGACTGCAGCAACGAGTGAGCCGTCGCGAATCGCGGCGGCAACCGTCTCGATGTCGGGCGCGAGCGGCCTGTCCTCCCGCAGCCGCGGCGAGAGCTCGCGCACCGCCGCGCGTGCCGCGCGTACGCCGACTCCCGGCTCGAGCGGCGCGTGGAACTCGACGCCCTGCGCGCCGGCGAGCAGCTCGATCGCGAGCGCGCGCTCGACGTTCGCCAGCACCTGCCACGCCTTGATGCCGGACGTGTTGCCCATCGACACGTGATCCTCCTGCGCGGCGCTCGTCGGGATCGAGTCGACGGACGCCGGATGCGCGAGCACCTTGTTCTCCGACACCAGTGACGCAGCCACGTACTGCGGGATCATGAACCCGCTGTTGAGCCCGCCGTCGGCGGTGAGGAACGGCGGCAACCCGTCCGACAGGTTCGGGTTGACCAAGCGCTCCACGCGCCGCTCGGAGATGTTCGCAAGCTCCGCGACGCCGATCGCCAGCGTGTCCAGCGCAAACGCGAGCGGCTGCCCGTGGAAGTTCCCGTTCGAGACGAGCGCCTCGTCGTCGACGAGCACGAGCGGGTTGTCCGTCGCCGCGTTCAGCTCGACGGAGACGGTGTACTCGGCGTAGTCGAGCAGGTCGCGCGTCGCGCCGTGCACCTGCGGCGCGCACCGCAGCGAGTACGCGTCCTGCACCTTGTCGCACCAGCGATGCGCTTCGTTGATGGCCGAGTCCGCCAGCAGCCGCAGGACGTTCGCCGCCGAGTGGCCCTGGCCGCGCAACGGCCGCAGCGCGTGGATCTGAGGCAGGAACGAGGTCCGCGAGCCCTGCAGCGCCTCGAGCGACATCGCGCACGCGATGTCGGCCGCGCGGGTCAGCCGCCGCGCGCGCACGAGCCCCAGCGACAGGTACGCCGCCATGAACTGCGTGCCGTTGATCAGCGACAGCCCCTCTTTCGCGGCCAGCCGCAGCGGCTCGAGGCCGACGCGAACCAGCGCTTCCGCCCCGGGCAGCCGCTCGCCGTCGACGAACGCCTCGCCCTCGCCGACGAGCGGCAGCGCGAGATGCGCAAGCGGCGCGAGATCGCCCGATGCGCCGACCGATCCGCGCGACGGGACGACCGGCAGCACGCCGCGCTCCAGACAGGCGAGCAGCAGCTCCACCGTCTCCACGCGCGCCCCGGAGGACCCCTTTGCGAGCGTGTTCGCGCGCAGCAGCATCGCGGCGCGCACGATCTCGTCCGGGTAGAGGTCGCCGACCCCGCATGCGTGCGAGCGGAGCAGGCGCAGCTGCAGCTCCTCGGTCTCGGCCTCCGGGATCGCGACGTTCACGAAACGGCCGAAGCCGGTGTTGATCCCGTACGTATGCTCGCTCGTCCCGTGCGCGGCACGCTCGACGAGCTCGCGCGCGGCGCGCATCTTCTCCCGCGCCGCATCCGACAACGTCGCGTGCGCGCCCTGGATCGCGACCGCCCAGACGTCCGCGACCGTCAGGTCGTCGCCGGTGAGGCCGATCGCAGCCTCGACAGCCACGCCGCGAGCCTACAAGAGGCCTGGTGTGCAACTCGGCCGGGCTGTGGCGGCGTCTGGCCGCGCCCACAGCGGCGGGCGAGGTCCACACCGAACCTCTAGCCCAGCAGCCGCAGCTCCAGCAGCCGCGACGCGTCGAAGCCGTGGATGCGGAGGAGCGAGCCCGTTGCCGCGGCGGCGGCGCCGGCCGGCATCAGCCCCACGAGCTCGGATCCCTCCACCTCGACCCCGCGCGCCTCCGCCTCGCGCTCCACCGCGGCGAGGATGTCGTGCAGGGCCGCCGCCTCCCAGTCCTCGATGTTCATCGACACCTGCGCCTTGCCCGCACGCGGCAGGTCGAGGCCGAGCGCGCGAAGGCCGGGGAAGCCGCCCCCGCGCTCGCGGACGACTGCGGCGATCTCGCGCGCCACCTCCCCGCTCGCGCCCGCGAGGTTGACGTTGAACGCGATCAGCGGCCGGCGTGCGCCGACGATCACCCCTCCCGCCGCAGGGTCGATGGTGCGCGGGCCGAAGTCCGGTGCGAGCTCGCCGGCGTCGATGCGCTCCTGCAGCCCGGCCGGTCCGCCGCGCCGGAAGAACGCCGGCCCCCGGCCGCCGCCGACCTCGCCGGAGAGGAAGACGGGCAACTCGAGCTCGCCGCCGATTCGCTCGGCGAGCGTCAGCGCCGCGGCCTTCGCCCGGTCCATGTCCTCGGGCCGGATCGGCACGATCGGGACGACGTCTGCCGCGCCGATGCGCGGGTGGACGCCCTCGTGCAGGCGCAGGTCGATGCGTGCCTTCGCGACCGTGACCGCAGCGAGCAGCGCGTCGACGATCTCGACGTCGTCGCCGACGAGCGTGAAGACGGAGCGGTTGTGGTCTGCGTCGCTGTGGATGTCGAGCAGGCGTGCGTGCTCGGCGACCACCCGGCCGAGGAGCCCGATCAGCGTCGAATCGCGTCCCTCCGAGACGTTCGGGACGGCTTCGAGCGGGAGCTGCTCAGACGGCACGTCGACATTCTTCGCAGATTGCGGCCGGCACGAGGCCGAGACGCATCCCGAGGAAGAACGTCTTGCACCCGACGCACAGGCCGAGACCCGACTCGAGTGCGGCGAAGACGGCCAGCACGGCGACGAGGACGAGCGCGGCCGTGTGCTCGCCCCCCGCGAACCAGAGCAGGGTCGCCGTCACCGTGAAGACCGCGCCGATCGCCTGCGCGAACCGCTTCGGCGGCCCCGGCGTGTAGCGCGGCGCAACCGGGAGGCGGGGCGTGACGAAGCGCGTCGCGACCAGGCCGAGCGGCGACAGTGTCGGCCCGGTGAGCGCCCGTGCGACGAAGCCGTATGCGAGCACCGGGATGAGCCACCCTTGCTGGAATGCAACCGTCACGACCGCGAGCACAGCGACGACGGCGGCGACCGTGCGGGCCGACGTCTCGTTGACCGGGTTCGGGAACGAGAACAGCGACTTCATGACGACTCGCAAGTCAGCGTATCGGTCGGTCCGCTCTCTCCAGCGCGACACGGCGCGCTGTCGCGCTTGTGTCGAGGCGGGGTTCCCGCTCGAGTCGCTGCCGGTGCGCGCGCCGTTCGCCGGACAGCGCGCCTATATGTACGGACAGGCGCCGGGAATCGTCGAGGGCGAGGAGCGGCTCCCGTGGCGCGGCCGCGCCGGACAGACGCTCCGGCGCTGGCTCGAGCTCGACGAGGATGCCTTCTACGCGACGTTCTTCTGCGCGTCCGTCACGCGCTGCTATCCGGGCCGCGCCGCGTCCGGGCGCGGCGACCGCACGCCGACGCCGCGCGAGCAGGATCTCTGCCGGTTCTGGCGCGACTGGGAGCTCGAGCTGCTGCGGCCGCTGCTCGTCGTCGCCGTCGGCGGGCTCGCGATCAAGCGCCTGCTCGGCCGCGGCGACATGACGGAGTGCATCGGCTGCCGGTTCGAGCTCGACGGCATCCCCGTCGTGCCGCTGCCGCATCCGTCCGGCGCGAGCAGCTGGCCGAACCTGCCGGCGAACAAGGCCAGGCTCGAGTCTGCGCTCGCACTCGTCCATGACGAGCTCGCCCGGCTCGAGTAGCGTCGAAGCACGTGGAGGTCGTCGAGCGTGCGCAGCGGTTTGCGGATGACGTGCTCTTTCCGGCTGCCCTTGCGACCGACGCCGCCGACGTCGTTCCGCGTGAGCTGCTCGAGCGACTCGCGGCGGAGGGCTTCTACGGAATCGGTGCGGATGCCGACTTCGCAACCGTCTGCGCGGTGCAGGAGGCGCTGGCGAGCGGGTGCCTGACGACGGCGTTCGTCTGGGCCCAGCATCTCGGACTCGTGCATGCGCTCTCGGCAGGCGGCGACGACGACCTTCGTGCGCGCTGGCTCGCGCCGCTTCTCCGCGGCGACGTCCGTGCCGGCCTTGCGCTCGGCGGAGCATTGCCGCAGCCGACGCTGCACGCGCGCCGCGACGGCGAGGTCTGGGTGCTCGACGGAATCTCACCCTTTCTCTCCGGATGGGGCGTGATCGACGTGGTCCACACGGCGGCGCGCACGGCCGACGACGAGATCGTGTGGTTGATCGTCGACGCGATCGAGAGCGACGCGCTCCGCGTCGAACGCCTGCGACTCGTCGCGCTCGATGCGACCGCGACGGTGCGCGCGACATTCGACGGGCTGCGCGTCGATCACGACCGGCAGACGGCGCTCCATCCCGCAGGAGGCGAGACGCCGCCGGAGGTCCTGCGGCTCCACGCATCGCTCGCGCTCGGGGTGGCATCGCGCTGTTGCCGGCTGCTCGGGCCCTCGCCGCTCGACGACAAGCTGATCCTCCTCCGCGCTCAGCTCGACGAGCTCGGCCCCGAGACGCCGGCGCGGCGCGCCGCTGCGGGTGAGCTCGCGATACGGGCGGCGGCCGCACTCGCCGCCTCGCGCGGCAGTGGCTCGTTGCTCGCCGGCGACCACGTGCAGCGCCTCTGGCGCGAGGCGCTGTTCGTCCTCATCTACGCGCTCCGTCCGGCATCGCGCGATGCGCTGCTCGCACGGCTGTGAACCAGCCGCGGTCACGGTCGAGCCACCGGTCGAGCCGCCACTTCCCCAGTGCCCCGGCGAGCTCGGCTTCGTCCGCGAAGACGCGCATCGCGAACGCATGCGAACCGCCGCCGTCGTAGAACACCTCCCCGTGCACGACACCGTCCTCGCTGCGGTCGACGCGCAGGGACTCCGACTCGGGGGGCTGCCAGGCGAGCGGCAGCGTCTCGACGACGAGGAGATCGCCGTGCCGTGCGCACGCTTCGAGGAACGCGCGCCGCTGCTCCGCCTCGACCGTCAAGAGGTTGCTGAGGAGGAGCACCGCGTCGAAGCGGCGGCCGAGATCGAGCTCCTCGATCCGCGCGCACACCGTCTCCGCGTCGCGCACGTGGGCGAGCATCTCCGGCGACTCGTCGACGGCGACGACGGAGTAACCGCGCGCGACGAGCTGCTGCGTGACGCGACCGGTCCCGCAGCCGAGCTCGAGGAGCGACGCCGGCGGCGGTAGCGCGGCCGCGACGAGCTCACCCTCGCCGCGGCTCGGCAGGCGAAGGTAGACCTCGACCGGACTGCCGTCGGGAGCGACGCCCACGCGGGATAGCCTGACACCGTGAGTGCCGTTCCGTACCGGCGGACGTTCACACGTCTGCTCGGCTTCCTGCGTCCGTACCGCGTCGGCCTGATCGCGTCGATCGTCCTCGCCGTCGGCTCGCAGGCGGCGCAGATCGCGCTCGTCTGGGTCACCGGTCGCGACGCGATCGACGGCGCGCTGATCAAGCACGACGCGCACCGGCTCACGTGGACGGTCGTGGCGATCGTCGGGCTCGGCTTGCTCCGCGCGGCCCTGATGGGGGCGCGCCGCCTGCTCTCCGGCCAGATCGCGCTCGACGTCGAGATGGACTTGCGAAGCGGGCTCTATGCGCATCTCGTCCGGCTCAGCTTCGGCTTCTACGACCGGCACCAGACCGGACAGCTGATGTCGCGCGCGTCGGTCGACCTCCAGGGCGTCCGCTTCTTCCTCGGCTACGGACTGATCTTCTTCTTCCAGAACGCGCTCACTGTTGCGTCGGTCACCGTCGTCCTCTTCTTCTTCGAGTGGCGGCTCGCGCTGATCGTGCTCGCGGTCACGCCGCTGCTCGTCGTTCTTGCCTACCGCTACAGCCACGTGTCGCATCCGACGCTCCGCGACGTGCAGCAGCGGCTCGCCGACGTCGCCACCGTCGCCGAGGAGAACATCGTCGGCGTCCACGTCGTCAAGGCGTTCGCACAGGAGCCGGCAGAGCAGCAGAAGTTCGTCCATCGCTCGGAACGCGTCTTCGACCAGACGGTGCGGGCGAACCGCCAGCGGGCGACCTACGTCCCACTCATCTCGTTCGTGCCGATGCTCGCGCAGGCGGCCGTCCTGCTGCTCGGCGCGCGAATGGTCGCGCACCACACGCTCTCGGTCGGCTCGTTCGTCGCCTTCAACCTCTACCTCGGCATGCTCGTGCTGCCGCTGCGCGCGCTCGGCATGTGGGTCGGGCAGGCGCAGCGCGCAACGGCAGCCGGTGAGCGCATCTTCGAGGTGATCGACGAGCCGGAGGAGATCGCCGATGCGCCGGACGCGCGGCCGCTGCCCGCGGGCGGGGGCGCGATCCGCTTCGAGCACGTGACGTTCGGTTACGACCCGCAGCGCCCGGTGCTCCGGGACGTCGACCTCGAGCTCGCGCCGGGCAGGACCGTCGCGCTCATCGGGCATACGGGCTCCGGGAAGACGACGCTGACGTCGCTCGTGCCGCGCTTCTACGACGCGACCGAGGGGCGCGTGCTCGTCGACGGCGTCGACGTGCGCGACGTGCAGCTCACGACGCTGCGGCGTGCAATCGGCGTGATCTCGCAGGATCCGTTCCTCTTCTCGGCGACGGTGCGCGAGAACATCGCGTTCGGCCGCGGCGACCTGAGCGACGAGCAGGTGCGTCGCGCCGCGGAGGCGGCGCAGGCACACGAGTTCATCGAGCGGCTGCCGAACGGCTACGAAACGGTGATCGGCGAGCGCGGGATCACGCTTTCCGGGGGCCAGCGTCAGCGGATCGCCATCGCACGTGCGCTCGCGGTCGACCCGCGCATCCTCGTCCTCGACGATGCGACCGCATCGGTCGACGCGACGACCGAGGCGCGGATCCGCGCGGGGCTGCGCACGGCGATGCAGGACCGGACGACGCTGATCATCGCGCACCGGCTGTCGACGATCGCGCTCGCGGACGAGGTCGTCGTCCTCGACGACGGCCGCATCGCCGCACGCGGAACGCACGACGAGCTGCTCCAGACGAGCGGTGTCTACCGGGAGATCTACGAGCACGGCCTCCTCGAGGCGGAGTTCGCCTCGCGCGTCGAGGAGCGTGGCGCGGCATGAGAGTCCATCAACCGGGCGGGCATCTCATGCGCGATACGCGCACTCCCGAGGTCGACGACTGGTCGTGGCAGAAGACGAGACGGCGGCTCGGCCTGCTCTGGCAGCTGACGCAGCCGTACCGGCTGCGCACCGCGCTCTCGACGGTGTCGCTCCTCACCGCGACCGCGACCGCGCTCGCGCCGCCGTATCTCGCGAAGGTCGCGCTCGACGACGCGGTCAAGGGTCACGGCGGGGGGCGGCTCGTGCTCGTCGTCGTGCTCTTCCTCGCCGCCGGCCTCGCGAACTGGGGCATGACGTACGTCGAGACGTACATGACGGGCTGGGTGGGCGAGCGGATCCTCGCCGACCTGCGCAACCGGCTCTTCGCGCATCTCCAGCGGCTCTCGCTCGGCTTCTACGAGCGCAACCGGGCCGGCGTGATCATCAGCCGGCTGACGAACGACGTCGAGGCGATCGACCAGCTCGTGACGGACGGTGTGACGAGCCTCGTCCAGAACTCGCTGACGCTGATCGGCACCGCCGTGATCCTGTTCGTCCTCGACTGGCGGCTCGCACTCGCAACCTGCGCGGTGCTTCCGTTGATGACCGTCGCGACGGCGATGTTCCGGAAGCGTTCGGCGCGGGCGTACGCCCAGGTTCGCGAGCGGCTCGGCCTCGTGACTGCGACGCTCGCAGAGGACATCGCCGGCATGCGCGTCGTGCAGGCGTTCAACCGCGAGCAGGCGGCGTCCGAGAACTTCCGCAACGTCGCACAGCGCTACCGCGAGGCGAACATGCGGACGGTCGTCCTCAACGGCATCTACTTCCCGGCCGTCGACCTCTTCTCCACTGCGGCGCTCGCGGTCGTGCTCGCGTACGGCGGGCATCTGTACTTCGGGCACAGCATCTCGCTCGGCACGCTGTTCGCGTTCATGCTCTACGTCAACAACTTCTTCGACCCGGTGCAGCAGCTGTCGCAGCTGTACAACACGTTCCTCTCCGCGACGGCGGCGCTCGACAAGATCATGGGAGTCCTCGACGAGGAGCCGCAGGTCGTCGACCGGCCGGCCGCGCGGGAGCTCGCGCGGATCGGCGGGCACGTGCGCTTCGAGGGAGTGCGGTTCACGTACGGCCGCGGCGAGGAGGTGCTGCACGGCATCGACCTGGACGTGCCCGCCGGCACGACCGTCGCGCTCGTCGGGCACACGGGTGCGGGGAAGTCGACGATCGCGAAGCTGCTCGCCCGTTTCTACGAGCCGACGCACGGCCGCATCACGATCGACGACGTCGACCTGAGCGACGTGACGCAGGAGTCGCTGCGCCGCCAGCTCGGCGTCGTCCCGCAGGAGGGCTTCCTGTTCGCCGGCACCGTCGAGGAGAACATCGCGTTCGGGAAGCCGGACGCGTCGGCGGACGAGATCGTGCGCGCCGCACAGACCGTGGGCGCACACGAGTTCATCCTCCGGCTCGAGGACGGCTACGAGACCCAGCTGGGCGAGCGCGGCTCACGCCTGTCGCTCGGACAACGGCAGCTCGTCGCGTTCGCGCGCGCCCTGCTCGCCGATCCGCGCGTGCTCATCCTCGACGAGGCGACGTCGTCGGTCGACATCGGCACCGAGCGGCGCATCGAGGAGGCGCTGCGCGTCCTGCTCGCCGAACGGACGGCATTCATCATCGCGCACCGGCTCTCGACGATCCGCGACGCCGACCTGATCGTCGTGCTCGAGCACGGCCGCGTCGTCGAGCAGGGCTCCCACGAGGAGCTGCTCGCGCGGCGCGGCCTCTACACCTCGCTCTACGGCGACTGGGCCGCCGACGTCGCGTAGATCGCGCTAGTTCGGCCAGCTCTCCACGGGATACGCCGACACCGGCACGACGACATCGCCGACGAGCTTGTCGTGCCACGTCTGCTTCTCGCCGTCCCAGAGCATCCAGAGATAACCGAGGAAGCACGGGAGCGCCGAGAGCCAGCGGGCGAAGTAGCGCCCGATCGCCCGGCCGGTTCCGATCGGCCCTCCCTGGCGGAAGTCGTAGACGCGGATGCCCATCGCGCGCTTGCCGACCGTCTGGCCGGAGTTGCTGCCCTCGAGCCAGCCGTAGTACGCGACGCCGAGGACGAATGCGATGATCGCGCCGATCGAGCGCCCGAGAATCACTTCGATGATGATCCCGACGACACCGACGAGGATCGCGTCGATGATGGCTGCGGCGAGGCGCTGCCAGAAGCCGGCACGCGGTCCGCGTACTGCACTCGACGCGGTTTCCGGTGGTGGTGGATACATCGACACAGCGGTCTCCTTTCAGCGGATCGGATACGCGTGGACCGGCACGACGACGTCATTGGCCATCTTGTCGTGCCAGCACTGCTTCTCCTTGTCCCAGAGCATCCAGAGGTAGCCGAGGTAACAGAAAATCCCCGAGATCCACCGCCCGATGAACCGGAGGAACGCGCGGCCGTAGCCGATCGGTCCGCCGGTCGCAAAGTCGACGACGCGAATCTGCATCGCCCGCTTTCCGAGGGTCTGCCCCGTCGGGCCGCCGTGGAAGTACACCTCGTAGCCGATCCAGAACACGAACGCGAGCACGTAGCCCAGCACGAGCAGGCCACGGCTTCCCGACACCGCACCGATGATGATGACCACGACGGGGACGACGACCATGACGATCCCGTCGATGAACGCGGCCGCGAGTCGGGGCCAAAAGCCGGCCCGTGGTCCGGACGGCCCGCCGGGAGGGCCGTACCGCGTCGTCGGTGGCGGATGGGTCGACACGAATCGCCTTTCAGATGAGCGCGAAGCGGTGGAGCTCGAACAGCCACAGCGCCGCAACGACGACGGCGACGGCGACAAGGGGGAACGCGAACTGACGCCTCGGTGGCCGGAGGACGAGTAGCGCCGCAGCGATCGTGAGCAGCGGCCCCGCCGGGTTTGCAGCCAGCGCCGCGAGCGGGTGCGCGTGCACGCTCGCTTCGACGCTCGTCGTCATGCCGCAGATCGGACAGGGGATGCCGGTCAGCGTCCGCAGCGGGCACGGCAGCCCCTGACCGGTGAGCGGCAGGAGGAGCGCCGCGCCGAGCATCGCGACGGCCGCGCCGCGCGCGTCCGAGACGTCGATCGTGACGATCCGCCCCGCCGTGGTCACAGATCGATCGTACGACGGTCTACGGACGGCCGAGCTTCGCGGCGACGAGGCGCTCGAGGAAGAGCTCCGGCGAGTCCGCGCCGACCCCGCCCCCGACCTTCGGCTGGAGGCGGGCGGTGAGCTCCCGCGCGAGGTGCACGCGGGCGTCGTCGGTCAGTCCGTGGCGGCGCGCAAGGAAGCTGCGCACGGCGGCGAGCTCGACGTCGTCGATCGCGCTCGTGTCCCACGCCGGGGCGGTGAGCGCGGCCCTGCCTTCGGCCACGCGGTAGAGACGTACCGGCTCCGGCGGCAGCGCGCGCCGTTCGCGCACGACGAGCGTGCCCGCTGCGAGGTCGCCGAGCCGTTGGTTCCTGCGCGAGACGAGGATCGAGAGGATCCCGACGAGGTACATCCCCGGCAGGATGTCGACGATCCGGAGGATGTTCCGCGCCGCGCTGATCGGGAAGGTGACCGGCCCGCCCTCCTCGCGGACGACGCGCAGCCCGTTCGCGCGCTTGCCGGGTGTCCGGCCGGCGGCAAGCACCTCGAACGTGATGTCGTAGCCGACGAAGAGCAGGAACGACAGGACGATCCAGACCGCCGCCGCGAAGCCGTTGCTGCCCGGGCTGAGACCGATGCCGAGCCCGAGCACGAGACCGAGCGCGACGATGATCGCGAACTGGATCAGGTAGTCGAGGAGCGCGGCCGCAAACCGCGAGCCGACCCCGGCCAGCGTAAGCTCGAGATCGACCCCCTCCGGGGTGGGAATCGTCAGCCGGTCCTCGTATTCCATGTCTACGACCGTAGAACGATTCAGCGAATCCCGCACTGCCGACTGGCACGAGCTCGAGCTGCTCGTCCGCGAGGCGTCGCGGCGGCCCGAACGGCTCGGCGCGGAGCGCGTCCGGCGGCTCGGCGCGCTCTACCGCGCCGCGGCGGCGGATCTCGCGACGGCGCGGCGGCGGTTCCCCCACGACCCGACCGTTCCGCGGCTCGAGTCGCTCGTCGGCAGCGCGCGCCATCTCGTGTACGACAGCCGCACACGGCGCCGGTCGTTCGTCCAATTCTTCGCGCGCGACTACTGGCGGCTCGTGGCGGAGCGGCCGCGCGCGCTCGCACTCTCGTTCGGACTCCTCGTCGGTGCGGCGGCGCTCGGCGCACTGTGGGCGACGCAGGACCCCGGAGCGGCGACCGGCGTCATCCCGGCGGCGTTCCGTCCAGCGCTGCAGCCGGGCCATCCGTGGACGGACATGTCGCCGAGCGAGCAGGCGCAATTCACGACGGCGATCTTCACGAACAACATCTGGGTCACGCTCGTCGCGTTCGCCGGCGGCCTCACGTGCGGCGTCGTCACCGCCGCCGGTCTGCTCTTCAACGGCCTGCTGATCGGTGTGATCGGCGCGCTGATGATCTCGAACGGCAACGGGACGGGCTTCGTCGACCTCGTCACCGCGCACGGCGTGCTCGAGCTGTCGTGCCTGATCGTCGGCGGCGCTGCCGGGCTGCGGCTCGGCTGGTCGATCGTCGACCCTGGGCGCGGGACGCGGCGCGCCTCTCTGCAGCGCGAGGCCCGACGGGCTGTGCTGCTCGCCGTCGGCACTGCGCCGTGGCTCGTCGTCGCCGGCATCACCGAGGGGAATCGCGCCCGGCTCGCCGAGTCGGGCCTCGCAACGGTGATCGCGGTCGGCGTCGCGCTCGGCGCCGTCTACTGGGGCTTGGTGATCTGGCGAGGCTTCAGAAGCGGGCCGTCCATTTCGCCTGCAGATATGCCCTGACGCACGCGGCTGCGAGCGTCGACGGCGAGCCCTCCACCACGTCCGCACCGGTCCGCCGGAGCTGCGCGGCGACGCGCGCGCGGGCGGCGAGCACGTCGAGCGCGACCGCGGCGCGATAGACGTCGGACGGCGACTCCGGCTCGTTGCGCACGAGCGCGTCGATGTCGGGATCGGAGGCTCCGGCGACAGCGACGGCGTGGCGGCGCGCGAGCACCGGCAATGCGTCCACGAGCGGCCGCGCGGCGGACTCTTCGAGTAGGTCGGTCAGCACGAGCACGAAGGCGCGCTTCACGCCGCGGATGTGCTGGAAAGCGAGCTCGTAGTCGCTGTCGACACCGACCGGCTCCAGGTCGTACACCGCGTCGACGAGATCGCGTGCGCCGGCGCGCCGCGGCGGCAGCGCGCGAAGAATGCCCCGCGCGAAGGCGATGACACCGCAGCGATCGCCGAGAACCTCGGACACCGCTGCGACTGCGACGGCGGCATCGAGCGCCGCGTCGAGCCGCGTGCGGTCTGCGAACGGCGCCGCCATCAGCCGGCCGCAGTCGACGACGCAAACGACGTCGCGATCGCGTTCGAGGCGGTACTGGTTGCTCATCGGACGACCGAGCCGTGCCGTCGCGCGCCAGTTCACCCGGCGGATGTCGTCGTCGGGGACATAGTCGCGGACCGACTCGAACTCCGTGCCGAGGCCGAGCGGGCCGCGCCGTCGCAGCCCTTCGTCGCGGAACCGGCCTGTGCGCACGGCGGCGGCGAGGCGCCGCGCGTTCGGGAGGTCCGGATAGACGACCACCTCCGCCTCTTCGCCGACGGCGCGCGTCCAGCCCGCGAGGCCGAGCGGCCCGTAGCGCCGCGCGGCGACGCGCGGCAGCGGATGGCGGCCGCGGCGCCGGGCGACGAGCTTCGCGTCGAGACCGCCGTCGGCCTCGTTCGCCGGCTCGAGTTCGAGGTCGGGCGGCAAGGGCTGCCGCAGACGCACCGTTGCGGTGTCCGCGGCGACTGCGAAGGGGGCCGGCACGCCGCGCGCCAGCGAGCCCGGCGCAGTGCGGCTGACCGTCGGGGGCTGCCGCGCGTAGAGCGCGTCGACGACGACCGCAGCGACGAGCACCGCGAAGACGACCAGTGCGATCGGAACCGGGACGAGGAGCGGCAAGACCGCGACGAGCGCCACCGCGAGCGCCGTCCGCGGCGTCGGCGTCATCGCGGAACCGGGACGGCGTCGAGCGCCGCCTGCACCGCGTCGTCCGGGCGGTAGCGGTCGAGCTCGGCCTCCGCGCGTAACAGGAGCCGGTGGCGCAGCACGTCCGGCGCGACGGCGGCGACGTCGTCGGGGGTGACGTAACCGCGGCCGTCGAGTCGCGCGGATGCCTTCGCGGCCGCGAGCAGGTGGACGCCGGCACGGGGGCTCGCACCGAGCTCGACGCTCGGCAGCGTCCGCGTCGCACGCACGATCGCGGTCGTATAGGCGGCAACTTCGTCGGAGACGCCCGTCGAGTCGACCTCGCGCTGCGCCTGGACGAGCTCGTCCGCGGCGACGACGGCGCTGACGTCTTCGAGCGTTGCCGGCTGGACGCCGCGATGGCGGAGCGCGAGAATCGCGCGCTCTTCCTCCTCCGGTGGATAGCCGAGCTCGAGCTTGAAGAGGAAGCGGTCGAGCTGCGCCTCCGGCAGCGGATACGTGCCTTCGTACTCGACCGGGTTCTGCGTCGCGAGCACGAGGAACGGCTGCGGCAGCGGCCGCGGCCTTCCCTCGATCGTGACCTGCCGCTCCTCCATCGCCTCGAGCAGCGCTGCCTGCGTCTTCGGCGGCGTCCGGTTGATCTCGTCGGCGAGGAGCACGCTCGTGAACACCGGCCCCGGTCGGAACGCGAGCTCGCCGCCGTGAAGCGTCATCGTGCCGAGAAGATCCGACGGGAGCATGTCCGGGGTGAATTGCGCGCGCCGGAACTCGAGACCGAGAGCCCGCGCGACGGCATTCGCAACGAGCGTCTTGGCGACGCCCGGCACGCCCTCGAGCAGCACGTGCCCGCCGACGAGGAGGGCGGCGACGATGCGCTCGACCGTCTGCTCGTGCGCGAGCGCGACCTTCTCGACCTCGCCGACCACGCGATCGCGGATGCTCTCCATCAGCGCGGATCCTGCCCGATCTGCGCGAGCGCGCGCCCGACTGCGACGACGTCGTCGTCCGTCCGGGCCGGCGCGAGCAGTGCGTTCGTCTCCACGTCGCCGAGCCCGAAGCGGCGCGCGGCCTCGCGGACCGCGTCGTCGCCGGCGTCCTCCGGCAGCGCGACACGCCGCAGCAGCGCCTCGCGCGCGCTGCGCCTGACCGGCGCGACCGCGTCGTCGCGGGGCGTGCGCGCGAGCACACCGGCGAGCGAGTCGACGTACTCGCGCCGCGGCGGCGGCAGCTCGCGCTCGGTCGTCTCCGCCGGCCCGAGTCGGCGCCCGCGCGCGAAGAGGTAGACGATGCCGGCGAGCGCGAGCCCGCAGAGGAGCAGGATCCACGCGATCGGCAATGCGCGGAGACCGCTCGACCGGCCGTAGCCGTGGTAGCTCTCGAGGAAGGCGACGCGGCGGGCGGCGCCGGCCAGTTGCAGGCCGAACGCGGCGTTGTCGCTCCTGTCGAGCAGGCGGTTCTGCAACGGCGACGGGTCGGCGAGCGCGAAGACGATGCCGCTGCCGACACGCTCCGACGCGACGACGACGGCACCGCCCCGGCCGGCGACGGCGTGCATCGACCCCGCGTCTTGCCAGCCGGCAACGCCCGCCGTGCGCAGCGTCAGGCGGCCGGCGCGCACGACGACGCCGCGTGTGACATCGCCTGCAGGCGGCGACTCGACGATTCGCCCGAGCCACGACAGGTCGCCGCCGCCGGCGACGAGCCTGCCGCCCTCGCTGACGAACGCCCGCAGCGCATCCGCGTCGCGGTTCGCAACGCCGAGCGCGTCGAGCACGATCGCCGTCTCGTCGGGCCGGAGGCGCGCGCGATGGGGCGCGTCCCGCAGCTGGTCGACGCGGTGGCCGGTTCGACCGAGCAGCTGCGCATACGCGGCGGCGCCGTCGGAGGCGGTCGCGTACGAGGACGACTCCGGCCCGCCCGGTGTGCCGCCGGTGACAGAACCGAGGAAGCGGAGCGCGAGATTGACGACGACGACGGCGACGACGACGCCGATGCCGATCTTCCAACCGCGGCTCATCGCGCGTCTCCGAGCACGTGTGGCCACTCCTCGCGCGCGGCGGTGAGATCCTCGACGCGGGCGGGCCTCCGGCCGTACACGACCTCGTCGAAGTCGCGCGCGAGCCGGTCGAAGCGCGGGTCGCGCAGCACACGCCGCGCTTCGAACGTTCGCAAGGACGGGCGCGCCGGCAGCACCCGCGCCTGTGCGAGACGAAGCAGCCCCGCGCGGAAGCGCAGCCGGAGCGCGATCTCGAGGTCGCCGCGATGCTCGGCCTCGGCCGCGAGGCGCTCGAGCTCGTCGGGGTCCATCCCGTGCTCGGCCGCCGCCCGCGCGGCGGCCACTCGATCCGCGCGGCCCTTTCGCCGTGCGAGACCCGCAAGCACCGAGGCGGCGACCGCGACGACGACCGCCCCGACGATCGTCCAGAGCACGTCGCGGCCGCCGACGAGATTCGCAAGCCACGTCCAGAACCGTTCGAGGAAGTGCAGGTGCCGCCCGATCCAGTGCAGCACGCCGTGCAGCGGCCGCGGGACCGAGGTGCCGTGGAAGCGCCGTTCGGCGAGGATCCGGTGCGCCTCGGCGCGAGCCTCCGCCGGCGTCACCGCCCGGGCTTCCTATCCGGCGGCGGGGGCCAGTATGGCGGCTCGGCCGGGGGGTTCTCCTCCTCCGGCGGCGGCTCGAGCGCAGGCGGCTCGCTCGACGGCTGCCAGCCCGGCGGCGGCGGCCAGTACGGCGGCTGCTCCCCGCCCGTCGTATAGACCGCAGGCGCCGGTGGGAGGAAGACGCTCGTCGGCGCGACGGTCGGCCCGTCCCCGCCGATCCGCTGCGCCAGCAGCAGCAGGTCGAAGCCCTCGTGGCGCACCCGCAGGTCGATGTAGGCGACGGTCGCGAACGCGGCCACCGCCGGGGTCGTCAGCATGCTCCCGACCGTCGTGCTGAGCGTCGCGAGGACGAAGCCGACAACCGTCCCGCGCGAGCCGACGGCTGCGACGCCGAGAACGAGCCCGCTGACGACGCCGCTGACGAGGAAGACGAGGAAGTAGCCGACGAGCGCGACGCCGCACATCGGCCACCAGCGTCCCTTGACGAGCCGCCGCGACCGGCCGAGCGCCTTGATCGGCCCGACGCCTTCGACGAGCAGCGCCGGCACGGCGACGAAGAACGCGACCCAGAGGTAGACACCCGGGACGATGCAGAAGATCAGGCCGAGCGACGCCAGCAGCGTCCCGAGGATGCTGACGCCGACGAGCGCAGGCATGCGCCGCAGTGCATAGCGGAGCGACGAGCGCGAGCTGATCGGGTCGCCGAGGTACGCGTCGGCAACGGCGCGGAAGCACGCGCCCTGTGCGAGCTTCCCGGCGAGCGCGTTGATCAGGAGCGCGACTCCGACGCCGACGGCGAACGTCACCGCCTCGCTGTTCGTCATCGTCGAGACGTCGCCGTTCGGCCCGAACGCAGGGCCGAACAACCCACCGCCGCCGAAGACGTTCGTGTCGCTCGGCGCCGCGGAGATCTGGACGACATTGACGACGATCTGCGCCGGCAGGACGACGAAGACGACGATCTTGAAGAGCGTCACCGCGTGCCGCCAATAGATCTTGATCCCGACGTCGAGGATCTCCCCGACCCCGAGCGGGCGCAGCGCGGGGGCGTTCACGCCGTTGATCCTTCCACGGCGACTGGACATAGACTGATTTCGTGGCGATCGACAAGGAGACTGCCGAGCGGATCGAGCAGCCGGCATCCGAGGAGGCCGAGCGCGAGGTTCGGCTCACGCCCTCCGAGGCGGTCGAGCGGATGCGGATCAACGTGCCGGTGCGCGGCAACCGCAAGCTCCGCACCCTGATCGAGCGCGTCAACGCCGACAAGCAGCTGAAGGGCTGGTGGCACGTCTCCAACGTGAACGCGGTCGCGCGGATGGAGATCAACGACCACTCGTGGGTGCACATCCAGATCGTGACGAACATCGCCCTGAAGCTCCTGCGCCAGTTGCACAAGCACCACGTCGAGACCGGCGTGGAGCGCGACTACGGCTACGCGCACGAGGACGCCGAGGTGATCGTCACGCTCGCCGCACTCATGCATTGCGTCGGCATGTCTGTCCACCGCCACGGGCACGAGGACTTTTCGCTGTTCCTGGCCGAGCCGAAGCTGCGCGAGCTCCTGCACGGCCTCTACGAGGAGCCCGACGTGACGGTCGTCGTCTCGGAGGTGCTGCAGGCGATCATCTCCCACCGCGCCGACGGGCAGCCGCTGACGATCGAGGCGGGCCTGATCCGCGTCGCGGACGCGCTCGACATGGCGAAGGGTCGGTCGAGGATCCCGTTCGAGCGCGGCCGCGTATCCATGCACTCGTTGTCGGCCGCCGCGATCGAGGACGTGACGATCACGGACGGCGAGGAGCGGCCGATCCTGATCGAGATCCGGATGAACAACTCGTCGGGGATCTTCCAGGTCGACGGCCTGCTGAAGGCGAAGCTGCGCGGTTCGGGGCTCGAGCCGTACGTCGAGGTGGTCGCGCACATCGACACCGAGACGGAGCAGCGGCTCGTCCCCATGTATCGGGTCGAGTTGTAGGTCTCGCCGTCCGGTCGCAGAGACCTGACGCCGCTACACTGGCCGCGGCCCGTTGCGGGGTCGTCTAATGGTAGGACGCCTGACTCTGGATCAGGAAGTTGGGGTTCGAGTCCCTGCCCCGCAGCTCACAGCGACCGAAGAGCATTGTCACCGGCCTCGCTGCGCGCGATCATGAAACGCGTGCGATTGCTCGTGATCACCTGCGTGCTCCTCGCGGCATCCTCGACGGCCGGCGCTGCGATCGCTGCACCGCTGTCCGAGGCGCAAGGGAAGGCGTGCCTTCGGTCCCACGGCTTCGAGGTTGCGAGCCGTCCCGATCTCGGCGCGGCGTCGGTGTCGGGCAGCGATTGGTTCGTGGCGACCCGCGGTGCCGTGAGGGTCAACGTCGCGTACTTCGCGAACGTGCTGGGCGCGACGTATGCGAGAGCGGTGGTGGCCACGCTGGCGAAGACCACCGCGAAGGGCCTCGGCACGACCGGTCTCCGCCAAAACGGGCGGGCGCTGTACTGGTGGACTGGCTCTCCTGCACGGTCCGGGCCGGTGGTTCAGGCCTGCCTGGGCAGATAGCCCCGGCGGGCCCTCCCCAACGACCCACGCGCGGCCTATCGTCGAACCATGGTCCGTCGGGCCACGATCCTCCTCGCGGCCGCCCTGCTCGGGGCCGCGGCGTTCGCCGCCGGGTCGGCGAGCGCGGCGCCGCTCGCCGCGACCGACACCGTCACGGTGCCGCCGGGCTCGCCGGATCCGTGGAGCGACCCGAATCATCACACGCCGCTCGAGCAGCTCGCGTCGACCGTCGCCTCGACGATCGTCGGCAGGCCGGTGACCGCCAAGTGCGAGGACCAGGCGAGCTGGACGGCGCTGAACGTCAACGGCGATTCGAGCAAGGTGCTCGGCTTCGTCCGGCAGCCCACGCACTCGACGACGACGCCGGTCACGAAGTACCGCTACGTCTGGGCGTACCACGTCGTCCGCCACAAGCGCGTGCGGTACCGGCGCAAGGTGCCGTACACGACGGTCGTGACGCACGCCGACTCCTTCACCGCGTCGGCCGACACGATCGAGCTCTCGCCGCAGGTCTGCGGACCGCTCCAGCAGTTCGCCGAGGCATCGCCGAAGCCGACCAAGTGCGGCGGCCCGTGCTTCGTCGGCGCGCCGACGACGGCCGCACCCGGGATCTGCACCGACTCGTCGGAGACGACGTGCTACTCGACCGCCAACGACTGGTCGGACGACTACTACCGGCAGTACGACGACTACGCGCAGGCGCTGATCACGCTCGCGCACGAGTCGATCCACGTGATCCAGGGAACGAAGGGCAACGTCGTGCCCCCGGACACGCTCGTCGAGGCACAGGCCGAGTGCTCCGGGATGCAGCGCACGGCGCTCGTGGCGCAGCAGCTCGGCGACACGCCGGACGACGCCGAGGCGGTCGCGGACTACCTCTGGCTGCTCACGTATCCGGGCGAGGCCCACCCGGACGACCCGTACTCGATCCAGCACCCGTACTGGTCGATGGATTGCATGCCCGGCGGCCCGCTGGACGTCCGGGCACCCGGGACGACGCTCTGGCCCTGAGCTCGCGGTCGCCGCGTTTCGGCGGAGGGCAGGCGGGCACGGATCGGGTCGAACGAGTGAGCTGTGTGCTCCTGCTCTCTCGTGGGGGATGGTCGAGGAGTCTTGCCGCCCGCGGACTCCCCGGCAACGGCTGACACGCGTGAGCGGCCGCTGCGGCGGTGGCCGCTCACGCGAAAATCACCTCTTTTGGGGGTAGGTTGCGAGGACTTTCCTCCCGACAACACTGTCAACGGGGAAGTCTCGGGGATGAGAGCTTCTGCCGCACATAGCTCGCCAAGAGCGCCTAGGTACCGCTTTTCCGTCCACGGCCCGGTCTCCACCGGGCCGTGGACGTTCCAGGCCCGGTCGGCAGCAAATCCCTCTATCGGGGTAGGCCGAGTGGCTCACGATCGGCCTACGGTTCGCGATGCGGAGACTGTGCCGGTGTCGCGGGAGCCGCAGCCCAGCGATGCCGGACGCTCGCCCAGAGCCACATCCCCCGCATCGCCCGGACGGCTCGCGAGCCCACTCCGCGGGCCGTCGGGCGCTTTTCTTCCCCTGCTGCGAGTGACCGGCGGTAAAGGCGCCGTAAAGCCGGCCGAGCACGGCGCCGGTACGACGCCTGCGCGCGCATCTGTCTTCGTACCGGGGCCGGCACGTGAGGCGATGCGGTGTCTCTCGTGCCGCTCCCGGCGCCGAGCATCCCGTCTGCGGCTCCTAGGCGTCGAGCTTCCGCAGCGCGTCCAGCGTCAGCCCGATCGCACTTGCGACGACGACGCCGGCGCCGATGGCTGCTCCGATCACGATCCTGCGCATCGCTTCCTACGACTGAGATGCCGGGGGCGCGGAAAACCTTCGCTCGGCTATCCGCTCCAGCGCCGCCTGCGCCACGGCCGAATACGCGTGCTCGGGGAACGCGAAGGTCGAGCTGACGTTGATCTCGCACAGCACCGGCCGCCCATCGTCCGCGCGGAGGAAGTCCGCGTCCCAGATCACCGGCAGCTCGCCGCGCGCCAGGCCGAGGATGCGCTGCAGCTCCGGCAGCCACTCCTCTTCCATTCGCTCGCGCAGCTCCGCGAACTCGGGGGCATCGGCGCGCTCGAAGCGCTTCGCCGTCGGCAACGAATCGGGATCGACGGTCGACGGCAGGAGGCCGCGCGGATACTGATGAGCGAAGCCGACGACGGCGTCGTGCGAGCAGTAGACGCGGGTCATCCCATCGGCGAGCCGGGGCTGGTACGGCTGCTCGACCATTCGTCCGTCGTCGTCGAAGTACGGGGCGCAGCGGGTGACGAAGGCCTCGACCGTCACGTGCTCGGGCCGCGCGTCGCGGGAGGCGTGCTGCACCTCGAGCGTGCCGCGGCCGACTCGCTCGACCTTCCACACGCCGTCGCCGCCCATGCCCCGGTACTGCTTGAGGACGACGACGCGATCGTGATCGAGGCCCGCGCGGAGCTCGTCGACGCTCCGAAAGACGCGCGTGGGCGTGCCCCAGCTCATGCCTTGCGTGTCGGCGAGCACCTGTTTCGTCCCCATGCGGAGGATCACCTCGGGATGTGCGCTCACGAACACGCCTGCGTCGGCGACCTCGCGCAGCAGCGGATCGAGCAGCGAGCGGTCGAGGCCGTGCTCGATCGGATTGACCCACACGAGGACGCCGTCGAGCGCGAACAGCTGTGCGCGCACCGCCTCGACGCGGACGTCGTCGTACACGACCGGCGCCGCGGGCACGCCGAGCTCGGCGAACGCCGCGAAGACGCCGCGGAGCTTCGACGACGCCGGATCCTCGACCGGGTCCCACTCCCGCCGCCACAGCAGGCCGACCGTCGCCACGGCCCAATCAGAGCAGTTCTGCGATCAGCTCCGCAGCGCGCCGCGCGCCACCGCCGTCCACGGGGCGATAGTCCGTCGTCCGTCCGATCTCCTCCGCAATCGCGACGGCGATCTCGTGCGCGTCGTCCCGCGTGAAGTCCATCCGTCGGCCGGCGCCGTAGCGCTCGAGCCGGTGCGCGACGTGGAAGTTCTGCTCGAAGTGATGCCCGAGCGGGAAATAGAGGAAGGGTCGACCGTTCGCCGTCAGCTCCATTCCCGTGGTGAGGCCGCCCTGGACAACCGCGAGGTCGCACGCTGCAAGGTGGCGGTAGAGCTCGTGGACGTACGCACGCACCTCGAGGCCGTCGTGCGCAGGCAGCGACGCGGGGTCGATGCGCGGCCCGGCGACCACGATCATGCGCAGCGACGGAACGAGCTCCTTTGCCTCCGGGAACGCCGCGATGACGCGACGAAGGAGGTCGCCGCCGACGCCGGAACCGCCGACGGTGACGATGCAGACGAGCTCGCCGTCGCGGTAGCCGAGCTCCCGGCGGAGACGCTCGCGATCGGCGAACTCGCTCGGATCGAAGCCGGTGACATAGCCCGGGAAGTCGTAGTGGCGCTCGGTCCAGTCCCGGATCGCCGGCAGCCCTGGACCGAACCGCTCGCCGATCACGTCGTCGGGATCGCCGACGAAGATCGCGCGGTCGCGGATGCGTGGGAAGCGCTCGATGTGCTCGATCATCTCGGCGTTGTAATCCGCGGTCAGGAACGTCTCGTGCTCGCCGCGGTCCGGCATCGGCAGCCAGCCGACGAAGTCGGTCAGCCAGACGTACGCCGTGCGCTTCAGCTCCGGGTTCTCGTGCAGGTAGTAGTCGACGTCCCACGCCTCGTCGCCGACCCAGAGGTCGTACTGCGTCTCGGTGACGACGTCGTCGAAGACCATGTAGTTCGCGACGAGGATCTCGTCCATTCGCCGCCATGCCTGGAAGCAGTGAAGGTCGTGCTCTGCCGACTCGGATTCCATGTGCGCTGACTCACTCGCGAGCGCGACGCTCGCCGGATGGATCCGCTCGCCCCGCGCCTCGAGCACGGCGGTTACCGGGTGCTGGGCCAGCCAGTCGATCTCGAGGTCCGGCTGGAGGCGCCGGAGCTCGTCGGCGATGCCGACGTCGCGCATCGCATGGCCGAGCCCGATCGGCGAGGTGACGAAGAGCGCGCGCCGCCGCCGCGACCGGCCGCGTCGCCAGGCCGTCGGCGGCCGGTTGAGACCGGCGAAGTCGCGGAGCAGGTGGTTGACGGCGACGGGATCCCGGGATTGCGGCAGATGGCCGCTTCCCTCGAGCGTGACGAGCGTTCCTCCGGTCGCCTCCGCGAGCACCGCGCCGCGCGCGGGCGGCGAGATCCGGTCCCGATCACCGTGGATGACGAGCACGGGACAGCGGACCTGTTCGCACAACGCGCGCGCCTCCGCCTCGTGGAGCCCGGGTCCGAGATGCGTGCGGATCAGTGTCTCCGGGTCGGTTTCCAGCCCCCACCCCACGCAGTCCTCGAGCTGCTTCGTCGAGTGCGGCTCGGGGAGGCACTGCGCGAAGAAGAACTCGAGGAAGCCCCGATAGTCGCGGCGCCAGAAGTCCGCGTTGTACTTCGCCCAGCCCTCGTCGGTGTCGAGCAGCTCGTCGAAGTCGCCGACGACGCGCTCCTCGTAGCCGGGTGCGACGGGCACCGTCGCGCCGATGAACACGGCGCCGGCGACGCGTTCGGGATGCTCCGCCGCAAGCAGGAGCGCACGCTGCGCGCCGATCGACAGCGAGACGAGGATCGCACGGTCGACGCCGACGGCATCGAGCACCGCGAGCGCATCCGCTGCGTACTCCCGCTCGTCGTATGCCTCGACCGACTCCGGCCGGTCGGAGCGCCCGTTGCCGCGGCCGTCGAACGTCACGACGCGCGTGTGCCGGGCGAGGTACGGGATCTGCGCCTTCCAGAAGCGCGAATGGACGATCGACCATGTCGGGAGCAGGAGAAACGTCGGCTCGCCGGCGCCGTACACCTCGTAAAAGGTGCGGACGCCGGCGCGCTCGACGAATCCCTCCTGATCCGGATAGCGGGCACGCGACTGCTCGCGGAGGGCTGTGGTGACGTCGCGAACGGTGGTGACCTGCTCGTCGGCCGTCATGCTGCAAGCGCCGTCGCCAGTAGGACCACTCCTCCCGCGATCAGTCCGACCCCGATCGGCCGCAAAAGCCGCTGCCCGCCCGGAGCCGTCTTCGTCCCGAGCATGATCGCCGCGAAGCCGAGCATCAAGGGGATGCTGCCGACGCCGACGCCGAACAACACGAGCATCAGGGGCCAGCAGCATCCGAGGCAGAAGGCGCCGTGCCGGAGCCCGAGCCGCCACGCGGCACCGACGCCGCGCTCGTAGAAGCGCAGGAGCGAGTGCAACGGGTTGCGGCAGGCGTCGAGGCACCGCTCGGTCAGCCCACTCAGCTGGCCGATCCCGGCCGTGATCAGCACCCCGCCGGTCACCACGTGCGGGCGCTGGTCGAGCCACGGCCACAGATCGACCACCGTGTGCACGGCCTTGTCGCCGCTGAGCGCGACGACGGCGAAGCCCGTCCAGACCGTGAAGTACGCGGCGAGGAATGCTGCGAGGGCGAGCCGGCGCCGATCCTGGCTCCGGCTCGCCCTCGTGAACAGCGTCGCCGTCGGCAGCGCCGTCGGCAGCATCATCGCGGCGGTCATGAGCTGCCACGCCGCGAGGAAGAGCGGGATCGCAACGGGCAGCGAGAGCGTCCCGGTCTCGAACAGCACGTCGTGCTGGACGAGCCAGGCGTAGCCCATCAGGTCGCCCACGACGAGCGTCGCCCAGGCTCCGAGTGTGAGAGCGGCGAGCGCGCGCATCTCAGGCGGCGAAGTGGAACGCGCCCTGGATCGCGTTCATTCCCTCGAGCTCGACGTCGCGCATGCCGTACTTCGCCGCGGAGCGGCGGAACCGCTTCGCCTTGCCGACGTAGGCGGGCGAGCCCGGGATCGTCGTGAAGACGGTGTCGTAGAGCGCGGTCGCCTTGCCCGTGAGACCGCGGAACGACACAAGGTCCGCCTCGGCGACGTCGCCGATGGTGAACGCGCCGGCGCCTTCCTCGACGTCGAAGCGAATCGGCACGCGCTCGACCGACACGACCTCGCCGATCAACGACGCGAGGTCGGCGATCGCGCCTCCGAGCTGCCCCGTGAACACTTTGAGCAACGCCTCCTGCTGCTCCGGCGACGCGTTGTCGTCGACGTAGACGACCGCCTTCCAGTTCCCCGCGAGCACGTTGCCCGGGATGAACACCGAGAGTGCGAGCGTCAGCCCGGAGACGTCGACGCCCTCGACGATGCCGCGGTCGACGCGCCAGCCGAGAACGGAGTCGCAGCTGCCGCCGTCCGGGTCCTCGCCGACCCAGCACGGGCAGGGCGCCCCGCAGCTGCAGACCTCGAGCAGCCGCCCCTCGATCGTGTACGACGTCGCGTTCTCCGCGAGCGTCGGTGCGGTGTCAACGGCCATACGATCCTCTCCTTTCAAAGTAGTTGGTCGTTCGACCGAACAATATTGTGATATGCTGGGGCGGATGTCAAGCGCCGCAGAGAAGGTCGACCAGCGGCGCCTCCGCGGCCGCGCGACGCGCGACCAGATCCTCGACGCGGCGCGGGAGGTACTTCGCGAGGCCGGCTACGGCGGGGCCACGATGCGCGCCGTCGCAGATGCGGCCGGGGTACGCCTCTCCCTCGTCCACTACCACTTCGGCGGCAAGCGGCGGCTCTTCGCGGAGCTGCTCGAGCACGAGAACGCGCAGTTGCTCGTCCGACAGCGCGCGCTCTTCGCCGGCGACGAGCCGCTCGCCGAGAAGTGGCTGCGCGCGTGCAAGTACCTCCGCGACGACCTGCGATCGGGCTACGTGCGTGTGCTGTGGGAGCTCTGGTCGGCCGGCCTTGCCGAGCCCGAGCTCGCAGAGCGGTGGCGAGCGGCTGTGCTCGACTGGATCGACCTCCTCGACGGCGTTGCAGCTGACTGGGCTGCCGAGCGCGAGCTCGACCTCCCCGTCTCGTCTCGCGTGCTCGCCACCGCCGTCGCGCAGCTCTTCCTCGGTGCCGAGGTGCAGATCCTCGGCGGCCTGAAGGAGAAGCAGGTGCCGAACTTCGAGGCCCTCGAGCTCTGCGCGCAGTTGATCGGAGCGGCCGAGCGGCGCGCGTGAACCGCGCGCAGTTCCTCTCCGCCGCAGCGGGCGCGGCGCTCGCGGCGCGCTTCCCGAGCGTCGCGCTCGCCGCCGGCGACGACCTTCAGCACTTCGTTTCGCGGCCCGACCTGAAGCCGCCGCGCGTCACCGCGCGCGGCACGACGACGGACTTCGTCTTTCTCGCACCGTCGTCAGGCCCCGGTCAGCGCGGCGCGATGATCCTCGACAGCCGGGGCCAACTCGTCTGGTTCCACCCGGTCACGGACAAGGTCGTCACCGACTTCAAGGTGCAGCAGCTCCGTGGCAGGCCGGTTCTCACCTGGTGGGAGGGAAAGTCGCGCCACGGGCTCGGCGAAGGAGAGTGGGTCGTCGTCGACTCGGCGTATCGCGTCGTCGCGCGCGTCCGTGGAGCGCATGGGCTGGCGGCCGACCTCCACGACTTCCAGCTGACACCGCGCGGAACCGGACTCGGTCTCGCGAACGAGCTCGTCCCGTGGCGTCACGGGCAGCTCGTCGGCGGCGTGCTGCAGGAGCTCGAGCTCCCGAGCGGACGGCTGCTGCACGAGTGGCAGAGCGTGCAGCACGTCGAGCCCGACGAGACGGCGATCCGGGCGCGGCCGGGCCCACGGTTCGACTACTTCCACATCAACTCCGTCGACGAGGACCCAAGTGGGAACCTGATCGTGTCGGCCCGCAACACCTGGGCTGCATACAAGCTCGACTGGCCGAGCGGACGGATCCTCTGGCGGCTCGGCGGCAAGCGGAGCGACTTCGCGCTCGCGACCGGCGCGCGCTTCTACTGGCAGCACGACGTCCGCGTGCACGGAAACGGGATCGTGAGCGTGTTCGACAACGGCGCAGCGCCGGCGGAGGAGCTGCAGTCGCGCGCGCTCCTCCTCCACCTCGACGAGCGGCGGCGCCGCGTGTCCCTCCTGCACGCGTACACGCACCGGCCGGAACCTGTGCTCGCGCATTTCATGGGCAACACGCAGCTGCTCGCCGACGACAACGTGTTCGTCGGCTGGGGCGGCGCGCCGTTCGTCACCGAGTTCGACCCGAACGGGTCGATCCGCTTCGACGCGCGACTGCCGAAGGCGGGTCAGAGCTATCGCGCCTTCAGGTTTCCCTGGACCGGACGGCCGACGGGGGCGCCCGCGCTGGTGGCGGCGAACGGCATGCTCCACGCGAGCTGGAACGGTGCGACCGAGATCGCCTCGTGGCAGGTCGTCGAGGACGGCCGCACGACGCAGACGGTGCAGCGGACCGGCTTCGAGACGCAGCTGCGTCCGACGAGCGCGGCCAGGCGCGCCTCGGTCGTCGCGCTCGATGCTCACGGGACGGTGCTCGGCCGCTCCGCGGACGTCACGCTCGCCTGACGGTGCGACACTCTCGGGGATGGACGGCCGCCGGCTGATCCCGATCGGCATCGCAGTCACCGTGCTCCTCGTCCTCGCGGGCGCAGCGAGCCACGGCCGGCCGCTACGGGCCGGCTCCGGCACCGGCCCGACCGCGACATTCTTCGACTTCGTCGCGACGACAACGCTCCTCTTCGCGATCGCGATGGCCGTGACCGTCGTGATCGCGCTGCGCGCCGTCCGCGCCGGCTCGGGTCCGCCGCGCCGCGGCCGCTGGAACCTCATCGGCGCCCTCCTCTACTTCTTCGCGTCGGTGCTGCTCGCCTATCTCATCTCGACGAACACGTTCCTCCACCGCTTTCAGCGGGCGATCCAGCAAACGCACCCGACCCAGGCGCAGCCCGGCACATCCCGGCCGGCACCGACGCCGCCCAAGAACCTGCGCGACGCGCGCATCCGCTGGGACGAAGTCGGGATCGTGCTCGTCATCGTCGGAGGGATCGCCGTCTACCTCCTCCTCTCGCGCCCGGAGCGGCGCGCGCTCCGAGGGATCCGGCGAAGCCGCCGCGCGCTTGCCGCGGCCCTCGACGAGTCGCTCGACGACCTGCGCCGCGATCCCGACGTCCGGCGCGCGATCATCGCCGCCTATGCGCGGATGGAACGGGCGCTCGCGTACGCCGGCCTCCCGAGGACGCCGTCCGAGGCTCCGTACGAGTACCTCGAGCGTTCGCTCGTCGGGCTCGACGCGAGCGCCGATGCCGCGCGACACTTGACCGATCTCTTCGAGCGGGCAAAGTTCAGCCAGCATGAGCCGGCGGAATCGATGAGGGACGAGGCGATCGACGCGCTCGTCGCCGTCCGCGACGAGCTGCGACGCCCGGACCCCGTGCCGGTGACAGCGTGACCCACCTGCGGCAGTCGGCGGTCTCGCTCACGGTCGCGACGATTGCGCTCGTCGCGCTGCTGGGCGCACGCCCGATCTCGCGTGAGTCGATCCTCGCCGGCTACGCGATCGTCGTCGCGGCGATCGGCATGGCGGCAGTGACCCGCGCGATGCGCGACTCGCGCTTCGACGATCCGTCCCCGTTCCAACAAGCGTTGACGCGCGAGCGCATTCCGCCGACCCGGCCGAACGAGCTGATCCGGGTCGAGCGCGATCTCCTCCTCGGGAGCGAGAACGCCGGGCACTTCCACGCGCGCCTGCTGCCGCTCCTCCGCGGCGCCGCCGCCGCCCGGCTCGCCCACCACGGCGTCGACCTCGCACGCCAGCCCGACGCAGCGCGCCGGCTGCTCGGCGACGAGCTCTGGACGTTCGTGCGACCGGACCGCGAGGAGGCCGCCGATCTCTACGCCGCGGGACCGAGCGTTCGCGCGGTGCGGCGCCTCGTCGAGCAGATCGAGGCGCTCTGATGGAGCTCGCAGAGCTTCGCGATCGCGCGGGCGCCGTCCTCGACGAGGTCGAGCGCGCAATCGTCGGCAAGCGCGACGCCCTCGAGCTGATCCTCCTCGCGCTCCTCTGCGACGGGCACGTCCTGCTCGAGGACTTTCCGGGCCTCGCGAAGACGCTGATTGCGCGCTCGTTCGCGCAGGCGACGTCGCTGCAGTTCGCGCGGATCCAGTTCACGCCGGATTTGATGCCGTCCGACGTCACCGGCTCTTCGATCTTCGACCAGCGCGACGCGGCCTTCCGCTTCCTGCCCGGGCCGGTCTTCACGAACCTCCTCCTCGCGGACGAGATCAACCGTGCTCCGCCGAAGACGCAGGCCGCGCTCCTCGAGGCGATGCAGGAGCGCCAGGTCACGACCGAGCGCGAGACGCGCCGGCTCGACGCGCCGTTTCTCGTCCTCGCGACCCAGAACCCGATCGAGTACGAGGGCACCTACCCGCTCCCCGAGGCGCAGCTCGACCGCTTCCTCGTCCGGACGGGAATCGGCTACCCGACCAGAGACGACGAGATCGAGCTTCTGACGCGCCGGCTCTCGCGCGGCGAGGACGAGATCGCGCTTCGGCCGATCGTCGATGCGGCGACGCTGATCGCGATGCAGCGTGCACTCGAGCACGTGCACGTGTCGCCGTCGATCGAGGGCTACATCGTCGACCTCGTGACGGCGACGCGGTCGTCGCCGCGACTCGCGGTCGGCGCGAGCCCGCGCGGCACGCTCGCCGTGCTCAAGCTGGCCCGGGCCAAGGCCGCAATCGGCGGCCGCGATTTCGTCGTTCCAGAGGACGTGAAGGCCGTGGCGGCCCCTGCGCTCGCGCACCGGCTCACGCTGCGGCCCGAGCTCTGGGTGCAGCGCGTGCGCGGTGAGGACGTCATCGCGGAGGCGCTCGAGAGCGTTCCGACGCCGCCCGCCGAGGACGCCCTGCGCGCAGCGGGATGACGCGCACCGACTCGCCGCGCCTCGTGGTGTACGCGGGCCTCGCCGCGATCGGGCTCATCGCCGGCCTGGCAGTGGGACGCGTCGAGCTTGTCGCGCTCGCCGCACCGTTCGCCCTCGCAGCCGCCGTCGGCGCCTCGCTCGCGCGCGACCCGCAGCTCCGCGGCACGCTCGTGCTCGACCGCGAGCGGGCGCTCGAAGGCGAAGACGTCCGCGCAACCGTCGAGGTGTCGGGCGGCGAGAGCGCGTCGCGCGTCGACGTCCTCCTCCCCCTCCCCGACGAGCTGAGCGAACGTGACCGGCGGAACCCGGCGGGGGTGCGCGCGAGCGCCGGGCAGGTCGAGCTCGCGCTCCGCTGCGATCGTTGGGGCGCATTCCGCATCGGCCCCGCGCTCGTCCGCGTGCGCGACGCTCTCGCCTTCCACACCTGGGAGGCGACGCTCGGCGCCGGCCTGCCGCTGCGCGTGTACCCGAGCGTCGAGACCATGCGCTCGCTGCTCGAGCCGCTCGAGACGCAGGTCTACGTCGGCAACCAGGTCTCGCGCACGCGCGGCGACGGAATCGAGTTCGCGGACATTCGCGAGTGGCATCCGGGCGACCGGCTGCGGCGCGTCAACTGGCGGGCGAGCGCGCGGCGCGGCGAGCTCTGGGTGAACGAGCAGCACCCGGAGCGGAACACGGACATCGTCCTCTTCCTCGACACGTTCACGGACGCTCGGCTCGGGACGCGGGGAACGCTCGACCTGACGGTGCGCGCCGCAGCGTCGCTCGCCCACCGGTACCTGCAGCGCAAGGACCGCGTCGGCGTCGTCAGCTACGGCGGCTTCGTGTCGTGGCTGCTGCCCGCCTCCGGCACGCGGCAGCTCTATCGGATCGTCGACTCGCTGCTGCAGATGGGGATCGTCCTGAGCTTCGCGACGAAGAACCTCGACGTGCTCCCGCGGCGGACACTGCCGCCGCGCGCGCTCGTGCTCGCCCTGACGCCGCTGCTCGACTCGCGCTCGACCGCGGCGCTGCTCGACCTCCGTGCGCGCGGCTTCGACCTCGTCGTCGTCGAGGTATCACCCGTGCCGTTCGTGAAGCCGTTCGGCGACGAGTTGTCGGCCTTGTCCTACCGGCTGTGGTCGCTGTCGCGCGAGGCGCAGCGTGCGCAGTTCGAGTGGGCAGGAATCCCGATCGTGTCGTGGACGGACGGCGAGGCACTCGATGCGGTGCTCGAGGAGGTGAGAGCATTTCGGCGCTACGCGAGGCCCGTGCGCGCGTGACGGTCGCTGCGCTCTCGGCGGCCGCCTACGGCAGTGTGCTCGCGTGGTCGTGCCTGCTCTCGACGCGGGTTCTGCCGCTGACCCTGTTCCTCGGCGGCGGGGGCGCGCTCCTGCTCGGGCTCGTGCTCAGCCGGGGGCACGACGAGCTGCTCGGGTCCGCCCTGCTCGTGCTCGCGGCGGCGTACGTCCTGGGACTGCTGGTCGGGCACCACTCCCTCGACGAGGCGGCGCCGCTCGTCGGCGCGGGCTTGCTCCTCTGCGCGGAGCTCGCGACGTGGTCGCTCGAGCTGCGCTTCCGCGTCTCGCTAGAGCCGGCGTTGCGCCTGCAGCGAGTGCGCGCGGTCGGGCTCCTCGTCTTCTCGGGGCTCGCCGCCGCCTCGCTCGTGCTCGTCGTCGCTGCGACGTCGCTCGGCGGCGGACTCGCGTGGGCGATGCTCGGCTCAGCTGCCGCCGTCGGCGCGATCGCGCTCGCGGCGTTCGTCCGGCGTTGAGTCGTCGGGCACGGCGCCGCCGGGCCCTCCCATCGCGATGTTGCCGTCCTCGACGACCTCGACGGGCGACCCGTGCCGGTAGGCGTCGCTCTGCACGCCGCCGCGTGGATCGTCCGTGCGGTCGAGCGCGTGCACGTCGCCCTGTTGCTTCTCGGCGTCGTCGCGCGGCGACTGGAACAGCCTGGCGAGCCACCGGAGCACGCCCTCGGTCTTTCCCGTCCGCGGCTACACTAACCGCCGTCCGGGGCGCATTCGTCTAGTGGCCTAGGACACCGCCCTCTCACGGCGGCGGCACGGGTTCGAATCCCGTATGCGCCTTTCTACTTACGCCAGTCGCGTAATTCCCAGGAGTTACGCGGGTCAGGCGTGTCGCCGATGCCCGTCGAGGAACGAACCGTGCCCCAGTGCGAAACCGGCTCTTTGGCTATAGGCGCTGGATGAAACGGAAACGGCCCAACCAAGCGGTTGGGCCGTTTCCTCTACCGCGATCTTCTACCCGCGGGAAGATGCCGCTTCGCGCGTTAGCCGCAGGTCGCCGTCCACGTCGCACCGCTGCCGGCCGGTTCGGCCTCCCAGTGCCAGTCGTACGTGCCGCTTGCCGGGAACGTGTACTGCACGGTGCCCGGATAGCCGTCGGTGTCGGTGGGGACCGAGCTGGTGGTCCCCGCGGGCGTGACCGTGAGGCTGATCCCGGTCGGCGTGACGCCCTGATTCGGGTCGGCGGCGGACACGGTCAGTGTCTCCCCTTGCCTGAAGGTTTCCTCGCCACTATCCCTTTCGTAAAGACCTTGTCCAGTCGAGTTGATCAGCGCGCATCCGGTCGAAGCTCCGCCCGTGATGTTCGCGGTGGCGTTCAGCCCGGTTGTGGGCTTGGTGTCGAAGGCCAAGAGTTGCGCGGCATTGTGGACGCCTGAGGCCGTCGGCGCATACCGAACGGTCACGCTGCAGCTCTTTCGCGGCGCGAGCTTTGTGCCGGTGCAGCTATCCGCGGTCTTCGAGAATGTCGTCGGAAGGTCCGGGCGCGCATCACTCAGCGTGACGTTGACCGTCCCGGTTGTCTTTCCGCCCGCATTCGTGAGCGTGAACGTCTTCGAAACTGTCGAGCCCACCGCAACAGCGCCGAAATCGTACGTCGACGGGTTGAACGTGACCATCGGCGGGTTTGCGCCGAGCGCTGTTGACACCGACGCCGTTACGGCGAGCCCTAGCAGGGTTAGCAGAAGCAACCGTGTGCGATTGCGCCGCATTTTCTGCATCTTCCTCTCCCTCCGATTCATCGAAAACCGTGGCGCCACGGCGCCCCGCTGATAGACCAGCGATCCTCGCATCCGGAGTTACAAAGTCAAGCCGGTTAGCCGCCGCGTAGGCGCTTGCCGATGCGTGGGGTCTCCAGTCCCTCGCGCAGCCCGTGACCCGCCGCCCGCGCGACGATCGCGTCCCTGACCGCGAGGTGCACGACCTCCGACACCGTCGCGTCAGTCTGCTCCACCTGTCGGGGATGCCGTGGGGCGGATCGGTGAGGCGGTCGGCACGACGACATCGCAACTACGAGCCGTGTCTACCTACACCGTAGTCGTCTGATGGAACCGCCCTCTGACCGGCTCGGCATTGCACTCTCTGATCTTCACGCGATCCGCGACGTCGCCTACGCGCTGGCCGAAGGAGAGCCCTTTCACCGAAGCCCCTGCTTCGCGGGGGCTTTTTCGTGCCGCCTCCCGTCAGGCCGTTCTCGGCGCCGCGTCGTGGCTTGCGGGCGGTTCCGGCAGGCGCGACCGTCGCGGGCGTGGCGCCAAGACGACGACGGTGGTGATGCCCGCGAGCACCACGACCGTCGCGACGCCGCCGTGGAGGCCAAGGCCGGCGTGAGCCCACACGGTGTCGGCGAGGAAGTGCTTCCCGTTGTCCTTCTGCCACGTGAGCAGGTTGTCCGTTGTCTTCGCGACGGACACTGCCACGACAAGGCGTGTGAGACGGGGGAAGCGGCCGTAGACGTGCGGCAGACCCATGAGGAGGAAGGGGATTGCCGGGACGAGAAATCGCGGCCCCGGCGAGGACCCGCCATACGGGTCCCAGTAGCCTGCGTCGAAGATCAAGAGCGCCGCGGAGACCAGCGCACATAGGAGAGCCTCGTGTCTCGCGCCCTTGCGCCACCAGAGCACGAGCCCGGCTGCGGCGGCGACGAGGACGGGCGAGGTTACGAGAATGCCTCTGCTCACGTGGAACCCGTTTCCGCCGGTAAGCACCCCGTGGAAATCGGAAACGGAAGGCAAGGTGAATCCGAAGAAGCCGAGCTGCTGGTACGGCGCGAAGATTCCGGCCTGGTACCGCGAGGAGACATGAAGCGGCGACCCGAACGCGAGCGTGTCATAGACCGCGAGCACGGCCACAGCGGGCACGGCGCCCAAGACAAACCTCACGGCAGGGCGGAACCCCTTGAGCAGGACGTAAGCGCCGACGAGAGCCACGGCGATCGCAGCCTCGTATTCGAACACGACGGCCCATCCGGCTAGCAAGCCGCCGAGTCCGTACCGGCGTCTCCAGACGAGGGAAAGTGATCCGAAGGCGAGCAACGCGCCGCCGACGTGCTCGTACATGATCGGCGCGACCGGCCCGAGGAGCGTGCCCAAGCCTGCTGCGACTGCAACGATCGGCCCACAACCGGGCACGAGCCCCTCGCCCACGCGGCCTACAACCAAGCAGAGGAGCGCCAAGAGCGGCCCGTTGACCACCAGGCGCATCAGCCAGGACTGCCAGTGCCCAGTCCAAACGCGGCTGTCCGGCTCACCCGCGGCTCGATCCCCCGCCAAGACGATCGCCGTCGCAGGCAGAGCGTAAAGCGACAGACCGGGCGCCTTATCCGAGTACCAGTGTCCCGCGCGATACGAGACGTCGGACGCGGCGCCGGCAGTGTAGGGGTCGATATTCAGAGTTCCGCGCGTCAGAACAGAAACGTTGGGCGCGAGCCGCGACGCATCCAGGACGCCGGGCACCGTTTGCACCGAGAACGTCGTGAGAAGGATGAGCAGCAGAACAAGCCGCTCGTGCCGGAAGCGACGCCACGGCTCAGCGTCCACCGAACCATCCTAGTCTTCGGCCCCAGACGGCAACTTCTTCGTCGGTGCAGCGATCGGCGTCGGCGAGATCGAAGCCGTCCATCGCGCCAGGATGGCTGCTGACGCGTGCCGACAGACCCGGCCGGCACTCGTGCTCCACGAGTGAGCGTTACGACATGCAGATCGCGAGCGCGGCGTCCGTCCCCTCGAGCCAGTCGACCACGCGGCCGATCAGCTCGCGGGGCGCGTCGAGCCTCCGGCTCTCGGCGGCAACAGCTTCGATGACGTCGCCCACCGCGTAGGCGAACACGCCGTCCCGGCGGAGGAAGGTGAGCAGGTCCGCGGCGTCGGCCGGGGTCGGGCAGTGGATGCGAACGCGAAAGACCGGCGGCACGTCGCACGCGATTGCGCCGCAAGTGCAAGAGCCATTCCGGGATATCTACCGGCAGAGCCCCGACCGATCTCAATCGCTCGAAGAGGTCACAACGCGACGTTGGGACGGAACGACTAGACGTTCGGGCGGAAAGCGATGCGGCGCGCCCGGATCTATTCCACCGTGGGTGCGGCGTGCGTCATGGACGGCGGGATCCTCTGCGGCTCCCGGGACCCCGGGGAGTCAGGGCGTCCGGCATGACATCGGACGGCGACGCACCCACCCCCGACGGGCCGAAGCAAGGCGACCTCGTGCTCGTGAACGAGCGGCCGGCCGTCTTCCTCTATCGACGCGGCGACGCGGCGATCATCCGCTACTTCGAGGAGGAGGACAGCCGCGCCGTGCCGTTCGCGAAGGTGCAGTGGCGAGCCGGCTGACGCGGCCGGTCGTCCAGGAGCGGCCGAACTGCGACTCGTTCTGGGAGGGAGCGGGGAGAATGGCGGGCAGTGGACATGAGCACTCGTGTGGGGATCGCGCTCGGGGCGATCGCGGTGCTGGGGCTCCTCGTCGCCCGGGCCGACAAGCAACGTCCGGAGAGCCTCGAACCGCAAACAGGCGGGGCGCCGCCTGATACCACGGACACGAGGGACGAGTTCGACGTGCTCATCCAGGCGCTCGAGACCGGGACCTGCGAGTGGATCTCCGCGCCGATCCGGCTCGGAAACCGCCTCGCCGTGACGATCGGCAACGGCGTCACCCACAGCTACATGTTCAGTCCCTCCGACGACCGGCTCACGAAGCTTCGCCAGGCCGTCGACCTCAACCACGTGCTCGCCCCGCAAGGCCATCGGGCCGACTAGGGCCGGGCGGCTCGGCACCGCCCGGCCCCTGGCTGACGGGGGATCTAGCGGATGAGGTACGGGACGGTCCGCGTCGCCGTCTTCCCGTTCGCCGTGACCGTCACCTTCACGACGAGCGTCTTGCCGGTCGACCGCGCAGGAACCTGCACCGCCACGTGCGCGGTCGCGTTCGAGAGCGATGCGTTCTTCGCGACAGCCTTGCCGCCGATCGTCGTCGTCACGCTCAGCGTCCCGCCCTCCAGCGGCTCACCGGTGTCGGTGCGGGTCACCGGGAGGCTGACCGAGAAGAGCTTGCCGTGGACCGGGTGGGCCGGAACGGCCAGCGGCTTGCCGATCGCCGGGGCGATGACCGCCGTGCTGACGTCGAGCGTCCACACACCGCCGTCCGGCGCGTCGTCACGGCCGAGCATGTTGTCGCTCGCGTCGAAGATGCCCGAGACGAGGTGGAAGTTGAACCCACTGGTGACGATGTCGGTCTTGCTGCTGAACCGCCACGTCAGCGTGTCACCGCTGTGCGAGAAGACGAGCGTCTGCGACGCCGGCGCCGACTCGTACTTGGTGCCGTTCCACTTCTCGAGATCCCAGCCGCCGTCGTCGGCGGTCCGCCAGTAGTAGAGGTCGTATTCGCTCCCCGACGACGACCCTGTCGCCCCGTTCTTGTCGCTGTCGAAGAAGACGTCGACCTCGGGGTTCTTCGCGCCGTCGATCGCCCCGAGTCCGGGGACCGTCACCGACAGCTCCACCGTGCCGCCGGCGTCCGACGTGATCGACACGCCGCTGATGTCCGGCGCACCGGTCCCGTCGCCGGTCGGATCCGTGAAGGAACCGGTTCCGGCCGATGCGCTCATTCCGAATGCGAGCGCGGCCGCGAGCGCAGCGGCCACGACGAAGATGTGGGAAATCCTGTGCAACTGAGCCTCCTCCACCTGCGATCGTTGAACGAGACGCAGGAGACCAGAGCTCGCTCACAGATCGCTCACGGGCCGCCGAAAGGCCGACGGAGAGCTACGAGCGGCGCGTGTTGCCGAAGCGGACGCCGACGCCGCCGAGCTCCTCGACGAGAAGCGCACCCGCAAGGCAGGCGAGGCCGATGCAGAGCACGTTGAAGGCGGTGTCGCCGTCCGAGATCGCCGCGACGACGAAGAGCACGATCGCGACGATTAGGAGGATGCCGCGGAGGCCGAGTGTCATGCGGGCGTGATTCCTATTGAGACAACCGGTGAAACGGTGCCCTGTGGCACGGAAACGCCCGAGCTCCCACCGCCGCGGGTTCAAGGATCTCGTCCACCTCTGGGTCGAGCTCTTCGACGAGCACGAGCTGCTGACCTCGGCGGCCGCGATCGCGCTCCGCGCGCTGATCGCGAATCGCGCCGCAGATCCAGCCGAAGGTGCTGCCGGACGTCTACCGCGGCATCCAGGCGACGGTGGACAAGATCTTCTCGAGTAGCTCGACCGGCCTGATCGCGTTTGCAACCGTGCTCGCGATCTGGCAGGTCTCGGGCGCCGTGCGGGCGTGCATGAGCGCGCTCTCGAAGATCTACGGCACGAAGGACGAACGGCCGTGGTTCGTCCGCTTCCCGCTCTCGATCGGGATCGCGATCGTCGTGCTGGCCGCACTCGTCGGCGCGGCGTTCCTCATCCTCGGGCTGAAGCACGCGGTACACGGAAGCTGGGGGCTGCCGCTCTCGATCGCGCGGTGGCTGACGACGGTCGCACTCCTGTCGGTCGCGTTCGGCGTGCTCGTCCGCTACGCCCCGGAACGGCCGCAGTCGAAGAAGTAGGCCTCCGCGGGCGCGGCGCTCGTCGTCGTGATCTGGATCGCGCAGTCACTCTTGTTCGCGCTCTACGTCAAGCACGTCGGCAACTACAAGAGCGCCGTCGGCAGCCTGCTGCTGGTCTACGTGACCACGACGTACGCCTACGTCGGCTCGATCGTGCTCCTGGTCGGAGTCGAGCTCGACGAGCAGCTGCGGCGTGACCTCCAGGGCGAGGACGAGCGCGGCATCCTGGAGCTGGCCCGCGAGATTCTCTAGCTCGAGCCGGAGAGATCGGAGACGAGCGGCCCGGTGTCGAGCGGCTCGTAGCCGAGCCGGCGGGCGATCTCCTCGCTCGACGGCTTCGTCCCCTCGCGGAACAGCTCGCGCAGCAAGTCGCCGGTCTGCGTCGAACGCCACCAGTCCGCGCCGATCTGGCGCTTCAGATGCGCGCGGAGCTGCGCGGACCGAATCCACGCGCGGAGGTAGTCGGCCGAGTAGAAGCCCGCATCCATGTCGGCGAGATAGTTCCGCTCGTCGTAGCGGATCCCCGTCGCGTTCGTCAGCTGCGACGCGTAGTCCCGCGGCGACGTGCCGCGCTCCTCGGCAAACCTCGACCAGAAGCCGAGCTCGTACCGCAGCTTCGCGGCGTACCGACGGTAGAGCAGCGACTCGAGGAAGAGCGTGACCTCGGCGTTCTCCTCCGCCTGTGTGTCGCTCAGGCCGAAGTACTGCGCGTGCCAACCGGGCTCGCGCGTGATCGCCTCGACGATGTACGAGTAGATCTCGGTCAGCGCGTGGTCGCGCGAGATCGACCGGAACGTGTACGGCAGCCGGGGGTCGCAGCCTGCGTAGTGCAGCGCATGCCCGGCTTCGTGGAGGAACGCCTGGTAGTCGGAGAGCCCGCCCTGTGCGCGCGTGATCAGGTGCACGACGTCGGGCGGGTTGGACGCGATGACACAGGCGCGCGGGCTCTTCTGCGGCCGGTCCTCGACGTCGAGGCGGATGTTCGGGATCGCCGTCAGGTCGAACCCGAGCTCGAGCGTCGTGGCGAGGCAGACCTCGACTCCCTTCTCCTTCGTGTACGTCGACTCGAGCGGCGACACGCGGCGGAGGTAGTAGACGTGCGAATTCGTCGGCTGGGCGTCGCGCTCCGGGCCCAGCAGCCGGTCGAGCCACCGCTCGCGGAGGCGATTCCACGACTCCGTGGAGGCGACGGCCGCGGCGGTGAGCGCGCGCTCGAGCTCGCTCAGGGAGATCCCCTTCTCCTCCTCGTTCCGCGCGACGGGGTCGACGAGGCCGCTGATCTCCGCGTCCAGCTGCTCCCGTGCCTCGAGCAGCTCGCGGCGGGTCGAGTTGAACTCGGCCGACGCGGTGCGCTCGAGCTGTCCGAGCTCCTCGCGGTCGGCGTAGGCCTCGAGGACGGCGAGGCGGGCGGTCGCGCTCCGAAGCGGCAGCTCCTCGCCGCGAAACGTGACGCGCGCCGCGAGGTACGCGTTCTCGAAGGCGTCCTCGCGCTCCGCGAGCTCCGCCGAGACGAACCCGGCTTCGCACGTCTTCCGCAACCGGTAGAGACGCTCGCGGTCGTCGCCGTCGGCCTCCCCTTCCTCCTCGTGCAGCGCATCGAGCTGCTCGCGAGTGAAGAGATCGCGGTAGCGCTCGACGATCGCCGCCTGCTCGGAGACCTCCTTCTCGCCGACGCGGACGCGCCGGCCCTCCTCGGAGCGCTCGTACACGTACTGCTGCAGCCGCTCCTCGAACTCGGCGGCGTTACGGATTCCGATCTTCGCCATTCGACGGCGGAGCCTATCCCTTCGCCACGGAGTGGACGGCGCGGAGCAGCTCGTCGATCGCGAACGGCTTGCCGAGCACGGCGTCGGCGTCCTTCGCCCAGTCTGCGTCGATCTCCGCCGAGCCGGTGACGACGACGACCGGCACGCCGCTCTCGCGGAGCTCGCCGAGGAGCGTCTCGCCACGCTCGTTGCCGATGCGCATGTCGAGCAAGACGGCGGCGATCGTCCCCTCCGCGAGCAGGCGGCGCGCCTCGCCGAGGCTCGTCGCCTCGAGGACGCGATACCCCTCCAGCTCGAGGTTCACGCGGCAGAGCAGCCGGATCGCCGGCTCGTCGTCCACCACGAGCACCGTGGCCTGCTCACCCCCCACCGCGGTAGCGTAACCCCACCCCGCCGAGGCTCGTTTACCCATTGGTAATGACAAACGACAGGGGCGACACGAGGAAGCTCGTGGTGGCCCGGGGGGACACGACGAGGGCGAAAGGAGCGGGCGTTCCGCTCCCGACCGCGCAGTTCCGGCGGCGGGCCTGGCTGCAGTTCCAGCGCGCGCTGGACCCGCTGGCGCCGCCGAAGCGGCTGCCTATGAAGCGCGGGCGCTCAGCCGCCTGAGCGTCGTCTCGCGGCCGAGCAGCTCGATGCTCTCGAAGAGGCCGGGCGAGACCTTCGACCCGGTGACCGCGAGCCGGATCGCCTGGAAGCCCTGACGCGGCTTCAGCCCGAGGCGTTCGAGCACGGCGCGCAGCGCGGCCTCGATCGACTCGGCCGTGAACGGCTCCAGGTCCGCGAGAGCGTCCCGCGCCGCCGCGACGACATCCGCGTCGCCGTCGAGATCGGCCGGGGCGACGTCGCGGAAGAGGAACCCGGCGTAGTCCGGAAAATCGCCGAGCTTCGCGAGCTTCTCCTGGACGAGCGGCGCCGACGCGCGGACGACGTCCGCGTTCCAGTCGTAGCCCTGCGCGCGGAGGTACGTGACGAGCGTCTCGGCGAATTCGGCCGGCGGCATCGCGCGCAGGTAGACGCCGTTCATCCAGTCGAGCTTCGCGTAGTCGAACCGCGCCGGGCTCGGCGTGACACGCGACAGGTCGAAGCGCTCGATCAGCTCGTCGCGCGACATGATGGTCGTCTCGCCGTCCGGCGCCCACCCGAGCAGCGCGAGGAAGTTCATGAGCGCCGGCGCGACGTACCCGGCGGCACGGAACTCGCCGATCCCCGTGGCGCCGTGACGCTTCGACAGTTTCTTGCCGTCGTCGCCGAAGATGTTGGGCACGTGCGCGTAGGTCGGCAGCTCGGCGCCGACGGCCTCGATGATCTGGATCTGCTTCGGCGTGTTCGAGATGTGGTCGTCGCCGCGGATGACGTGGGTGATTCCGTCCCACACGTCCTCCATCGGCGACGCGAAGTTGTACGTCGGGCGGCCGTCGGAGCGGACGAGCACGAGATCCTCGATCGTCTCGTTCGCCACCTCGATCGTGCCGCGCACCGCGTCGTCCCACGCCGTCACGCCCCCGTCGGGCATGCGGAAGCGGATCGCGCCCTCGTCCTCGTACGCCTTTGCCTCCGAGACGAGCTGCTCCGCGACGCGGCGGCAGTCCTCCATCCGATCGAGCTGGAACGTCACCGACCCGTCCCACTCGACGCCGAGCCAGCGCAGCGACTCCTGGATCTGCTCGACGGCCTCGACCACCTCGCGGCTCGTGTCCGTGTTCTCGATGCGGAGCCGGTTCTGGCCGCCGTGCTGCCGCGCGAAGAGATAGTTGAAGAGGAACGTCCGGACGCCGCCGATGTGCAGGAAACCGGTCGGGCTCGGAGCCATGCGGACGATCGGCGCCACGGCGGTAGCGTAGTGGCGGGGTGGCGTTCGCACTCATCTCGGACATCCACGGCGACGCGAAGGCGTTCGACGCAGTGCTCGCCGACCTTGCACGCCTTGGTATCGACGACGCAGTGGTGCTCGGTGACGTCGCGCAGGGCGGCGACGATCCTGCAGCGGTGCTCGACCGGCTCGCCGAGCTCCGCTGGCCGGTGATCCTCGGCAACGCCGACCACTTCCTGCTCGAGATCCCGCGCGAGTCGAACGAGGAGATCTCGGACGCGCAGCTCGAACGCCGGACGTGGTCGCTCGCACAGCTCGACGCGCGCCACCTCGAGCAGATCCAGGGGTTCCACCCGACGTACGCGCGGGACGGGCTGCTTGCCTTCCACGGCTCGCCGCGGCACTTCGAGGACGTCCTCCTGCCGGAGACGAAGGACGTCTCGCCGTGGCAGGTGGAGGGCTACGCGCTGCTCGCCGGCGGGCACACGCACCGGCAGTGGACGCGGCGGATCGGCGCCGCGACGTATGTGAATCCCGGCGCCGTCATGTCGTCGCCGTCCGAGTACGCCGTCGTCAGCGGGAGGTCGGTCGAGTTCCACCGCTGCGCGTCGTGACGTTGCGCGAGCTGAATCGCGCGACGCTCGCGCGCCAGCTCCTTCTCGAACGGCGGAAGCTCGGGCTCGTCGCCGCGCTCGAGCGCGTCGCCGGGCTGCAGGCGCAGTGGGCGCCGGCGCCGTATGTCGGGCTGTGGACGCGCGTCGCGGGCTTCCGGCGCGAGCAGCTCGAGCGCGGGCTGCTCAGCCTTCGCATCGTGCGGGCGGTGCTGATGCGCGGGACGATCCATCTCGTCTCGCGTGCCGACTACCACCGCTTCGGTGCAGCGGTCGGCCAGCCGCCGTGGCTGCGGCCCGAGGCAGCCGAGATCGCGGACTCGCTGCACGACGCGATTCGCGCGTTCGGGAGCGAGCCGCGCACGCGCGCCGAGGTGACGGCGTTCCTCGCGGAGGCGCACGCGATCGAGCAGCCGCTCGCCGAAGCGGTGTGGTACGGCCTGCGTGTGCGCGGGCGGTTGACGCACGCGCCAGACAGTGGCCTGTGGCGCACGTCCGGGCTGACGCGCTACGTCGCGCTCGAGCACGAGGCCGTCGACGCAGAGGCCGCGCGCGTCGGGCTCGTGCGCCGCTACCTCGGCGCGTTCGGGCCGGCGACGCGGGCGGACGTTGCGGAGTGGAGCGGCCTGCGCGTCCGCGACGTCGAGCGTCCGCTCGAGACGCTCGAGCCGCTTGCGCGTTTCCGTGACGAGCGCGGACGCGAGCTCCTCGATCTGCCGCGCGCGCCGCGGCCCGCTGCGGACACGGCCGCACCGGTCCGGTTCATGCCGCGGTTCGACAACCTCGTCCTCTCGCACAAGGACCGGACGCGCGTGCTCGCGGACGAGCATCGCGGCGACGTGATCGAGGGCGGCTGGGTGAAGTCCACCTTCCTCGTCGACGGCTTCGTCGGCGGCGTCTGGGAGGTCGAGCGCGGGCGCGTGACGACCGAGCCCTTCGTCCACCTGACGCGGACGCAGAACGCCGAGGTCGCCGATGAGGCGCGGCGCTTGGAGGCATGGCTTTCCTGAGACCGGTACTTCGTACCGTCACGGAAGTGTCACAACTGTGTGACGAAAGGCCGGCGCGGAGGCGCAGTTCCTGCGCAAACCTCCTGTGGACAGTTCGTCACGAAGTCGTGACGGTACTAGGTCCCGGTCTTGCGGCGGCGACGAAAGAGCGGCGGCACGGCGTACGCGTCGCGGAGCGTCATCGGACGCAGGCGGATCGCCATCTTCTCACCGCGCGTCGACGTCAGGCGGAGGGCGATCGCGCCGCCGTCGAGCTGGATGAGGCTGTGGGGACGGCCGAGGGAACGGCGACGGGAGCTCACTCCTCCCTGTACGCGGAGGCGCCCCGGATCCCTCCCCCGCTTCGCTAGCGTCGCTTCGTGCCCCGTCCGGCGATCCGTGTCCGCCTCTCGCCCGCGATCACACGGCGCGCTCGTGCGTCCTTAGTCGCGCCCGTCGCCACGGCCACGAGCGCTCCCTGCGCCCTTCGGTCGCTTGGTGCTCGCGACCGAGAGACTGGACCCCACTACCGGACGGGGCACTGATGCACATCGGCGCGCATCTCAGCTCCGCCGGCGGCATCCACACCGCCGTCGACCGCGCCGAGGCGATCGGGGCCGAGTCGCTCCAGGTCTTCACGCAGAGCCCCCGCGCATGGCGGCCGACGAACCACCACCCGGCCAACCTCGAGAAGTTCCGCGAGCGGCGCGAGGAGGTCGGGCTGCACGGCGTCCTCTGCCATGCGCTCTACCTCTGCAACTTCGCCGCGACCGACGACGCGATCTACGAGAAGAGCGTGATCGCGCTGCGCACGACGATGCAGGTCGCCTGCGGCATCGGCGCCGACGGCGTCGTCTTCCACGTCGGCTCGCATCTCGGGGCCGGCTTCGACAAGGGACTGGAACGCGTCCTCCCCGCGTTGGAGCTGGTGTTGGAGCTCTGCGACGACACGACGTGGTTGCTGATGGAGAACTCGGCCGGCGCCGGCGGGACGATCGGCCGCTCGATCGAGGAGCTCGCGACCCTGTACGAGCGGCTCGACCGGCATCCGCGGCTCGGCGTCTGCCTCGACTCGTGCCACCTCTACGTCTCGGGCGTCGACGTCACCGACGCCGCCACGCTCGACGCGTTGCTCGACGATCTCGACGACGCGATCGGCCTCGACCGGCTGCGCGCGCTCCACGTCAACGACGCCGCCGCACCGCTCGGCTCGAACCGCGACCGCCACGCGAACATCGGCGACGGACTGCTCGGCGAGGAACTGGGCGTCTTCCTCGGCCACCCGCGCCTGCAGGGCCTCCCGGCCGTGCTCGAGGTCGAGGGGAAGGACCGGAAAGGCGTCGACAAGGAACAAATCGATCTCGCGAAGGGGATTCACACACGCGCTACCGCTGGGTGATCCTCGCGGCCGGGACGCTCGCGCAGGCGAGCTTTTCGATGACCTCCGTGGCGCTGCCGGCGCTCGCCCCTGCGCTGCGCTCGCACTACCACCTGTCGCTGCGCGAGGTCGGCGTGGTGCTCGCTGCCGTCGGCATCGGGATGCTCGTGACGCTGCTGCCGTGGGGGCTCCTCGCAGACAAGCTCGACGAGCGCTGGGTGATCGCGATGGGCCTCGTCGGCAGCGGCGCCGCACTCACCGGGGCGGGCTTCACACACTCGTTCGAGGCGGTGTCGCTCGTGCTCGTCGTGGCCGGCGCGCTCGGCGCGAGCGTCAACGCCGCGAGCGGCCGCGCCGTCATGGCCTGGTTCCCCGCCGACGAGCTCGGGCTCGCGCTCGGCATCCGCCAGACCGCGATCCCGATCGGGGGCGCGCTCGGAGCAGCCGTCCTCCCCGTGCTCGCCTCGCACGGCGGCACGCGCCTCGCGTTCTTCGTCCTCGGCGCGTCGACCGTCGTCGGCGCAGCGCTCGCAGCGGTGTTCATCCGCGGCTCCGCACCCGGCAGCGAGGCGGAGACGATCGTCGGCAAGCCGCTTCGCGAGCCGCGCCTCTGGATCCTCTCCGCCGGCACGTCGCTCTTCCTCACCGCACAGATCGGCATCACCGGCTTCGTCGTCCTCTTCCTCCACGAGCACCGCCACGTGTCGACACACGCAGCAGCCGGACTGCTCGCGCTGATCAACGTGCTCGCGATCGGCGCGCGGATCGCCTCCGGCCGGATCTCCGATCGCGTCGGCGACCGCCTGCTGCCGCTCCGCGTGATCGGCATCGCCTGCGGACTGACGACCGCTCTCGTCGCCGCCGCGCTCGACGCGCCGCTCTGGCTGCTCGCGCCTGCCTTCGTCGTCGCGGGCACGCTGAGCATGTCGTGGAACGCACTCGGCTACGCCGCCGCCGCCGAGGCGGTCGGCTCCGGGAAGACGGGCGCGGCGCTCGGCTTCCAGCAGACGATCCTCGGCGTCGTCGTCGCGGCCGCGCCGCCCGTCATCGCCGCGGTGGCCGCATCGTCGTGGCGGGCCGCGTACGTGCTCGCCGCCGTCGGCCCGCTCGCCGGGACGGCGCTGCTCCTGCTGCTCAGTCCGAGAGGCGCGCGATTACGCGGAAGGTCGGCGATCCCGCCGGCAGTTCCTTGAACTCCGGGTTCACGCAGCCGAGCTCGCCGGTCCGGTGCTCGTAACACGGGTCGATCTCGCTCCTGCACATCGGCAGCGGCCGCCGGGTCGCGCGCACGGCGCCGAACCCGTCGCGCCGCCGCTCGGCGGCGGCGAGCATCTCGAGGTCGATCTCCGCCTCGAACACCTTCTGCATGCAGCCCATGAACGTGTGCCCGTGCTCTTCGTAGGCATAGACGAACGGACAGCCGGCCAGACACGCGGACGGGTAGACGACCTTCTCGCAGTGGACCTCGCACCGCTGGCACACGACCTCGTCCTGCGGCCGGAGCGGGAGCGCGATCTCACTCATGCGCCGGATTGTGGGTCAGGTTCGTCGCGCTTCGCAAGACTTGACTTTTTCCGCGATTTGATGCACGGGAAACGGCCGTCATCACGTCCATCTGGCTGAAGGCGCGGAAATCGGGCTCCGGCTCCTCCACCGGATCGGCCACGAACCAGAGCGCCTGGCACGTCGTCATCCCGAGCGCCCGCGCGCCCGCGATGTCGTTCGGCACGCTGTCCCCGACCATCAGCGCGCGCTCAGGCTCGACGCCGAGCCGCGACAGCGCCGTCTCGAAGATCGCCGGGTCGGGCTTGCGGCGCCCGGTCTCGGACGAGAAGACGGCGACGTCGAGCCGCTGCGCGACGCCGAGCTGCTCGAGGTCGCGATGGAGCAGGTCTGGCGGGTCGATCGCGTTCGAGACGAGCCCGAGCTTCAACCCGCGGTCGCGCAAGGCCTCCAACAGCGCGTGCGTCGTCGCCGCGAGGCGGCGCGCCGGCGCCCAGGCGGCATGCTCCGCCTCGAGGAACCGCAGGAGCTCGTCGCCGCTCACGTCGATGCCGAACTCGCCGAGCAGCGCCCGCACCTCGCCCGGGTACTCGACCTCCTCGACCACGCCCTGGGCGAAGAACTTCGGCAGGTAGACGTCGCGGAAGCGGGCGGTCATCGCAGGATCGACGTCGCGGCCGATCGCCGCGAGTCCGGCCCGGTGCCCCTCGTCGAGGAACTCCGGCTCCGGCGCCCATTGCATGAGCGTGTCGCCCCAGTCGAAGAGAACTGCCTCGAGCACGGGTCGTTAGGCTACCCCGGCTTTGGCCCGCAGGATCCTCTGGGCGTCGCTTGCCCTTGCGCCCGCGACGATCCTCGTCGACCGGATCGCCCACCCGGGCAAGACGACGCTCTTCGTGCTGGCGGCGGCGGCGCTCATCCCGCTCGCCTGGCTGATCGGCGAGTCGACCGAGCATGCCGCGGAGCACACCGGCCCGGGCATCGGCGGCTACCTCAACGCGAGCTTCGGCAACGCGCCGGAGCTGATCATCGCGCTCGTCGCAGTCGGCGACGGGCTGTTCGGCGTCGTGCTCGGGTCGCTCGCCGGCTCGGTCATCTCGAACCTGCTTCTCGTCTTCGGGATCTCTCAGGTGGTCGGCGAGGACGGCTGCGAGTTCGACCGCCGCTCGCTCTGGGTGCAGATCGGCCTCTGCGCTGCCGCGGTCGGGATCGTGCTCCCCGTCGTCATTCTCGGCTGGACGGGCCATTCGCATCATGTAGGCGTCGTCGCGTCGATTCCCGTGTCGGTCGCACTGCTGCTCGTGTATCTCGTCGTCGCCGGCCGCAACCTCAAGCGGCACTCCGAGGCCGAGCGGCGTGAGGCGCACGAGAGCGCCTGGTCGCTGCCGGTCGCGCTTGCCTCGCTCGGCGTTGCGACCGCATTCACCGCCGTGATCAGCGAGATCCTCGTGCACTCGCTCGAGTCGTTCGCGAATGCGATCGGCGCAACGGAGTTCTTCATCGCGGCGATCGTCGTCGCGGTCGTCGGCAACGCGGCCGAGCACGGCGGTGCCGTCGTGATCGCACGCGACGGGAACATGAAGCTCGCGAGCGAGATCGCAATCTCGTCGAGCGCGCAGGTGGCGCTGCTCGTCACGCCCGTCGTGATGCTCCTCTCGCTCGCGTTCTCGCACCATCTCGCGCTCACGTTTCGCTGGGAGGAGACCCTCGCGATGGCCGGAGCCGTGGGCCTCACCGCGCTCTTCGTCGCCGACGGCCGCTCGCGACGCTGGGAGGGTGGCGTTCTGGTGACGTCCTTCCTCGCAGTCGCGGTCTGGTTCTGGCTAGCCTGACCGCGTGGTCGTGAACGAGGGGACCGTCGTGTCCGCGAGCGACGTCACGCGCCGGTACGGCGAGGGCGACACCGCTGTGGACGCGCTCCGCGGCGTCTCGATCGACGTGAAGGTCGGAGAGCTCGTCGCCGTCATGGGCCCGTCTGGGTCGGGCAAGTCGACGCTGATGCACATCCTCGCCGGCCTCGACAAGCCGACGGGCGGCACGGTGACGATCGCCGGCGAGGAGATCACGACGCTCGACGACCGCGCGCTCACGATGCTGCGCCGCAAGCACATCGGGTTCGTCTTCCAGTTCTTCAACCTGCTGCCGATGCTGACCGCAGAGGAGAACGTCGTCCTGCCGCTCTCGATCGCCGGCACGAAGCCCGAGGAACGCTGGCTGTCCGAGCTGCTCGAGCGCGTCGGGCTCGCCCAGCGGCGCAGCCATCGCCCGTCCGAGCTCTCGGGCGGCGAGCAGCAGCGCGTCGCGATCGCGCGTGCGTTGATCACCCGCCCGACGATCCTGTTCGCGGACGAGCCGACCGGCAACCTCGACTCGAAGACCGGCGGCGAGATCCTCGAGCTGATCCGGAGCTCGGTCGACGAGTACGGGCAGACGATCGTCATGGTGACGCACGAGCCCCGTGCGGCTTCGATCGCCGACCGCGTGCTGTTCCTCGCGGACGGGCTGATCGAGCGCCAGCTGCACGGCGCAACGGCGCCGGAGGTGCTCGACGTGATGGCGACCCTCGGCGCATGATCAGCGTCGCGCTCCGAGGACTGCTCGGACGGAAGCTGCGCGCGGCGCTGACCGCGATCGCAATCGTGCTCGGGGTCGCGATGGTCAGCGGGACGTACGTCCTGACCGACACGATCAAGGCCGCGTTCGGAACCGTGTTCACGACCGTCTACAAGAACACGGATGCGATCGTCACCGGCAAGAGCGCGATCGGCGGCAACGCCAACAACGGCGACGAGGTCCCGGCCCTGCGCGAGTCGCTGCTCGCCAAGATCCGCGGCCTGCCGGGCGTGGCGGAGGCCCAGGGTGGGATCGCCGACCAGGCGAAGCTCGTCGGCCGCGGCGGCAAGGTGATCGGGACGCACGGTGCGCCGGCGCTCGCGTTCAGCGTCCACCCACACGGGGACCAGCGCTTCAACCCGCTCACACTCGTCTCCGGCGCGTGGCCGTCCGGCCCGCACGAGATCGGAATCGACGAGAGCACCGCGAGGAAGAAGCACTACGCCATCGGGCAGTCGATCGGCGTGATCGCCCTCGGCCCGGCGCAGCAGTACCGGATAAGCGCCATCGTCAAGATCGGCGGCGTCTCGTCCCTCGGGAGCGCGACGATGGCGATCTTCGACTTCCCGACGGCGCAGCGGATCTTCCACAAGCAGGGCGAGCTCGACTCGATCAGCATCGCCGGACGTCCGAACGTGACGCCTGCGGAGCTCGTGCGCGAGGTACAGCCGGTGCTACCGCCGACGGCGCAGGTGCGCACCGGCCGGGCCGAGGCGCAGCAGGCGACGAAGGACACGAGCGGCGCGCTCGACATCTTCAACTACTTCCTGCTCGCGTTCGGCGGCGTGGCGCTGTTCGTCGGGACGTTCGTGATCGCGAACACGCTGTCGATCACGATCGCGCAGCGCACGCGCGAGCTCGCGACGTTGCGCAGCCTCGGCGCCACGCGCCGCCAGGTTCGCCGCTCGGTGCTGCTCGAAGGCTTCGTGATCGGCACGCTCGCATCGATCATCGGCCTGTTCGCCGGCCTCGGGCTTGCGAAGGGCCTCAACGCGCTGTTCGTGAAGTTCGGCATCGACCTCCCGCAGGCGGGGACGGTCTTCGCGACGCGCACGATCGTCGTCGCGCTCGTCGTCGGCATCCTCGTCACGCTCGTCGCGAGCCTGCTGCCGGCGATCCGTGCGACACGCGTGCCGCCGATCGCCGCCGTGCGCGAAGGTGCTCTCCTGCCGCCGTCACGGCTCGCGCGCTTCGGCGTCCCCGGCGGGCTCGCCGTCGTCGCGGCGTCCGTCGCGCTCATGCTCGTCGGCCTGTTCGCAGGCGGGCTGGCGACGAAGTGGCGCCTGATCTCGCTCGGGATCGGCGCGGCGGCGCTGTTCGTCGGCGTCGCGATCCTCGCCCCCACGCTCATCCCGCCGCTCGCGCGCGTCCTCGGGTGGCCGGGTGTGCGGTTCGGCGGAGCGGCGGGCGGCCTCGCCCGGGGCAACGTCATGCGCAACCCGGCGCGCACGGCGACCACCGCAGCCGCACTGATGATCGGCCTGGCGCTCGTCACGCTCGTGGGCGTGCTGGCGGCCGGGCTGAAGACGCGCTTCGAGGGCGGCGTCAACGAGACCTTCATCGCCGACTACGCGCTCACCGCCGAGGACAACTTCTCGCCGATCGGCGTCGCCTCGGGCGACGCGCTGGCGAAGGTGCCGGGCGTCGACGAGATCTCGTCGGTGCGCGCAGGCCGCGTCCGCGTCTTCGGCTCGCGCATCGGGGTCACCGGCGTGCAGTCGAACCTGCCGACGGTGATGCACAACAAATGGGCAGCCGGTGACACGAACACACCGGCGCACCTCGGCGCGAACGGCGCGTTCGTCTCGAAGGACTACGCGAAGAAGCACCACCTCGCCGCCGGGTCGCGCCTCACCGCCGAGACGCCCGACGGCCACACGCTGGGCCTCGTGATCCGCGGGATCTATGCCCCGCCGAAGGGAGCGCCGTATCTCGGGGATCTCGCCGTCTCGACGCAGACGTTCGACCGCGCTTTCCCGACGCCGTCGAACCTCTTCACGCTCGTGAACATGCGGGGCGGCGTCACGCCCTCGAACACGGCACAGCTCGAGCGTGCGCTGCAGAAGTTCCCGGACGCGAAGATCCAGACGATCTCCGACTTCAAGAAGAACCAGCTGCAGGGCCTGACCCTGCTGCTCAACCTTCTCTACGTCCTGCTCTCGCTCTCGATCATCGTCTCGCTCTTCGGGATCGTGAACACGCTCGTGCTCACGGTGTTCGAGCGCACCCGGGAGCTCGGGATGCTGCGCGCCGTCGGCATGACCCGCCGCCAGGTGCGCCGGATGATCCGCCACGAGAGCGTCGTCACCGCGCTGCTCGGTGCCACGCTCGGCATCCCGCTCGGCGTCGTCCTCGCCTGGATGGTCGGCGAGGCGATCAACTACCCGGCGTTCACGATCCCGTGGGGGACGCTGATCTCGTTCGTCGTGGCGGCGATCGTCGTCGGCCTCCTCGCCGCGATCTTCCCGGCGCGCCGTGCCGGGCGCCTGAACGTGCTCGAAGCGCTGCAGTACGAGTAGGGATACGTCTGGGGTCGCCCCCAATGCGGGGGAGCCCGGCGGCGGCGGAGACTGGAGGCATGAAGGCCCTCCGACTGACCGCGCTCACCGCAGCCACCGCCGGGGCCGTCGCGCTCTTCCTGACCGTCGCCCACCCGGAACGGCTCGCCGCCGCGCTCGCGACCCTGCCGGCCGCCTCGCTGCTCGCCGCCGTCGGGTCGACGATGGCCGGCGTCATGCTCGGCGCGGCCCGCTGGCGCGGGCTCCTCGCCGCCGGCGGGACGCAGGCGGGCGTCGCCCGCCTCTTCGCGGCGCTCACCACGGGCGCTGCCGTCAACAACCTCGTGCCGGCACGCGGCGGCGACGCCGTCCGCGTCGAGGCGGCCCACAAGCTCACCGGGGCGGGACGCCTCGAGATCGCCGGGACGATGGTCGCGGAACGGATCCTCGACGGATTCGTCCTTGCGATCCTCGTCGCCGGCGGCGCGCTGCTCAGCGGCGCCGGCGGCGGCTTCGTCTGGATCGGCGGCGGGCTCGCGGCGGCGATCGCCCTCGGCGGGGCGGTCGCGCTGCGGAGGCGGTTTGCGAAGTACAGCGACGGACTCGGCGTCGCCCTGCTCACGACCGGCGGCATCTGGTTCGCCGACGTCGTCGTGTACGGCGCACTCGCCCACGGCTTCGAGCTCGGGCTCTCGCTCGGCGCGCTCCTCCTCCTCGTCGGCGCGGGCAACCTCGCGCTTGCCGTCCCCGGCGTCGCCGCCGGGCTCGGGAGCTTCGAGCTCGTGACGCTCGCGGGCGCGCACGGGATCGGGCTCGGCGGGCCGGAGCTCGCGGCATACGTGCTCGCCGTGCACGCGGTGATCGTGCTGCCGGCGACGGTGACGGGGCTCGCGTTGGCCCCCGTCGCCGGACTCAGACCCAGGTTCCGGGCTCGCGCGTGATCGGGTAGCCCGAGAGCACCAGCCGCTCGTCCTCGATCCGGAGGACCTCGCCGTGCTCCCAGCCCGAGACGATGCGCCAGCGGCCGTCCGCCCCCTGCTCGAAGACGGCGGGCGGCGACCAGTCGGGCACGTCGGCGAACTGCGCCTCGAGCTTTCCCGCGCGCCAGCGGAAGACGATCTGGTCGCCCTCCATGTACCAGATGCCGAGCAGCCGCTCGATCTCGTCGGGCGGCGGCTCTTCGACACGCCACGGCTCGGGCGCAACGGGCCACTGCTCGACCGTGGTTGCGATCAGCTTCAGACCGAGCTCGTCGACGCGCGCGGTGCTCGAGTTCGTGAGCACGGCCGCCCCGACCTTGTCGGTCGGCGAGACCCCGACGAACGCGATGAAGCCCGGCATCGAGCCGCCGTGCCCCGCGACGATCCGGTCGCCGTCGCGCGCGAGCTGCAGACCCAGCCCGTACCCGGCCGTCCAGCGAGTGTGGTCGGCGATCGCCTGCACCGTCCGCATCTCCTCGGCCGACCGCTTGGCGAGGACCGATTCGTCCGGCTCGGCGAGGAACGCCGCCCACCGGCAGAGGTCGCCCACCGTGCCCCACATCTGCCCCGCCGCGATCCACGCACCGGTCTCGACGGGCGCCTCGTCCCACACACCCTCGACGTACGGCTTCACGAGATAGCCCTTTGCCGCCCGCGCATCGGGATCGAAGCTCGTGCGCGTCAGGCCGACCGGCTGAAGCAGCCGCTGCTCGACGTAGTCCCGGTACGGGACGCCGCTGACGCGCTCGACGACGATGCCGAGGAGCGCGAACGCGAGGTTCGAGTAGTGGAAGCGTGCGCCGGGCGGCAGCACGTGCTCCGCCCGGTCGAGCGTCTCGAGCAGCTCGGGCACCGACGCGAACCGCTGCTCGAGCCACGCGTCGTCGTGCGTCTCACGCTGCAGGCCGGACGTGTGCGAGAGCAGGCGGCGGATCGTCGGCGCGTGCGCGGCGGCCTCGACGTGCGCGTCGAGGCGATCCTCGAGATCGAGCTTTCCCGCGTCGCGGAGCTGGATGATCGCCGCGGCGGTGAAGGTCTTCGTGATCGAGCCGAGGCGGTACTGCGTGTCGGGCGTCGCGCCGTCACCGACCGCTGTTTCCCAGACGGTCTCCCCGTCGCGAAGCACCGCGGCGGTGATGCTCGGGAGCCGCTTGTCGCGCTGCTCGCGCGCGACGCGACGCTCGAGCTCGGCCGCAAGCAGCTCAGGCGTGGGCATGGACCTCGCTCAGGATCGCGGCCGCCTCGTCGGCGTCGTCGTCGGTGATGTCGAGGTACGTCACCGCGCGCAGCCAGCCGGGCCTGAGGTCGCCGACGAGGAGGCCCCGTTCACGGAGTTGCTCCTTCAGTCCGGGCCGATTCTCGATCGTCGCGAAGTTCGTCTCCGCCTCCGGGTCGAGCCGCTGGGCACGCGCGTGGTCGTCGGCAAGCCGCTCGACCTGGTGATCGAGCGCGTAGAGTGCCGCGGCCGCGAGCACGCCCGACTGCCGGAGCGCGCCGCCGAACAGGAACTTGGACTCCCAGGCGCGGTCGATCATCTCGGCGCTGCCGGCGAGGATCGCGCCGGTCGGGCAGGCAAGGCCCTTCGAGAAGCAGATCGTGACGGAGTCGGCCAGGCCTGCCCACGCGCTCGGAGGGAGCCCGGCGCCGACGCTCGCGTTGAAGAGCCGCGCGCCGTCGAGATGGAGGATCGCACCCCTGTCGTGCGTCGCCTCGACCGCGGCGCGGAACTCGTCGAGCGGCCAGATGCGGCCGCCCGAGCTGCGGTGCGTGTTCTCGATCACGACGATGCCGCCGCGGCCGAGGTCCGGCTCCTCCTCGATCTGCTCCGGCGTCAGCCGGCCGGCCTCGCCGCGCAACGCGCGAACCATCAGGCCCGAATGGATCGCCGGCCCGCCCGCCTCGAAGACGATCGTGTGCGTGCGCTCTTCCGCGACGAGCGTCGAGCCCGGCGTCGTCTGCGCGCGCAGCGCGATCTGGTTCGCCATGGTCGCCGTCGGGACGAACAGCGCGGCTTCGTGCGCGAGCAGCTCCGCCATGCGGCGCTGCAGCTCGTTCGTGGTCGGATCCTCCCGGTACTGCTCGTCGCCGATCTCGGCGGCGGCCATCGCAGCGAGCATCTCTGCCGGCGGCTTCGAGAGCGTGTCGCTGCGCAGGTCGATCACTCGCCGGCCTCCTGGTCGATCTCCTCGAACGTCTTGCCGCGTGCGCGCGCGATGCGGTCGTAGCGCTTGCCGAACTGCGCGGTCGCAAACTCCGTGAACGTCGACATCTCGAGCCCGAACGGGGTGATCCCGTCCTCGTACCGGTCGAACGTCTCCGTCACGACGCCGAGCGCGTGCGGGAAGAGCTCCTGCATCCGCGCCTCGATCACTTCCCACACCGCCGCGTCCTCCGCGACGAGCCGGCTCAAGAGGTAGACGCCGTACGCGATGTGCCGCGACTCGTCGCGCTTGATCTCGACGAGCGCGTCGCAGAGCCCCGGCATCAGGTTGTTCGCCGCGAGCGACTCGTGATAGCTGTGATAGCCGGTCTCGGCGAGGACGCCCTCGACGATCATGTTGTAGGTGACCGACGCGCGCGCGAGCGCCTCCGCGGACGAGTCGGTGAGCAGCCGCTCCATCGCCGCCGGCAGCTCCTCGTAGAAGAGCTTCCGGTACGACGGGACGTGAAAACGATCGAGATCGGTGGGCCCGCCCGCGACGTCGTACAGGAAGCGCGAGAACAGCTCCGTGTGCTTTCCCTCCTCGAAGAGGAACGTCGTCAGGTACAGCTCCTCCTCGATCCGTCCGTCGCGTGCGATCGCCATCACGAGCGGCAGGAGGTCGAGTGTCACCGCCTCCTCGCCGGCCACGAAGAGCGACGTCAGCGACAGGACCGTCTCGCGCTGCAGCTCGTCGAGGCCTTGCCAGTCGCGGCGATCCTGCGCGAAGTCGAACGCAGCGGGATCCCAGACGCCGAGCCGCTTCGCCTTCTGGTAGAGGCGCAGCGGGAAGCAGTCACGCAACCCACCGGCTGTCGTGCGGAAGCCCTCGTGCACGGCCATCAGGCCGAGCTTATTGGTCAGACCGTGACGCTCTGCAGGCCGAGCCGCTCGAGCTCGGCGCGCGCCGACTCGTCGCCGTCGTCGGCGCGCCGGCGCAGCGACTCGTGCAGCTCGACGAGCGCCGCGAGGTACTGCGCGTGCGTGAGCGCGCGCCCGCCCGCGGCGGCGCGGAAGCGACGTGCGACGTCGTTCGGCACCTTGCGGAACATGATGTCCTCGTGCTCGCGGCCCTCCTGGGGCCCGCGGACGTAGAGGATGTCCGGAGGAGGTGGCAACGGCAACGTGAAATGCTCATCCATGCGGGGAGTTTGCATCTTGATAGCGTACGCTGTCAAGGAATGGACCTGACCCGCCTCGAGACCGCGCTCCGCGAGCGCGGCGAGCCCGCGTATCGCGCCTCCCAGGTCTGGGAGTGGACGGCGCGCGGCGCCGCCGGCTACGGCGCGATGACGAACCTCCCCCGCGCGCTCCGCGACGAGCTCGACGCGGCCGTGCCGTTCTCGACGCTGACCGTCGAGACGCAGCGCGAGTCGCGCGACGGGACCGTGAAGACCCTCTTCCGCACGCACGACGGCCATCCAGTCGAAGCCGTGCTGATGCACTACCGCGACGGGCGCCGCTCGCTCTGCCTCTCGTCGCAGTCCGGCTGTCCGCTGACGTGCACGTTCTGCGCGACCGGGCAGATGGCGTTCGGCCGCAACCTGACTGCGTCGGAGATCCTCGACCAGGCACTGCACTTCCGTCGCGCGACCGAGGTCGACCATGCCGTGTTCATGGGGATGGGCGAGCCGATGCTCAACCTCGACGAGGTGCTCGGCGCAGCGCGGCGCCTGCCGCAGCTCGGGATCACGTACCGCCGCACGACGATCTCCACCGTCGGCTGGCTCCCGGGGCTGACGCGGTTCGTCGACGAGGTGGACGAGCCGATCCGGCTCGCGTTGTCGCTGCACGCGCCGACCGACGAGCTGCGGTCGGCGATCATGCCGGTCAACGAGCGCTATCCGCTGGCCGACGTGATCGCGGAGTGCCGTCGCCACGCGGCGCGCGTGAACCGCCGAGTCTTCGTCGAGTACGTGATGCTGGCCGACGTCAACGACTCCGTCGAGCAGGCGCGGAAGCTCGGTGACCTGCTCGGCCCCGACGACTTCAAGGTCAACCTCATCCCCTACAACCCGACGGGGATGTACGACGGCTCGTCGCGTGCCGCGATCGCGGCGTTCCGCGCGGAGCTGGAGCGCGCGCACGTGCCGGTGACGGTCCGGCTCACGCGCGGCCGCGACATCGAGGCAGCGTGCGGACAGCTGGCGGCGGCGCCGAAGGCGCGCGTCAAGCCTGCGACGCGGCTGCCGCTTCAGTCGTCGCGCTGACCGGTCTCCGCGGTGGTGTCCTCCTCGACTTTCTCGACGGCGACGGCGTTCGCGGCGGCGTTCGGCGCCTGCGTCGGGCCGGGACCGTCGGTGGCGCCGACGGCGACCGCCGTCGACTCCGTGCGGCGTGTGAGCTTGGCTGCGATGCGATCGAGAATGTTCATGCTCGGACCTATACCCCCTTCGGCGCATCCGCAGCCACCGGCTCGCGAGACGGCTCGAGCCGTGGATGATCCTCGAACCCGTACTTGACGACCGGCTGCTTCGCCGCCCGAACCTCGTCGAGCCGTTGAACGGGCCGATGGTGTGGCGCCTCCTTGAGCAGCTCGGGCTCCTCGGCCGCCTCCTTCGCGATCGCGAGCATCGCGTCGCAGAAGGCGTCGAGCGTCTCCTTCGACTCGGTCTCCGTCGGCTCGATCATCAGCGCCTCGGGGACGACGAGCGGGAAGTACACCGTCGGCGGATGGAAGCCGTAGTCCATCAGCCGCTTTGCGACGTCGGTCGCGGTCGCGCCGTGCTCGCGCTTCAGGTTGCGCGCGCTGAGCACGAACTCGTGCATGCACAGGCGGTCGAACGGCAGCTCGTAGGCGTCCTTCAGCCGCGCGAGCATGTAGTTCGCGTTCAGGACGGCCGCCTCCGACATCTCGCGCAGGCGCGGGCCGAACATCCGGATGAACGCGTACGAGCGCACGAACACTCCGAAGGGCCCCGTGAACCCGCGCACCTTGCCGATCGACTTCGGGCGGTCGAGGTCGAGGCCGAACGTCGTCTCGTTCGTGCGCACGACAGCCGGGACGGGGAGGAACGGCTCGAGGATGTCGCGCACCGCGATCGGCCCGCCGCCGGGTCCGCCGCCCCCGTGCGGCTGGCTGAACGTCTTGTGCAGGTTGATGTGGACGATGTCGAAACCCATGTCGCCCGGCCGCGAGATCCCGCAGACGGCGTTCAGGTTCGCGCCGTCGTAGTACATGAGCGCGCCCGCGCCGTGGAAGATCTGCGCGATCTCCTCGATGTTCTCGTCGAAGAGGCCGAGCGTCGAGGGGTTCGTGAGCATCAGCGCGGCCGTGTGCCCGTCGACCTTCTCGCGCAGGTCGGCGACGTCGATGTTCCCGCGCGGATCGGTCTTCACCGGCGTGACCTCGTAGCCGGCCATCGTCACGGAAGCCGGGTTCGTCCCGTGCGCGGTGTCGGGAATGACGACCTTGCGCCGCTGCTCGGACTCGCCCCGCTCCTCGAAGTAGGCGCGCACGAGCATCAGCCCGGTCAGCTCACCCTGGCTGCCCGCCGCGGGTTGCAGTGAGACGGCATCGAGCCCCGTCACCTCCGCGAGAATCTCCTGCAGCCTCCACATCAGCTCGAGCGCTCCCTGCGCGCCTTCCTCGTCCTGCAGCGGATGGAGGTTCGCGAAGCCGGGGAGCGTCACGAGGCGCTCGTTGATCCGCGGGTTGTACTTCATCGTGCAGGAGCCGAGCGGATAGAAGCCGGTGTCGATGCCGAAGTTCCGCGACGAGAGCTCGGTGAAGTGCCGGAGCAGCTCGAGCTCGTGCACCTCCGGCAGCCGCGGGGGGTCGGCGCGGCGCAGCTCCTCGGGGATCTCCGGCGCGGGCATCCCCTCGTGCTGCGGAATCGCCGACGCGCGACGGCCCGGCTGCGACTTCTCGTAGATCAGCTTCACGCGCCTGCGACCTCCGCGAGGACGTCGACGAGCCGGTCGATCTCCGCCGGCGTCCGCTTCTCGGTGACCGCGACGAGGAGCACGTCGTCCATCCCCTCGTAGTCGCGGCCGAGCGCGTAGCCGGGATGCACGCCGCGCTCGCGCGCCGCCCGCACGACGTCGCGTGCGTTCCGTCCGACGCGCACGGCAAAGTCCTTGAATGTTGTCCGCTCTGAAAACAACGGCTCGAGCCCGCGCGCTGCCAGCTGCTGCTTCGCGTAGGCCCCGAGCGAGAGGCAGGCCTCCCCCACCTCGCGCAATCCCTGCGGCCCGAGCCACGTCAGGTAGACGAGGCCTCCGAGCGCCAGGAGCGTCTGGTTCGTCGTGATGTTCGACGTCGCCTTCTCGCGCCTGATGTGCTGCTCGCGCGTCTGCAGGGTGAGGACATAGCCGCGCCTGCCAGCGGCGTCTATTGTTTCGCCGACGATCCGGCCCGGCATGCGGCGGATGTAGTCCTGTCGCGCAGCGAGGAAGCCGTAGTGCGGCCCGCCGAAGGATGGGAAGTTGCCCGCCGCCTGTCCCTCGCCGAGCGCGATCGCGCAGCCGTACCGGCCCGGCGCCTCGAGGACGCCGAGTGACAACGGGTCGACGTGCACGATCGGAAGCGCGCCCGCGTCCCCGGCCGCCGCCGCGAGCTCGGGCGCCGGCTCGAGGCAGCCGAAGACGTTCGGCTGCTGGAAGATGACCGCCGCTGCGTCCTCCGCTGCGCGGCGGACGTCATCCGGATCCGTCGCCCCGCCGCTGTGCGGCACCTCGACGACCTCGAGCCCGAAGCCCGGCGCGTACGTCTTCACGACCTGCCGCACCTGCGGGTTCGTCGCCTCGGTGACGACGACCTTCGCTCGGTTCGTCGCGTGCTTCGCGATGAAGCACGCGTCGGCGGTGACCGTCGTGCCGTCGTAGCCGGAGGCGTTCGAGACGTCCATGCCGGTGAGCTCGCAGATCGCGGTCTGGTACTCGAAGATCGCCTGCAGCACGCCCTGGCTCATCTCGGGCTGGTACGGCGTGTACGCGGTCAGGAACTCGCCGCGCTGGAAA